>CAXQPR010000035.1:0-15821 GCA_964225855.1 Salipiger bermudensis | reverse complement strand
GTCATGAGAACGGAAAAGAAGGTCTCCGAAGAGACGGGATACGGAAGGGCAGGAAGCCCTGCCGATACGCAGTGTAACGGAAGATTGAGCGTTGTAACGCAAATGAGACTTCTTTCGCGGGCGATGGGCGACAGGCGAGTCCGCGGCCAATGAGTCGCTGTGAGGTGCCAGCGATTGTTAGCGTCAATCCATGTTTGAGCCGCTGCTGAGACGCCGCGACCCGCTGCATGGTTACCGCTCCGTCGTCTTCAGCTCAAGCACCCGCGGCAGGGGAGCGCGTCCTGCTGGTACGTCTTCCGTGCAACCCGATCTTCCCGATCGGCCCGATTTATCTGGCCGACCATCTGCACAAGTGTTTTCCAGGGTTGCCGCAACGGATTCTTGATCTGGCTGCGCTGCCCGTTCTGGATGTGGAGCGGGTGCTGCGCACCGTGGTCGATCAATTTCGCCCCACGTTGTTGGTGTTCTCGTGGCGGGATATTCAGATTTATGCACCCGTGGATGGCCGCGGTGGTAATCCGCTCCAGAACTCCTTTGAGGTGTTTTACGCCCGCAATCCGTTGAAGCGTTTGCGGGGTGCCCTCGGAGGGCTGCGCTTGATGACCAGCCACTACGGCGAGCTTTGGCGTAACCAGCGCTTGGTGAGTCAGGGCCTGCAGATGGCCAGGCGTCATCACCCGGCTGCGCGTGCCGTGTTGGGTGGTGGTGCGGTGAGCGTGTTCTACGAGCAGCTGGGCCGTTCCCTGCCCAAGGGCACGATCGTCTCGCTGGGCGAGGGGGAGCCCCTGCTCGAGAAATTGCTTTCAGGCGGCTCGCTGGCTCAGGAGCGTTGCTTTGTGGTGGGTGAGTCTCCTCGCCCTGGATTGATCCATGAGCAGCCGGAGAGTCGGCCCAAAACAGCTTGCGATTACGACTACATCGCCTCGATCTGGCCTCAGCTCGATTGGTATCTGGAAGGCGGTGATTTCTACGTGGGCGTGCAGACCAAACGCGGCTGCCCCCATAACTGTTGCTATTGCGTCTACACCGTGGTGGAGGGCAAGCAGGTGCGCCTCAACCCGGTGGCTGAGGTCGTCAAGGAGATGCGTCAGCTTTACGACAGGGGAGTTCGAGGCTTCTGGTTCACCGACGCTCAGTTCATTCCGGCTCGCCGCTATATCGAGGATGCGAAGGAGCTTTTGCGGGCGGTTAAGGCGGAGGGGCTGACGGGGATTCGCTGGGCTGCCTATATCCGTGCCGACAACCTGGATCCGGAGTTGGCGCAGCTGATGGTGGAGACCGGCATGAGCTACTTCGAGATCGGCATCACGTCAGGCTCCCAGGAGCTCGTTCGCAAGATGCGCATGGGCTACAACCTGCGCACTGTGCTCGAGAGCTGCCGCATGTTGGCGGCTGCCGGTTTTCATGATCACGTGTCGGTCAACTACTCCTTCAATGTGATTGACGAGCGGCCGGAGACGATTCGCCAGACCGTGGCCTATCACCGTGAGATGGAGCGGATCTTCGGTGCCGATCGTGTCGAGCCCGCCATCTTTTTCATCGGCCTGCAGCCGCACACCCATCTCGAGCAGTACGGCTTCGATCAGGGCTTGATCAAACCGGGCTACAACCCGATGAGCATGATGCCCTGGACAGCCCGCAAGCTGCTCTGGAATCCCGAGCCCATGGGCAGCACCTTTGGTCGGATTTGTTTGGAAGCATTTGATCGTGATCCCAGCAACTTCGGTCGCACGGTGATCGATCTGCTTGAGAGGGATTACGGCAAAGCGCCTCTCGATGAGGCTCTGCGCGCGCCCGTTCAGGGACGCGCTGCCCTCGCTAACGCTGTCAGTTGAACCCCCAGCAGCAAGCCCATCGCCAGAATTCCCACCAGGCCTCCGAGGGGATTACCCCCTGGGCCGACCAGCCAGAGCGGTGCTTGTGGCGACCACTGCAGCAGTCCCGCCTGCAGCACGAACCAGCCTCCAACCAGACCGCCGTGCAGTCCGACGCAGCCCCACAGTGATCCCTGATCAAGGCGTCGACGGGTGGCCAGTGCCATCCCCAGCAGGAAGAGTCCGATCAGGAGCCCGAGCATGGGCCAGACCCCGAGGTTGAAACGGGTGTGGACCAGGCTGAAAATCAGAGCCTGGGCCGGCACGGCACGACGCGCACCGATCAGCAGCGTCAGTTCTCCCCAGAGCCATCCGCGGAACAGCAGTTCTTCGGCCAGGCCCACGCCGAAGCAGAGCAACAGTGCGTTCAACCACTGTCCTGGTCCGACATCCCCCAGCCAGTAGGCCCAGCGGCCAGCGAAGCTGATCAGGCTGATCAGCAGCAGAAGGCCCGCGGCAGACGTCAGGCCAAAGACCAATCCCACGCCATTGGCCGGCGCTTCGTTGGGTCGCTGCAGTCCCAGTTGCTTCCAGGGGTGACGGGTGCTCCAGCGGATGCGCACCCAGCTCGGCAGCACGACCAGGAACAGCACAAAACTGATCACTGTTCCCAGCAGGTCTCGGCTGGCGGTCGGTAGGGCGGGCAGCAGGCGAGCCACCGGTTGCATCACCAGCCAGCCCAGGCCGTAGAGCACTGGAATCAGAGTGACGGTGGGGATCCAGCGCCGGCGTTGGCTGAGCCAGCTGGTCCAAACCGGGTGAAAACGAGGGCTGTTCAGCTCTCTGGCTCCAGCGTGCTGGTCAGTCCCTTGGCCTTGAGGGTTTCGCAGTAGAACTCAGCCGGTTCGAGGTCGCAGACGATCACCAGACCGACGCCTGAGTTGTGGGCTTCCAGCATCACGGCCATCGCATCCTGTTCACTCAGCTGGGGAACCACCTGCTGAAGGGTGCTCACCACGTATTCCATGGTGTTCACGGGATCGTTGTGCAGGAGCACCTTGTAGCGGGGTGACCGCTTGCGGACGCGTTCGGCCTGTTTGTCGAGAACGGCAGCCCCACCGGGGCCTGGGCTCGTGGTGTTCACCGCCATGGCCAGCTCGCTTCGAAGGTCTCAATCTACGTGGCGGGATTGGAGGAGGAATCCCTCCCCCCGGGGTCGGTGGGGAGGGATCGCTGGCTCAGAGGGCGCGGATCCGGCGCATGGCCTCGTCCACATTGGCGCGGCTGTTGAACGCGGAGAGTCGGAAATAACCCTCACCGGCAGCACCGAAGCCGCTGCCAGGGGTTCCCACCACATGGGCTTTGTTGAGCAGGTGATCGAAGAAGCCCCAGGAGTCCATGCCAGCTGGGGTTTTCAGCCAGACGTAGGGAGCATGCTCCCCGCCATGCACCTCGATGCCTGCGGCACTCAGTTCCCGGCGAATGATCGCAGCGTTCTCCATGTAGAAGCCCACCAGCGCTTTGATCTCTTGTTGGCCCTGATCGGAATAGACCGCCTCAGCACCACGCTGGATGATGTAGCTCACCCCGTTGAACTTGGTGCTCTGACGACGATTCCACAGGCCCCAGAGTTCAACGTCGGAGCCGTCTTCAGCTTTTCCTTTCAGCCCCTTGGGCACCACGGTGAGAGCACAGCGGGTGCCGGTAAAACCGGCGTTCTTCGAGAAGGAGCGGAACTCGATGGCGCACTCGCGAGCACCCTCAATCTCATAGATGGAATGCGGCAGTTCGGGGTCCTGGATGAAGGCCTCATAGGCCGCGTCAAACAGGATTAGCGCCTTGTTGGCACGGGCGTAATCCACCCAGGCTTTGAGCTGAGCCTTGGTGGCCACCGCGCCTGTGGGGTTGTTGGGGAAGCACAGGTAGATCAGGTCCACCGGCTCGCTGGGGATCTGGGCGGTGAACCCGTTTTCGGCACTGATCGGCAGATAGGTCAGACCGCCGTAGCGACCGTTGTCGCCGGCGTCGCCGGTGCGGCCCGCCATCACATTGCTGTCGACGTAAACGGGATACACCGGGTCGGTGACGGCGATGCGATTGCCGCTGCCCAGGATGTCGAGGATGTTGCTGCTATCGCACTTCGAACCATCGGAGACAAAGATCTCTTCGGCACTGATCTCGCAGCCACGTGACTGGAAATCGTGCTTGGCGATGGCTTCTCGCAGCCAGCCGTAGCCCTGCTCCGGGCCGTAACCGTGAAAGCCCGCGTTGGTGCCCATCTCGTCGACGGCTGCCTTCATCGCCTCGCGGCAAGCGAGGGGCAGGGGCTCGGTGACATCGCCGATGCCCAGACGGATCAACGCTGCATCAGGGGTGGCCTCGCTGAAGGCCTTGACCCGCCTTGCAATCTCGGGGAAAAGGTATCCGGCCTTGAGTTTGAGGTAGTTGCTGTTGACCTGAACCACGGAATAACAGGATGTCTTGCCCGGCATCCTGCTACGCGGCGCGGCGTGCTGTCGGTTTGCGGTCGGTCCATACGATGGAATCACTGCCCTGCTGGTCATGACCGTCGCGTCCCCGAGTCTGGAGCCGGTCGATTTCGACAGCCTGGTGAATGCCGGCATCAATCGACCTGCCCGCTACATGGGCCACGAACTGGGGGTCGAGCCCCGCGATTGGTCGACTGCTTGTGTGCGCTGGGCTCTTACTTATCCCGAGATCTACGAGGTGGGCTCCAGCAATCTGGGCCACATCATTCTGTATTCGATTCTCAACGCCGTTCCCGGTCAGCTTTGTGACCGTGCCTATCTGCCGGCCCCGGATCTGGCGGAGCGGTTGCGGGAGCGGCAGCAGCCGTTGTTTGCGGTTGAGAGTCGGCGTCCCTTGCCGGCTTTCGACAGTCTCGGCTTCAGCCTCAGCTACGAGCTCGGGGCTACCCACATCCTGGAACTGTTGGAACTGGCGGCCGTGCCTCTGCGCGCTGCTGACCGCGGCGATCTCCCCCTCAGCGATCCCGAGGCACCACCGCTGATCTTTGCCGGTGGTCCAACCGCCACCAGCAACCCCGAGCCCTATGCGGCCTTCTTTGATTTCATCGCCCTTGGCGATGGGGAGGAGCTGCTGCCGGAGATCGGTCTGGTGGTGGCGGAAGCGAAGGCCGCCGGTTGGTCCCGTTCACGCCTGCTGCGTGATCTGGCGCAGGTGCCTGGGGTCTATGTGCCCTCTCTGTACGTGCCCGGTGCGGATGGGGTCACGGTGGAGCCGTTGCACCCCGAGCTGCCATCTCGCCCGCTGCGGCGGGTGGCCACGCCCATGCCCCACTACGCCATGGGTCTTGTTCCCCATGTGGAGACGGTGCACGACCGGCTCACGGTGGAGATCCGTCGCGGTTGCACCCGGGGATGTCGCTTTTGTCAGCCGGGCATGCTCACCAGGCCTGCTCGCGATGTTGAGCCCGAGGCGGTGATTGAAGCGGTTGAAACCGGCATGAAACAGACCGGTTACAGCGATTTTTCGTTGCTCTCGCTGAGTTGCAGCGACTATCTGGCGCTTCCGGCCGTTGGGGTGGAGCTGCGCAATCGGCTGGCGGATCAGAACGTGACGCTGCAGCTTCCCAGCCAGCGGGTGGACCGGTTTGACGACGACATCGCCCACATCCTCGGTGGTGGCCGTCAGGCCGGGCTCACCTTCGCTCCTGAGGCCGGCACCCAGCGCCTGCGCGACATCGTCAACAAAGGACTGACGGATGACGACCTGCTGAATGGCATCCGCACGGCGATGCAGAACGGCTATCGCAAGGTGAAGCTCTATTTCATGATCGGCCTCCCGGGTGAGACCGACGCCGATGTGCTCGGCATCGCCGACACCTGTGTGATGCTCCAGCAGCGGTGCAGAGATCTGGGGCGGCTGAGCCTCAACATCACCATCAGTAATTTCACGCCGAAGCCCCACACGCCTTTCCAGTGGCACAGCGTTTCCACCGCTGAATTTCAGCGTCGGCAGGCCTTGCTGCGGGATGCCACTCGCCGGTTGCGTGGGGTGCGTTTCAACTTCACGGATGTCCGTCTGTCGGCGATGGAGGACTTCGTTGGTCGTGGCGATCGCCGTTTGGCTCCAGTGATCGAGGCTGCTTGGCGGGCCGGCGCGGGCATGGATGCCTGGTTTGAAGCGTTGGATCGCACCTACGAGGCCTGGACCGGTGCCATCGCTGCTGCCGGATTGGACGGGCGTTACCGCGAGCTGGAGCTGGGGGGCTGGGGCGCGGCCAATGCCCTGAGCCCGGAGGATCTCGACAGTTTCTGTGCCCAGCCGTTGCCCTGGGATCACATTGACTCAGGCATTGAAAAAAGCTGGCTGGCGGAGGATCTGCAGCGGGCGCTGGCGGCAGCTGTGGTGCCTGATTGTTCTTTTGATGGCTGCAGCACCTGCGGGGTGTGTGGTCCTGATCTGGGTCACAACGTGGTCGTGCCTCCACCAGTGATCCCCACCCAGGTGCCCACCCAGGCACCGGCCAGTGAGCGGGTTTTCCGGGTGCGTTTCCAGTTCAGCAAGACCGGAGCGATGGCGTTGCTCAGCCACCTGGATGTGGTGCGCATGCTCGAGCGATCCCTGCGCCGTTCCGGGCTTCCGGTGAGTTTTACCGGTGGTTTTCACCCTCTCCCCCGGCTTCAGCTGGCCCTCGCTCTCCCCCTCGGGGTGGAAGCCCATGGCGAATGGATGGATCTGGAGTTTCTGAAGGTGATGGACCCTGAAGAGGTGATGCAGGTATGGCAACAGACCCTCCCCGACGACTTCCGGTTGTTGTCAGCCCAGACGGTGCCTGTGTCGGAGCCCAGCCTCTCGCAACGTTTGGCCTCGGCCCAATGGCGATTCAGCCTGTCACCGGCATCCAGTGATCGCAGCAGTGATCGCAGCAGTGATGGCAGCGGGGGCGCGTTTGTTGCGGCTGTTGCGATGGCTTGTCAGGGCCTGATGGACAGCGGTCAGTTGATGTGGCACGACACCGACAAGAAGGGACGGCCTCGGGAACGGGATTGTCGACCTTCGCTGCTTGATCTGCGTTGTCAACCCTGCGATGGCGCCGATGGCCTGGTGGCCGATCTGGAGCTGCACGCTGCGATCGATGCCATGGGGCGCAGCCTCAAGCCATCTCAGATTCAGCATTGGTTGCAGGAGCAGCTCAACCAGGATCTGCAGATGGATCGGGTGCAACGTCTTGCTCTGCTGCTGCAGTGAACAAAGAACCCCGGTGCTAGGTTGACTTCAAGACGAAAGGCTTTGGGCGTTTGCGCCACTGCCGCGTCCCGGTCTTTCCATTCCCAGATCCTGAGGAACGAGAGGCCCATCGCCTCTGGTACTCCGACCCGTCAGCGTTGGAGCCGAGTGCAGATTCACAGAGGAGTCATTACTCCGTCTCATTCCACGGCTACGGCCTCAATTTTTCTTTCACCCGACCGATAGACCGCGTGTCTTCGATCGGATCCACGCCCCTGCGGGCGATCCACCCACTTTTCCATGCCTCAACAGATCATCATCGCCGAGCAGCTGCGGATCGCAGCGGTGCTCTCTGATGAACGGGTTGATGAACTGATCGTTGCCCAGGGTCGCTATCAAATTGGCGATGTGTATCTGGGCACGGTTGAGAACGTGCTTCCTGGCATCGATGCCGCCTTTGTGAACATCGGCGAGAGTGAAAAAAACGGCTTTATTCACGTCACGGATTTAGGCCCTTTGCGGCTGAAGAAAGGAGCCGCAGGCATCACGGAGCTTCTGGAACCGCGCCAGAAAGTGCTGGTTCAGGTGATGAAAGAGCCCACCGGCACCAAGGGTCCCCGCCTCACAGGCAATCTGGCCTTGCCGGGTCGTTACCTGGTGCTTCAGCCCAGCGGCCAGGGGGTGAACATCTCCCGGCGGATTTCTGCGGAAGGGGAGCGCAACCGTCTGCGGGCCCTTGGGGTTCTGGTGAAACCTCCTGGTGCCGGTCTGTTGATTCGCACTGAGGCGGAAGGTGTCAGCGAGGAGTTGCTGATTGACGACCTCGAGACGCTTCTGCGCCAGTGGGAGGCCATCCAGAAGGCGGCCGAGTCGGCGGTGCCACCGGTGCTGCTCAACCGCGATGAAGATTTCATCCATCGCATCCTGCGTGACCACGCCGGTCCCGACCTGGTGCGGGTGGTGCTCGACGATCCCGGCGCTGTCGATCGGGTGCGTGATTTCCTGGGCCAGGACGATCACAATGTCTTGGTTGAGGCCCACAGCGAACCCGCTGAGATCCTCGAGCATTTCAAGGTCAACGCCGCGATCCGCGATGCCCTCAAGCCTCGTGTGGATCTACCTTCCGGCGGTTACGTGATCATCGAGCCCACCGAGGCGCTCACGGTGATCGATGTGAACTCCGGTTCATTCACCCGTTCGGCCAATGCCCGGGAAACGGTGCTTTGGACCAATTGCGAAGCGGCTGTTGAAATTGCCCGCCAGCTCAAGCTGCGCAACATCGGTGGCGTGATCATTGTCGACTTCATCGACATGGATTCCCGGCGTGATCAGCTTCAGCTGTTGGAGCATTTCACCGCGGCGATTCGAGATGACGCAGCGCGCCCCCAGATCGCTCAGCTGTCTGAACTGGGCCTGGTGGAGCTCACACGCAAACGCCAAGGTCAGAACATCTACGAATTGTTCGGACGCGCTTGCCCCAGCTGCGGTGGCCTGGGTCATGTCGCGGTGCTGCCCGGGAAAGATCTGATGCAGCCCCTGGCTGCGGCGACCGGTCTCGTGCGTTCGGCCGCCTCGGCCCGTGCCGAAGTTGCTCCGTCCACTGAGTCCGGGGGGCGCCGCCGCCGTGGCGGTCGGGGTCGCGCAGCAGTTGCGGTTGTCTCGGCTCTTGATGACGGGGTGGATTCGTCCACGAAGGCTGATGACGTCACAGCAACGTCTTTGGAGTCCAATGCTGGTTCGCTCAGCGCGGCTGTCGAGGCTCCCGTGCGTCGTCCTGAGCCGGAACTCGTGGCGGTGCCCATGAGTGATGAGCAGGAGCAGGTGTTTGGCTGGCTGGGCCTCAACCCGGCTCTGCTGCTCGATGCACCGCCCGACAGTGACAACCTGATGGTCCGGGTGGTGCGTCCCGGCGAAAGTGAGGATGAGGTGCTCGAGCAGGCCCGTCAACAGCTGGCGGCCAGCTCCAACCGTCGTCGTCGGCGCGGTGGCCGCGGCGGTGGTCGTACCGGAGGCGCCCGGTCCAGTGGTGCCAGTGAAGGTTCGACCAAAGGAAGCAGTTCCGCATCCGAACCCTCCACACCGCTGTTGGTGGAAATCACCCCTCTGGAGGCAACAACGTCCAGTTTTGACGAGCCATCAATCACGATCACGCCGGCTCCTGATGACGCCGCGACGGCTTCCGTGTCGTCTTCCGTGACGGCCGCTGCTGCTCCCGTTTCCGTGACTGTCGCGACACCGGCGGCGCCTCAGGTGGTGACGACTGATAGCGATGCCGACGCTGGAGATCAGGAACCACGCCGCCGCCGCCGCCGTTCGTCAGCTGCTGTTGCTGACTGATTGAGGCCCCGAGATGGTGGCCTGGGAAGCGGGAGTGGATGAGGTTGGACGGGGCTGTTGGTTTGGCCCCGTTTTTGCTGCTGCAGTTGTGCTCTCCGAGGCTGCTGCCTCTGCGCTGACCGGTGAAGGACTCACCGACAGCAAGGCCTTGACGGCCCGTCGCCGGGCCAGGCTTGTCCCCCTGATCGAAGAAGCTGCTGAGGCCTGGGCTTTGGGCCAAGCTTCAGCTCGGGAAATCGATGACCACGGCATCCGGAGGGCCACCGAACTGGCCATGTTGCGTGCGCTGCAACGGCTGCCCCAGCAGCCCGACCTGGTGCTGGTTGATGGGGTGCTGCCCCTGCGGCTCTGGCCACACCCGCAACAGACGATTGTGCGGGGAGACAGCAGCAAGGCCGCGATCGCTGCGGCCAGCGTGCTGGCCAAGGAAGCACGCGATGCACTGATCCGTCGCCTCTCGGAACGGTTCCCGGGTTACGGATTGGAACGCCATGCCGGCTACGGCACGGCCGTGCATCGCCAGGCCCTACTGACCCGAGGCCCGACGGCCATGCATCGGCGTTCTTTCCTGAAGAAGGTGCTCCCCCCAGGCTGACGTCAGGCCGCCTGCTGGGAGCTGCACCAGTCGCGGAAGTCCCCCACCAGTTGCTGACCAACACGGCCTTTGATGGTCAGCAGGATCCCGTTCAGAATCGACTCCCCTGTGCTCTCGAGCACTTTGCGGGGGATCAGACGCAGCAGGGGGGGTTGGCTCACTTCCACTCCCAACGTGGCGACGCCTTTCAGGCCGGTGCTGCTCGCTTCCAGCACGGATTCCAAACTGAGCGCGAAATCGTCCACTAGACCCAGCCCTTCGAGTTGGGCATCCACGGCGCGCATGATCAGGGTCTGGCCTTCCCTGTGCACGTTGAGCGACACCACAGGTTTGACCTTCAGCTGAAACACCTGAATCGTGGTCACGGTGTAGCGGTAGTGCCCGGGCTCAAGTCGCTCGAGCTGACTGGGATCGAGTAGGGCCTTCACCACCCGCTCCTCTTCCTGCAGGTAGGCCGGCAGGCGGTCAATCTGGGTCTGAACAGGCAGATCCAGCTTCTGGCTGGCGCTGAAGGCCAGGGGCATGGGCGGTGGCTGACGCGGCATGATCCTATCGAGTGTGTCTGCGCTGATCGATGCCCATCTCTGTGGCGTTCCTGGGCCCTGTGGGCACCTACGGAGAGAAGGCGGCGCGGGCGCTGCTTCAGCTCGAGCATCAGGACGAGGCGCGCTTGGTGCCCTGTGTCGGCTTGCGGTCTGTCGTGGAGCATGTGGCCGATGGACGCTGTGACGCGGCCGTGGTTCCAGTGGAGAACTCCGTGGAAGGGGGTGTGACCGCCAGCCTCGATGCGCTTTGGTCGAACCCCGAACTCTGCATTCGCAGGGCCCTGGTGTTGCCGATTCGTCATGCCTTGCTCAGCAGTGGTCGGATGGAGGAGATTTCCGAGGTGTTGTCCCATCCGCAGGCTCTTGCTCAGTGCAGTGGGTGGTTGGCCCGCCATCTCCCCAATGCACTGCAGTTGGCCACCACGTCCACAGCCGAAGCGGCGCGCATGGTGAAGGGCAGTCGCTTCCGGGCTGCAATCGCCAGTCGTTCACTGCATCAGGAGGGTGAACTGACTGAGCTGGCCTATCCGATCAACGATGCTGCAGGCAATTGCACCCGTTTTCTGTTCCTGCAACGTGGTGAGCGGCGCCACCATGGTGATGTGGCCAGTTTGGCGTTCTCGCTGCACCGCAATGCTCCAGGAGCTCTTTTGGAGGCGCTTGCCGCGGTGGCGGATCTGGGCCTCAACATGAGTCGGATTGAATCCAGACCGTCCAAGCGGGAACTCGGTGAATACGTGTTTTTTGTGGATGTGGAGCTACCCCCTGGCGAAGGCGGCCATCTGCAGCAGCTCACCGAGCGCCTGATGCCTCTTTGTGAGCACTTGGCCCAGTTCGGGGCTTATCCCAGCAACGAGTGGGTCGACGACTGATTGGTGGCGATGGGCTGTAGCTCGTTGGGGCGCAGCTGATCCCAGTGCTCAAAGGGCTGCAGCACCCAAGGGTTGTGGGGGAGTTCCATGGCCCAGAAGTCGGGTTGGATGTTGCTGCTGGCCTTGCGCCAGAGCACGGCAGTTTTTACCTCGGTTCCCGGGAGGGTGTCGGCCAGCCATTGGTGGGCTGCCATCAAGGTGGCGCCGCTGTCGGCCAGATCATCCACTAACAAGAGCCTTGGTCCGAGCTTGGTGCAGGTGTGTGCCAGTTGGCTGCCAAGCGTCAGGGCCCCTTGGTCGCGGTCATCTTCGCCTTCGTAGCTGCTGGCTGCCATCACCACCAGTGGTGTTTTGAACATCCGTGAAAAGGCATCGCCCACGCGCAGGCCACCGCGGGAGAGGGCCACGACCTGATCAAAACGGGCTTGGGCGTTGTGGACCTGCACCGCCAGATGTTCGATCAAGCGGTGGTACTGCTCCCAAGTGATCGCCAGTTCACCGCTGGTGTGATCCACCAGGGGAGGGGCCTGGCTCATGGCTCTTGCTGACGGGTGGTGCGGAAGACCCCGAACTGCATCAGACCGGTGGCGAAAGCCCAGTGCATCAACAGCAGGGTGGGCGTTTCGCGCAGGCCCTGGAGCACGGCAGACGGACCAAGGCTGAGTACGGCTCCAGGGCGTCGCAGGCCCTCGACAACCGAATCGATCCAAGAGGGAAGGGTGGCTTCTGTCCAGTCCCCCACCTCGATGGTCCCGCGCTGATGAGGGCTGGCCTCCAGATTGCGGTGGAATCCTTTGATGCTGGAAAACTCCGGGTGGGCCCATTGGGTGAGCAGTTGGTGCATCACCCAGCGTTCGCGGCGATTCATGGCACCGTCACTGGGATCGCGCCGGTTCCAGTCGGCGACGGCCAATGTTCCCCCCGGCTTGAGCACGCGCAGCAATTCATCGGCATAGCGCTGTTTGTCGGGCATGTGCGGTCCGGCCTCCACGCTCCACACCGCATCAAACTCCTGGTCTGCCAGCTGAAGATCAAGGGCATCCATCACAGCGAAGCGGCAGCTGAGCCCTGCGGGCGTCAAGGCCGTGGCTCTGGCCACCTGGGCAGGGCTGATGCTGATGCCCAGCACATCGAAGCCATAGTCGCGGGCCAGGATGCGCGCACTCCCGCCGATGCCACAGCCCACATCAAGAATCTTCGTGCCTGGTGGTAAGCGATCCAGGCCACTCCAGTGCACGAGGGCATGCACAAAATCGGCTTTCGCCTCACGAAAATCCCGCTGGCGCGGTGGATCTCCGTAATGGCCGAGGTGGACGTGCTCGCCCCAGAGGTTCTCGAGCAAGCGGTCTTCGGTCCAGGCGTCATAGGCCGCGGCGACGCTTTCGCTGGAGTGATAGGCGCGGTTGCGCTTTGCCCAGAGCAGAACGCCAGCAGTCACCGCCACGGGCAGGCCGATCACCAGCCCCAGAACAGCAGAGGAACTCATCAGTCGACGTTGGCCAGGGTGTCGCGCAGCACGGTGCGTGCTGCCAGTTGGCGCCGGGTTTCATCCAGCATTTCAAATTCGAGCTGCAGGCGCTCACTCGTGTCGGTGAGCTCCAGAAGCTCTTGCTGCTGTTCTGCGACGGGGCCTCCAAGATGGGCCCCGATCCAGAAGGAGAGCTCGCGGGGCAGATCGGGAAGGTCGTCGGGAAGAGCTGCTGCGGAGCCGGTGAGTTTGCCGGTGAGTTCGACGACGTCTTTCAAGGCTTGATCGACGGACTGCGCCAGGGTGTTGAGCTGATCGGTATCCTCCACGGGCTCATCTTCAATCCAGCTCACCATCGCCGTGCGGAAGGGGGTTTCTCTCACCACATCCAGCACGCGAAAGCGTTGTTGACCCAGTGTGACGATGTTGCTCCGGCCGTCTTCTGCAGTCTGATGCTGGAGCACTTCGGCACAACAACCGACCGTGGCCATGGTCTGGGTCTGAGGATCCCAGCGCACCACGCCAAAGCGGCGATCATCTTCAAGCACGCTCTGCAACATCATTCGGTACCGCGACTCGAAGATGTGCAGTGGTAGGACATCCCTCGGAAACAGGACGACATCCGGCAGAGGGAAGAGGGGCAGCTCTCTGACGGACAGGTCAGCCACGCAGAACGATTTCAGAAGAAACAATCCTAGGCAGCTGACCTGGGCGACGGGTGAAGCTCAGAGCTTCACTTCAATGTCAACGCCACTGGGCAGGTCCAGCTTCATCAGGGCGTCGATGGTTTTGGCGGAAGGGCTGTAGATATCGATGATGCGGCGATGAGTGCGCGTCTCGAAGTGTTCACGGGAGTCCTTGTCCACGTGGGGCGAGCGCAGCACGCAATAGATCTTGCGCTTGGTAGGCAGGGGAATGGGGCCGATGGCGGTTGCAGCCGTGTTGTCGGCGGTTTCAATGATTTTGTCGCAGGACAGATCCAGCATGCGGCGGTCAAACGCCTTCAGGCGAATGCGGATCTTCTGCTGAGCAATAGCGGTGGACATAGGGGGAGCGCAGAACGGGTCCTGTTAGGGACGAAAAGGTGAATTGTCGAGGTTCGAATTGTGCCGGAGCTCTGCTCACTGACACCGCAAAACTGTAAGGGATGGGCAGGTCGCGAACGACCCACCCATCCCGTCAATCAAGCGACCGGGATCACTCGATGATCTTGGAGACCACGCCAGCACCGATGGTGCGGCCGCCTTCGCGGATTGCGAAGCGCATGCCCTGCTCGATGGCCACGGGGCAGATCAGCTCACCGGTCATCTGGATGTTGTCACCAGGCATCACCATTTCCACGTTGGAACCGTCTTCCGCGGTGAAGGCGGTGATCTGACCGGTCACGTCAGTGGTACGGATGTAGAACTGCGGGCGGTAGCCAGCGAAGAAGGGGGTGTGGCGGCCTCCCTCTTCCTTCTTGAGCACATACACCTGACCCTCGAACTTGGTGTGAGGGGTGATGGAGCCGGGCTTCACCAGCACCATGCCGCGCTCGATGTCTTCCTTCTGGATGCCACGCAGCAGCAGACCCACGTTGTCGCCAGCCATGCCCTCGTCGAGCAGCTTGCGGAACATCTCCACACCGGTGACGGTGGTCTTGCGGGTGTCTTTGATACCGACGATTTCGATCTCTTCGCCGACTTTGACGATGCCGCGCTCGATACGGCCGGTGGCCACGGTGCCACGACCGGTGATGGAGAAGACGTCTTCAACGGCCATCAGGAAAGGCTTGTCCACCTCGCGCTCAGGCTCGGGGATGTTTTCGTCGACAGCCTTCATCAGCTCATCGATCTTGGCTTCCCACTCAGGCTCACCCTCGATCGCCTTCAGGCCGGAGACCTGAACCACGGGGATGTCATCGCCGGGGAAGTCGTAGCTGGAGAGCAGTTCACGGATCTCCATTTCCACCAGTTCGATGATCTCTTCGTCATCGACCATGTCGCACTTGTTCAGAGCGACAACCAGAGCGGGCACGCCCACCTGCTTGGCCAGCAGGATGTGCTCCTTGGTCTGGGCCATGGGGCCGTCGGTGGCGGCACACACGAGGATGGCGCCGTCCATCTGAGCGGCACCGGTGATCATGTTCTTCACATAGTCCGCGTGACCAGGGCAGTCCACGTGGGCGTAGTGACGAGTATCGGTTTCGTACTCGACGTGAGCGGTGTTGATGGTGATACCGCGCTCACGCTCTTCAGGAGCACCGTCGATGTCGGCGTAGTTCTGAACTTTGGCCTGCCCCTTTTTGGCGAGCACGTTGGTGATCGCGGCGGTGAGGGTGGTCTTGCCGTGGTCAACGTGGCCAATGGTGCCGATGTTGACGTGGGGCTTGTTCCTTTCGAACTTCTCGCGTGCCATTTTGGTTAAAGAATCGGGGGTGAAATTAGGGTTGGGTAGAGATCAGGAATTGCCCTGATTCTTGGAGATGATGGCTTCTGCCACGTTGCGAGGAACATCCTCGTAGTGGCTGAATTCCATCGAGAAAATACCCCGACCCTGGGTCATGGATCGGAGCTCGGTGGCGTAGCCGAACATCTCGGCCAAGGGCACCTTGGCCGAGACCTTTGACGTGCCGTCGTCAATGGCCTGACCTTCAACCTGTCCACGGCGGGAGGACAGGTCGCCGATGATCGAACCGAGGAAATCCTCGGGAGCTTCGACCTCGACCTTCATCATCGGCTCAAGCAGCACAGGGTTGCACTTCTTGACGCCGTCCTTGAAGGCCATGGATCCGGCGATCTTGAACGCCATCTCCGAGGAGTCGACGTCGTGATAGGAGCCATGCACCAGGGTGCATTTCACATCGATGAGGGGGTATCCGGCGATCACACCGGATTCGCAGGTCTCCTTCATGCCCTGCTCGGCGGGCTTGATGTATTCCTTCGGAACGACACCGCCCACGATCTTGTTGACGAATTCGAAGCCGGAGCCGGGCTC
>CAXQPR010000034.1:0-14238 GCA_964225855.1 Salipiger bermudensis | reverse complement strand
AGTTCGCCAGGGCTGAGATAGCGGGCTTCGGCGTCCGCGTTGATGATCGAGTTGGAGACGATGCTCATGCAGTTCTGCCTCGAAAAGCGCGGCCGCCCGAAGGAGGCCGTGATCCGGTAAGTGGTTTACGCAATCAGTTTGACTGATCGCCTGACTATTCTGCGGGAGTGCCCAGTGGAACCCGTCGCGCTGGTAACAGTTCTTCACGCCGGTTTGTTTTCTTTGAAACGACTGCGCCGCAGTCGATCTGGGCCGCTGAAATTTTTTGCCTTTGGGCCGCGTCCGCAGAGTATTTGCTCGCAATATTTGCTCGGTTTTCATTAAAAAAACCCCCCTCGATTAGCGAGGGAGGCTGTGTTGTTGCTGCGTGGCTGAAAGTTAAATCGAAGCGCGATTATCTGGATTGATGGCAGCATTGCCGCGATAGAGAGAGGCGGTTCTGGTCACAGTGGCCTGTGATTGCCCATCAGCTGTTTCTAGGCCGGTGACACTCGGTGTGTCATTGGCTTGGTTCGGGTCGCGACGTTTGATCAGGCTCCGGACGGCATCGAGTTGGCCGGATTGGGCGCGTTGTTGCAGGAAATCAGCAACTTCGCCCGGTGTTCCTGCTCGACCCAAAAGGTCGAAGCAGGCCGCTGATGCAGCACGCAGAGGTGCCATGCGGGACAGCTGGTTTTGGTAGGTGTCACCGAGTGCAACAGCTTCGATAAACCCTGTCAGGTCAAGGTCTTGGTTGCGCAGGCGTGACTCTGCGGTTGTGAGTCGTTCGGAGTCGAGGGGGATGCGATTGATCAGCGCTCGGTAGGTGGTGTCGATCGCCGCTTGCAGCGCGTCCTCGGTAAACGGAGGCTTCAGAGTGATGGGTGGGGTTAGGCCAGCACGGCGCTGGAAGCCTTTGGCATCACTGACTCTGAGGGCTTTGGCGAGGCGCTCTCCGGGAATATCTGGTTGGGCTGCTCGTGTGGAACGAACCTGGAATGGAGAGGTGCTGAAGCTCTTGACCCCTGATGCACTGGAGGTCGAGGGACGACTTGTCTGGAGTGCTGCCCAGCGGGGATCAGGCGCATTGGTGCTGATCGACGCTTGCCAGGTTCCCCTCACTGCCCCTGCAGGCTTCAGATTCCGCGTGGTGATGTCAGCGTTGCTGTTGAAACCCGTTTGCCGGCGGGTGTTGGGGCGGTTTTGAGGGGTGAGATCAGCGATCTCCGCAACGTTTGGTTCCCGTTTCCATGTGGGAACACGGCGGGTGTTCAGGTCTTTGGGAGTGATGAAGCGCTCGTAGGGAACAGTGTCTTCTCCGAAGCAGTCTTGATACTCCTTGCTATCGATCAGTGCATCAATCAAACCGTAGAAGCCTTTGCGGGCTGCGGTATCGAAGAGCGCATCAATTTCCCACCGGCCAAAAGTGGGACGGCCGAGCAAGCGGCGGTGCATGACTTCAATGGCCTTGGTGACGTAAAGCCCGTTCCAGTAGCGGCGTCGGAATGCATCGGAGCGTGCAACGGCTCGTACGAAGTCGCGCAGAGAGAAGTCACCGTTCTCCAGACGTGCTTCATCGGAGCTGTTGCGTTCGCCTGCATAGCCGGCGTTGCCGAGCACCTGCACATACACCGCATTGATAACGGCTTGGGTGCTCGACTCGGTTGAACGAATGCTGGGCTGTCCTCCCCGACGGGGCACGGCAGCTCCGCCGGTGGCAATCTGCTGCAGTCGCATCACCCGCGGCCCCACTTTGCGAGGTCGGCTGTTGCGGAACTGATCGCTGCCCATTTGGCCGGGTGCAGCCAGGCCATTGCTCACCAGAAGACGACGACTGTCGTAGCCATAGGGCGCTGGCCGGGTGCTGACGGAAGCAGTTCCACTGGGGAAAATCGCCCCGTATTGGTTGCCAATTGGATCGTTGCCGCCCCCGTAGACGTGTTGATCGGCGAAGGGCTGGCGGTAGGAGGCGTAAAGGGTGACGTATTGAGGGGCACCCTCGAAAGGAGCGCTGAAGCGGAACAACTTGCGATTTGAGCCCCAACCCGCGCTTTCCTGAGCTTCCTCTCCTAGGTCCCGCAGGAAGGGAACGGTCTCTTCTCCGAAGGTCTGAGCGTATTCCGATGAATTCACCAGCACGTCGATCAGGCCATTAAGACCTTGATCGCTCAGGATTGCGAAGGAGGTTTTGAATTCCTCAAGGGAGCTGATGCCACGACCGAGGAAGTGGCGGTAAGCCAGCTCAACCACGCGGCTGTTGACGAAGCGATCGTGGAATTGCTGGCGATATTCCTTGCAGCGGCCCAGTGCGCGGATGAACTCCCGCATCGAAATTTTGCCTTGAACAAGCTGAGAGGCCTCGGCAGAACAGGGCGCCTGGGAATAGCCCTTGGCAATGTCGCGCTCAAAGACCTGCCTATAAGCGGCGCGGATGATCTCCTGGCGTTCGTTACCGCTCATCGACGGCTTCAGGCTGTAACGCTGTGAACCCCCTTGGGATGCAAGCGCGTAAATCGCCGGAAGTTGCAGGCCCTGGCGTTGCTTGCTCCCGAGTTTCTGCCGTGTCGAAGGGGTGGCAACCGCGAGTTCCTTCAACAAGACGTTGAAGCAGTCGATGGTCATGCGACGGGCTTCTGGGCGGTCGCCCAAGAGGGATGCAGCGGCGGCGCGCATTTCCTGAAGCGCCACATTCGTGGCAGCCAAGGAGCAACCCTTTTCGAGGACATCCCGAAGGCCCCGGGTATTGACGGACAGAATGCTCGGATCTCCAGCCACGAGGGCATAGCCCACGTAGCGGAGGAACCAGCCCATATCGCGGACCGATTTCCGCATCCTTTCAGGCCCGTACTTGGCGACGCTGATCGGAGCAAACCCGGTTGGTAAAACGACCCTGACGTCTGCGTCTTCGTTGTTGCCTCTCAGCAGGCGAGTCAAGGCATTGCCTTGCTTGAGCGCTGCGCTTTCACCGGTGAACGTCTCAACAGAACGCTGGAAGGCGACTTGGTCGGCTGCCAGAACGGTTCCGTCGGCTTTGGTGATCTCTCCGCGGGTCAGAGGTGCCTCGAGGAAGGAGAGCGGTGTGCCACCAGCGAAGATGCGGTTGGCGGCTCGCGCAACGATGGCCTCAGCATTGACCGCAAGCAGTTCCGCAGCCTGGATTCGGTCCTGACCGCTGCGGAAAAAAGTAATCAGATTGTCGAGCTCTCCCCCGTCGGGAAAGCGATCTTGCTGTTCAGCTTGGCGAACGCTCGATAGAGGCAGGGTGTCGAAGAGCTGGGGCGAAACCCTTGGGCTGCCGCTGCTGGCGGTCACGGTCATGAACGAAGCAAGCCAGATCGGGACACCATACGGCTCGCTTCAGAGGATTCTGAGCTGCCATGAACAAATATTTGCAGGGATGGGGAGCCAGACCCTGACAGGGGTGTGGCCCATGAAATGCTCGGCTGAATGTGCGTGGCTTTTGCCGTCTCCTGCTGCCGATGTCCCAGTCCTCAACGGATGCTGCAACGCCTGTTGTCAGTGCCTTCTATGACCGTTTCCCCTTCCCGGGGGATCCTCTCCAGGACGGCCCGCCGCCTGGATACAACTGGCGCTGGAATCTCCGCAGTGTTCATCAAGCGGTGTTTGGTGTGTCCAAGCCTCCGCACAGTTCCGCACCTCCACTCAGGATTCTTGATGCGGGTTGCGGCACAGGGGTGACCACGGACTACCTGTGTCACTCGAATCCCGGTGCCGACGTGCTGGCTGTGGACATCAGCGCAGGGGCCCTCGATGTGGCCCGGGAACGTCTGAGTCGATCAGGTGCTGCTCAGGTGGTCTCGTCTCTCAGGCAAGAGCAGCGAAGCCTGCTTGACCTCAGCGGGGAGGGGGCGTTCGATTACATCAATTCCGTTGGCGTTCTTCACCATCTGGATGACCCGTCAGCAGGGCTCAAGGCTTTGGGTGAACGCCTTGCACCTCATGGTCTGCTGCACCTGTTTCTCTATGCCGATGCAGGCCGTTGGGAAATCCATCGCGTGCAGCGCGCGTTGACGCAGCTCTCCGTTGGCACTGGTCCTGAAGGCTTGGCGCTTGGTCGCCAATTGTTTGAGGTCTTGCCCGCCGACAACCGCTTGCGTCGTCATCACGAGCAGAGATGGTCAGTCGACTGCGCAGCGGACGCCAACTTCGCTGACATGTACCTGCATCCACAGGAAACCAGCTACAACCTGCGGGGGCTGCTGAACTATCTGGAAGCCTCAGACCTGCACTTCGCCGGCTTCTCGAATCCGGGCATCTGGGATCCAGCGCGTCTTCTTCAAGGGGAATTGCTGGAACGGGCTCGCAGCCTTCCTCAGTTGGACCAGTGGTTGCTTGTGGAAGAGCTAGACCCCGATATCAGCCACTTTGAATTTTTCGTCAGTGCTGCGCCAGTCAGCTGCAAGCGATGGGATGACGACCGGGAGTTGCTTGCTGCTTGTGGAGAGCGTCAGCCCTGTCTGTGGGGATGGCCCTCCACCAGCATGCTGGGCCCGGATCTGGAGCCCCTTTCCATCAAGCCTGAGGCTTTGGAGTTGTTGAAAGCTGTGGATCAGCAGCCTCAAACTCCCCTCGGCAAGCTTGGTTTTGGTGAAGGCACTGCTGCATTGGCCCGTCAGCTTTTGGACCTTCGTCTGCTGCTGTTGATGCCAGCTCCCCACTGAAATGTCTGTAGCGCGTGATAGATTCCGCGCGCTTTCTCAGGTACTGATTGCAGGCATTGCCCTCCACAGAACCGCAAGAGGGATTTCCTCCCTCTGACAACGGTATGGAGGATTACGCACGCCTGCAACGACGCCTGATGCTGGCCACGTTGCTCGTTTCTCTGGTTGCCGCCCTTGTGACGGCTCTGCGTTTCGATCTCCATGTGGCCCGCAGCCTGTTGGTCGGAGCCTTCGCAGGTCTTCTCTACCTGCGTCTGCTCGCCCGCAGCGTGGCCCGGCTCGGCGGAGGATCCCGTCAGGTTGGTCGCTTCCAGTTGGTGGTGCCGATGCTTCTGATCGTTGCATCGGCGCGTCTTCCTCAGCTGGATCTGCTTCCTGCCTTTCTCGGTTTTCTTCTCTACAAGCCCGCCCTGATCGTTCAGGCCGTCATTGACGGCTGAGTCCGCGCAACCCCCCGCATCCATGGCTCTCGTGCCTTTCCCCCTTCCCTTTGCCGAATTGGAGGTTGGCCAGCATCTGTACTGGCAGATCGGCAACCTCAATCTCCACGGCCAGGTGTTCCTCAGCTCCTGGGTGGTGATCGGCATCCTGCTTGCCCTCGTGGTGAGCGGCACCCGCAAAATGGAACGCGATCCCAAAGGGGTGCAGAACCTCCTCGAGTTTCTCTGGGATTATCTGCGCGATCTGGCCCGCGAGCAGATTGGCGAAAAGGCCTATCGCGACTGGCTTCCCTTCGTGGGCACCCTGTTCCTGTTCATCTTTGTATGCAACTGGGGTGGTGCTCTGATCCCTTGGCATGTGATCGAGCTGCCCAACGGTGAGTTGGGTGCTCCAACCGCCGACATCAACACCACCGTGGCCATGGCCCTCTTGGTGTCGCTCTCCTACTTCTATGCAGGACTGAGCCGCAAGGGTCTTCGCTATTTCGAGTACTACGTGGAGCCGACTCCGATCATGCTCCCGTTCAAGATCATCGAAGACTTCACCAAGCCCCTGTCCCTCTCCTTCCGTCTCTTCGGAAACATCCTTGCGGATGAATTGGTGGTGGCGGTGCTGGCCTTCTTGGTGCCTGTTCTGGTTCCTCTCCCTGCAATGTTCCTGGGCCTGTTCACCAGTGCTATCCAGGCCTTGATTTTTGCCACTCTCGCCGCCAATTACATCGGTGAGGCTGTGCATGAAGAGGCTCACTAAGCCTCAACTCTTTCGCAGGTCCCCCTCGATCTGCTAAATCCTTCGCGCGCAGGTCCGGGTGGAACCGGGCCCACACTCCCTCGGGAGCGTGTCCCGGGCGCGTATGCCCTCCCGCGCTGTTCCGGCGCACTTCCATCTCGCATTCCTCTAATGAGCGATCTGACTTCTGCCGCTTCCGTTCTGGCCGCCGCTCTGGCTGTCGGCCTCGCAGCCATCGGCCCTGGTATCGGTCAGGGCACCGCAGCCGGTCAGGCTGTCGAAGGCATCGCCCGCCAGCCCGAAGCTGAAGGCAAGATCCGCGGCACCCTGCTGCTGTCCCTGGCCTTCATGGAAGCTCTCACCATCTACGGCCTGGTTGTGGCTCTGGTGCTCCTGTTCGCCAACCCCTTCGCCGGCTGATCTCAGATTGCGGGGTCGTCACTCTGGTGACGACCCCATCTGCATCTGATCCCACTGTCCAGCTTCGTTCCAGCGCTCCTCTTCCATGACCTGGCTTCTGCTCGCTGAAGCAGGGGTTCCGGAGGGAGGTCTTTTTGACCTCGATGCCACCCTGCCTCTGATGGCAGTTCAGGTGGTGCTCCTCACCTTCCTGCTCAATTCCCTCTTCTTCCGTCCGGTCGGCAAGGTCGTGGAAGATCGTGAGGGTTACATCTCCACCAGCCGTGCTGACGCCAAGCAGAAGCTTGCTCAGGTCCAGCGTCTGGAGGCAGATCTCTCTGAACAACTGCGTGGTGCTCGTCAGGCGGCTCAAACCGCCATCGTCGAAGCCGAGCAGGAGGTTGACCGTCTTTACCGCGAAGCTTTGGCAACGGCTGAAGCTGAAGCCAATCGCACCCGCGAGCAGGCCCGTCGTGAGATCGAAGCTCAGCGTGAATCTGCTCAGAGCCAGTTGATGGCTCAGGTGGATCAGCTCAGCACTCAGATCATCCAACGCTTGCTGGCTGCCTGATGATGACTTTCCTTCCACTCCTTGCCCACGAGGGCGGTTTCGGGATCAATCTGAATCCCCTTGAAACCAACCTGATCAACCTGGTCATCGTGATCGGTGTTCTTGGTTGGTTCCTCAAGGGTTTCCTTGGCGGCATGCTTGAGCGCCGTCGCCAATCCATTCTTCAGGACCTGGAGGATGCTGAAACCCGTCTGAAGACGGCCACGGTCGAACTCAGTAAGGCTCAGGCTGATCTTGCTGCTGCCCAGCAGAAAGCCGATCAGATCCGTGCCGACGGCAAAGCCCGAGCCGCTGCCATCCGTGCTGATGGCGAGAAGCGCACCATTGAAGCGATGGCAGCTCTGAAAGAGGACGCCCTGGCTGACCTCAATGCCGAAGGCGCTCGTCTCACCGAAGAACTCCGTCGCAAGGCTGCTTTGGCTGCGATTGACAAGGTGATGGCTGATCTGCCCGGACGGCTCGACCCGAACACTCAGTCTCGTTTGATCGATGCCTCCATCTCGAATCTGGAGGACGCCTGATGCCCCTGCTGAATTCTCTGGCCACTCCTTACGCTGAGGCTCTGCTTCAGGTCACCGACGCCCGCCAGGAGTCGGATGATGTCGCGACCCAGTGCAAGGAGCTGCTGACCATCTGGTCGAGCTCCTCTGATTTCAGGGATGCGATGACCTCCCCGGTGCTTGAACCTGAGGCGAAAAAGGCGGCACTTGCCGGTCTCCTCGGTGATCAGGTCAAGCCCTCTCTGATGAATCTCCTCAAGGTTCTGGCTGATCGCCAGCGTCTTGTGGCTTTCGACGCTGTGCTCAATCGTTTCCTTGAGCTTTATCGGCAGTCCCGTCAGATTTCTCTGGCCAAGGTCGCCACGGCCCAACCGCTTTCCGAGGAGCAGCAGGCTGCCCTCACCGGAAAGGTTCAGGCGATGGTCGGCAAAGGATCCGTTGAAATGGATCTGAGTGTTGATCCTTCATTGATCGGTGGCTTTGTCGTCAACCTGGGCTCCCAGGTGATTGACGCCAGCATCGCCGGTCAGGTCCGCCGCCTCGGTCTGGCGCTCGCGAAAGCGAGCTAAGTTCCCTTCCTTTCCTGCTCCTCCACTAACTACCCCTCTCCAGGGATTACCCGCCATGGTTTCCATTCGTCCTGACGAGATCAGCGCCATCCTCAAGCAGCAGATCGAGGACTACGACAAGTCTGTTTCGGTCAGCAACGTGGGCACCGTCCTGCAGGTCGGTGACGGCATCGCTCGTGTGTATGGCCTTCAGCAGGCCATGGCCGGTGAACTGCTCGAGTTCGAAGACGGCACCGAAGGCATCGCCCTCAACCTTGAGGACGACAATGTCGGCGCCGTGTTGATGGGCGAAGGCAACGGAATTCAGGAAGGCAGCACGGTGCGGGCTACCGGCAAGATCGCCGCCGTCCCCGTTGGCGACGCCATGCTGGGCCGTGTGGTCAACCCCCTGGGTCAGCCCATCGACGGAAAGGGTGAAATTGCCACCACCGAGACTCGCCTGATTGAGTCTCCCGCCCCCGGCATCATTCAGCGGAAGTCGGTGCATGAGCCCATGCAGACCGGCATTACCGCCATTGACGCGATGATCCCCATCGGTCGTGGCCAGCGTGAGCTGATCATTGGTGACCGTCAGACCGGTAAGACCGCGATCGCGATCGACACCATCCTCAACCAGGCCGACCAAGACGTGGTCTGCGTGTATGTGGCAGTGGGTCAGAAGGCCGCGTCCGTCGCCCAGGTCACCGAAGTGCTGCGTGAGCGTGGCGCTCTCGGCTACAGCGTCGTCGTTGCCGCTAATGCCTCTGAGTCTGCTGCTCTGCAGTATCTGGCTCCTTACACCGGTGCCTCCATCGCCGAGTACTTCATGTACAAGGGCAAGGCCACCTTGGTGATTTACGACGACCTCACCAAGCAAGCCCAGGCTTACCGCCAGATGTCGCTGCTGCTCCGTCGTCCCCCCGGTCGCGAGGCCTACCCCGGCGACGTGTTCTATTGCCACAGCCGCCTGCTGGAGCGTGCCGCCAAGCTCTCCGATGCCATGGGCAAGGGTTCCATGACCGCTCTGCCGATCATCGAAACCCAGGCTGGTGACGTCTCCGCGTACATCCCCACCAACGTGATTTCGATCACCGACGGTCAGGTGTTCCTGAGCTCCGACCTGTTCAACTCCGGTCTCCGTCCTGCGATCAACGTGGGTATCTCCGTGAGCCGTGTGGGTGGCGCAGCCCAAACCAAGGCCATCAAGAAGATTGCTGGCACCCTGAAGTTGGAGCTTGCCCAGTTCGACGAGCTGGCTGCTTTCTCTCAGTTCGCTTCCGACCTTGATGCTGCAACCCAGCAGCAGCTGGGCCGCGGTAAGCGTCTGCGTGAGCTGCTCAAGCAACCCCAGTTCAGCCCCCTGATCCTGGCCGAGCAGGTCGCCATCGTGTATGCGGGTGTGAAGGGTCTGATCGACGATGTTCCCGTTGACCAGGTGGTTCAGTTCTCTCGCGAGCTGCGTGAGTATCTGAAGAGCAACAAGCCTCAGTTCATCTCCGAAATTCAGGAGAAGAAGGTGCTGAGCCCTGAGGCCGAAACCATTCTCAAGGAGGCCATCAGCGAAGTCACCTCCACCATGCTGGCCACGGCTAACTGAGAGGGATTCATTCATGGCGAATCTCAAGGAGATCAGAGACCGAATTAAATCGGTCAAAAACACTCGCAAGATCACTGAGGCCATGCGTCTCGTGGCGGCCGCGAAGGTCCGTCGCGCTCAGGAGCAGGTGCTGCGTAGCCGTCCTTTCGCGGATCGGCTCGCGCGCCTGCTGGAAAACCTGCAGTCACGCATGCGTTTCGAGGATGCCGATGCTCCTCTGCTCGACCAACGCACTGTTGAGTCGATCACCCTCGTCGCCGTCACCGGTGACCGTGGCCTTTGCGGTGGCTACAACACCAACATCATCAAGCGCACCGAGCAGCGTTTCGCTGAGCTCAAGGCGCAGGGTTACAAGGTCGATCTGGTGCTGATCGGTCGTAAGGCCATCACCTACTTCACCAATCGCAGCTACCCGATTCAGGCCACTTTCACGGGTCTGGAGCAGGTTCCCACTGCCGATGAAGCCGGTTCCATCGCTAACGAAGTGTTTGCCGAGTTCCTCTCGGAAAGCACTGACCGGGTGGAAATCATTTTCACCAAGTTCATCAACCTGGTGAGCTGCAAGCCTGTGGTTCAGACCCTTCTTCCCCTTGATCCTCAAGGAATTGCAGCCGCTGATGACGAGATCTTCCGTCTCACCACCAGCGAAGGTCAGCTTCGGGTCGAAGCCGGTGCCGCTCCGGCTAACAGCCAGCCTTCGGTTCCTTCGGACATCGTGTTCGAGCAGAGCCCTGAGCAGTTGCTGAATGCACTGCTCCCCCTCTATCTCCAGAACCAGTTGTTGCGTTCCCTGCAGGAATCTGCTGCTTCTGAGCTGGCGAGCCGGATGACGGCTATGAACAACGCCAGTGACAACGCCAAGGCTCTCGCCAAGGAGTTGACTCTGGATTACAACAAGGCCCGTCAGGCTGCGATCACCCAGGAGATCCTGGAAGTCGCCGGTGGTGCAGCCGCTGTCGGCTGATCAACGTTGTCATTCATCTTTTGCCGGCCCAAGGGCCGGCTTTTTTTTGGCGTCTTGTTGGTTTGGATCCCGGCGGAGGGATGATGCAATCAGTGCGGTGGTGCCGTTGTGGACTTGCACGCTCTTTTCCCCACCGTGGTCGCAACCGAACAGCTGCGTTTAGACCCCCTAGAGATCGCGGCGCAGCTTCAAACGCTGATGGCCCTGCGCGGTGATCAGTGCAGCAATCCTGATCCTGGTTGTGCCTGGACTGGCGATCTCAATGGTGTTTGGCAGCTGCACCAACACCGTGACTTTCGTGGTCTCGCCGACCAAGTGGTGGCTCGGGTTTGGGACTATCTCGAGTGCACTGGGTTTGATTGTGCTCAGGTGGATTTGCATCTCCAGCGTTGTTGGCCGGTGCTGAGTGAGTGGGGGCAAGTGATCGGCCGTCACCACCATCCCAATGCTCATCTCAGTGCCGTCGTCTACCTCACCGGTGGTGGAACAGGAGACGACGGTGCGTTGTGTTTGCATGCTCCGAGCCAACTCAACGAATTGGTCCCTGGTCTTGCAGTGGGCCATGGGGGTCCGATTCGTGATGAGCATCCTGGAATCCAACCCCAATGGCTCCTCGCGCCCGAGCCGGGGCTGCTGGTGCTGTTCCCTTCACGGCTGGATCACAGCGTGCTCGAAAACGCCGACCCTGATGGGTTGCGCGTGTCGGTGAGCTTTGATTTTGTGCTCACCGCGCGCGCGGCAGAACGGCCACCTGAATACTTATCCCCTCATCCCCATCAGTGGTTGCGTTGCTCGAGGCCCGCGCCCTGAGAGAATGCCCCCTCCTGGTACGTCTCTTGACGGATGAGCGACACCTCTGCGGCCACCTATTCCATCACTGTTGCGCTTGATGGTGAGCAGCATTCTTTTCCCTGCCGCTCCGATCAGACCGTGCTTGCTGCCGCTGAAGCGGCAGGCGTGATGATTCCCAGCTCCTGTTGTGCGGGAGTCTGCACCACCTGTGCAGCACGTATCGGAGAGGGTGAGGTGCACCAGCCTGATGCGATGGGCGTCAAAGACGATCTGCGTAAAGACGGCTTTGCGCTGTTGTGCGTGGCGTATCCCCGCTCGGATCTCAAGGTTTTGGCTGGTCAGGAGGATGCCCTCTACGAGGCTCAGTTCGGTCAGTATCAGAAGTGAAGCTCGCTTCGCGGCGATGGAGTCTGTCCTGTCCCGTCGATCTCCCGCGCCACCAGTTGCGGGCATGGTTGCTGGAGCAACTCCGTCGCGAGGGTGAGCCATTGCGTTGGGCGATCACTGCGGTGGATCGGGATCCTGCAGGGTTATCCACGCTGCTTCAGGTGGAGGCTGTGCTGATTCGATGAGTGCTGTCTTGACGGGTGCTGCGCCTTGTCCCACCTTGTTGCTGGTGCCCACGGGGATTGGTTGTGAGGTGGGCGGTTTTGCTGGAGATGCCTTACCCAGCGCTCGGTTGTTGGCGGCCGCCAGCGGATGCCTGATTACCCACCCCAATGTGATGAATGGGGCTTCGCTCTACTGGAGTGATCCCCGGATTCACTATGTGGAGGGTTATGCCCTCGATCGTTTTGCTGTCGGTGATTGGATGCTGCGGCCGGTGCGTCGTCAACGCATTGGTTTGCTCCTGGATGCCGGCATCGAGCCTGAGTTGCGTCAACGTCATCTCCAGGTGGCGGATGGTTGCCGCGCCAGCCTTGGCCTCGAGATTGGCCCGGTGGTGACGACCGATGCTCCATTGGGGGTGCACCTCGAGCTGGGGGAGAGTGGAATCAGTTGGGGAACATTGGAGCGGCCGGATGCACTGCTCCGGGCCGGGGAACGACTCAAGGCGGCCGGGGCGACCGCGATTGCCGTGGTTGCACGTTTTCCGGAGGATCCTGAAAGTGAAGCCCTAGCGGCCTATCGCCATGGCAGTGGGGTGGATGCCCTCGCTGGCGCTGAAGCAGTGATCAGTCACCTCTTGGTGAGGCACCTGCAGCTGCCCTGTGCCCATGCTCCCGCGTTGGCACCGCTGCCCTTGGACCCCCAACTGGACCCCCGGGCTGCTGGTGAAGAGCTGGGTTACACCTTTCTGTCTTGTGTCTTGGTGGGTCTCAGCAGGGCGCCTGATCTTTTGCCGGCTGATGCTGTTCGGCCAAGTCACCTCCTTCATCCAGATCAGCTTGGTGCCGTGGTTGCGCCAGATGGAGCACTTGGAAGTGAAGCGGTGCTGGCCTGCATGGAGCGATCGGTGCCTGTGATCACTGTTGCCAATCCCTCATTGCTTCAAGTCACGGCTCAGTCGCTGGATCTGGAGCGTACTTGCCCTCTGTTGGCAGCCTCCTCCTACGCCGAGGCGGCTGGTCTGATCGTTGCCTTGCGGGAGGGATTGGCTCCTTCGGCTTTACAACGTCCTTTACCTGCGCTTCAAGTGCTTCCATGATGGCTCTTGGTTTTGGAACGCCCCTCTGTTCTCCCAAGTCTCCATGCCCCTGCGGTAGCGGGCTTGTTTATGGCTCTTGTTGTGGACCATTGCATTGGGCAAGAACATCAGCTGAAACGGCTGAACAGTTGATGCGTTCCCGCTACACCGCTTTCGCTTTGGGGGATGTGGACTATCTCATTGCTACCCACTTGGATCCAGCGACTCCCTTGGAGAGGCGTCGCAGACAACTCCGCAACAGCTGCCGGAAGACCCGTTGGCTTGGTCTGGAGATTGAGGCCGTGGAGGCTGGGGGGATCAAAGATATTGAGGGAACTGTGGCTTTTAAAGCCTCGTTTAGTGAGGGTGGACATCGCGGCTGTTTCCAGGAGGTCTCATTGTTTGAGAGGCGTTCGAGGGAGCTCAAGGGTGAGTGGCTTTATCTCCGTGCTCTCGCGCTTAGCCAATGAAGGTTCCTTGGGGGTCAAGGGATGCTTCTTGTACCAAAGTGTGCATCTGAAGGCTCATTGGTTCGCCGTCAGGTGCGATTGCGATAACTTCTGGTTACCTAGCCGCGAGATCGCGTGCCGGATCCACTGAAGCTGGTTTCGATCGCGACAGTTTGTCTAACGGGTTGCTCTGGTTGGTTAGTGGCTTTAAAGGCTGAGTCCCTTCCGTCTGTACATTCGGCCTATCAGCCCGCTTCTGCTGTTTCAGACCAAGTTCGTCCCCAAGAGCTTTTGGATCAGCTTGAAAGCTTGCAAGCTCAAATTGAGTCGCGTGCTGTGAAGGTGAGCTTGCAGGAAGCGGTCGCTCAAGGTGTGGCAAATAATCCTTCTCTCGCAGAGCAGTTCGCCCAATTACAAGGGCAAGAGTGGGCTTTGATCCAGGCGCAACGGAAGTGGAACCCTACCTTCAGTCTTAGAGGCTCTAACCCTTTTGTGGGTTATAGCTGGGGAACTTTTGTGGCAAATAATTATGCACAAATCAAGCCATATCAAGGAAAAGACTGGAATAAAATTAAACGTTCTACCCCTCAGCAGTATCAAGCTAAGCAGGCTAAGCAACAGCAGCAATTTCAAGTGGGGGTGAGCGCTGTCCTCCAGTGGAGCTTCCTTGATGCTACAAGGCAGCCGGCTATTAATTCAGCTCAAAGTTCTCTTGAGCAGCAAAAGTTGCTGTTTGACAATGCCGCGAGGCAGTTGGTTCTGAGTCTCCAACAGGCTTATTTTCAGATCCAAAATAATAAGCAGTTGATCGACAGTTTCAAGCAAATTTTTGATATTAACAAGCATCAGCTTGACATGCTTGAGGCTCGAAAATCAATTGGCATGGTGACTGTTGCTGAGGTTGAGCAGCAGCGTTCTAGTTTGTATATTCAGTTGACACAATTGGTGGCATATATGAGA
>CAXQPR010000033.1:0-12440 GCA_964225855.1 Salipiger bermudensis | reverse complement strand
GCGATACAGAAGACGCGACTGGCTTCATACCAATGCCGGGCATCTTTGACATTGATCCAGAGTTTCTCTCCCATCTCGCCGAACGCACAGAAGTCAACAATCTGCTCGCAGAAGAGCGCTTTGATCGCGATCAATCCGCAGGCACCGAAACCCACTACAACTTCACCTGGGGCAGCGGCTTTTCAGCTCATGAAGGCAGCGGATACGACATCACCGACAGCCGCACCAATGCAGCCGACATCGGCACCGTGGCTTATCGCGACGACAAAGAGGTGATCGGAACGATTGGCTATGGCAGCGGCAGCAATCGTGACTACAACGATTACTTCTCTTTCTACGCCGGGAAAGCTGGCACTTACGACCTCTCTCTCTCCAACTTGGGAGCCAATGTCGGCCTCGCCCTCTACAACGAAAGCGGATCACTGATCACCTGGTCAAACAACTCTGGCACCCAGGATGAAAACATCACCACCTTCCTCAATGAAGGCCACTACACCAGCCGGATTTACAGCTACAACACCTCATTCTGGAACAACAACGGCGCAACAGCATTTAACCTCAACATCAACCGAAACGCCGACATGTTCGAACAGGTCGTCGAAACCTGGATCGATGATAGCAGCGTCAAGAATGCCGCACTGAACTCCATCAAATACGACGGCAACTTCGGGCGCAACGATATCATCGGCATCCTCAAAAGCGCCGGCGACTATGGATCTGTTACCAACACTGAGCTGACCGATCTACGCCAATTTCACACTATTTTCAGCGGAACGATGCGCTCCGATCTCGCAGTACTGTCTGAAAAAGTACTATTCCATGATGACAGCAATGCTTGGTATACAGGATCCGACAGCATCGTGACTGATCTCGGCGACCTCGAAGCCGGCTCCAGCACCCAAAACCTGAATCTCCTGATCGGCAAACACATGCTTGGGCTCGACAGGCCAATGGCCACGGGCAACTACACCCAAGCCGGAGGCAGCCTTTTTGTGGATGGAGTGAGTGCCGATGATATCGACCAGGGCGGGGTAGGAACCTGCTATTTCCTCTCCGCTCTTGCCGGCACGGCCAACGACAAGGCCGAAGTGATTGAAGACATGTTCACAGACAATGGCGATGGCACCTATAGCGTTCGCTTTTACACCAACGGCAAAGTCGATTACGTGACCGTCGACAGCATGATGGCCACATCAGCAACAGATCTCTACCTCTATGCAAACTCAGGTGGCGACAATGGAGTCCAGAATGTGGTTGCTGACAATAATGAGCTGTGGGTCGCTCTTGCCGAAAAAGCTTATGCCCAGGTGAACGAATCAGGCAGAATCAGCCAAAACGGGCGCAACTCCTACGCAGGCATCAGCGGCGGCAACTCTGCGACTGCGATCACCCACATCACAGGATTGAGCGCCACATCAGAAGCTGTGAACCTTACCGGTGTTAACGGAGTCAGCAATGCTGAGCTGATCAACTATGTGAACAGCGATCGCGTCGTGACCGTTCGAGGATTCAATGGCTTAGCCACAGGCTCTGGAAGTGGTCCCACCAATATCAGCTCTGGTGTGCAAGGCCACGCCTACTCGATTGTGGGCTATGACGCTGCAACTGGGAGATTTGACATTCGCAATCCCTGGGACAACCAACACCTCAGCCTGACCCACAGTCAACTCAGACAACTGGGCGCCGACATCCGCTACAGCCTGAGCTGAATCACGCACAATGCAGACCAACACAAGGAGGCCATTGCGCCTCCTTTTCTTTCTTTTAGCCCAGGAGAAAGATGCTCATGACATTCATCCCACTTGCTCTCCTTTCCATCCTCACCATGGCCATGAAGTTCTCCTCACCACAACCTGTGTTCCCCTGCTCCAATGGCGATGTCATCCCTGACTTGCAGGCTTGGGTCAGCCCGATCCCGATCGCTCACGCCAACGCCCTTCCCCCTGGAGAGCCCCAAGCCCCAAGTCCGGAGCCAACCGATCACACCCATGTGCTGCACATGGAACTCCGCTTGCACAACACCACCCGCGATCTCCACAACGCTGAAGTGTTTGAAGCCAGCTGGAGCCAAAACGGACAGCCCCATCCGCTCAGATGGAATAAACAGCCCTCTAAACCGGTTCAACACCATTGAGCATCGACCAATTCAGACCAACACAACAAAACCGGTCACCGTGACCTTGAAGCTCATGGTCGATGGCCAAGCCTGCATGCTGGAGACAATCACGGACGTGCCAGTACGCAGATAGCAGATATCCAGATGTCAGGATTCAGCTACGAATCGTGGCGTAAAGCGCCTTAAAACGTGCCTGCTGGGTTTTGTGATTCACCAGCGGCTCGGGATAACCACGACGCTCAAGCGCCGCGATCTCACCACTCAGCAAATCCTTGGTGTTCACATGCCGGAGCTCCGGCACCCAGCGGCGGATGTAGTCACCTTCGGCATCAAACTTGGAGGCCTGGGTAGAGGGGTTGAAGATACGTAGTGGCTTGGGATCCATGCCACTACTGGCACTCCACTGCCAGCCGCCGTTATTGGCCGCCAAATCGCCATCCACCTCCAGCTCCATAAAGGCGCGCTCGCCCCAGCGCCAATCGCAAATGAGGTCTTTGACCAGATAGGAAGCCACAATCATGCGGCATCGGTTGTGCATCCAACCGGTCTCCTTCAGTTGACGCATCGCCGCATCAATGATCGGCATGCCGGTCTGACCGTCTTTCCAGAAATCAAACCAGTCTTCGTTGTTCTCCCAGGGGAATCGGCGCCACTGGTCGCGGTAGGGCCCGTCCGCCAACTCAGGGAAGTGAAACAGCGCCTGCTGATAGAACTCGCGCCAGCCAAGCTCCTGCTCCCACACGGTGATTGCCTGGCGCTGCTCATCACTCCGCGCCACCGCTTTCATCTCCTGAGCCGCACACCAGGCCTGGCGCGGACTCACCGTGCCCACACTCAGGGCAGCACTGAGATAAGAGGTGCCCACCACGCCAGGGAAATTGCGATCGGGCTCGTAGGCCAAAAGTGGCCCTTCCACAAAGGTGGCCAACTGCTCGGCCGCCGCGGCCTCACCCGGTCGGCATGGGCAATGGTCCATCCCGCGGAAACCGTGCTCAACCTGCAGTCGCTCCAGTTCGCGCTGGCCTTCGGAGCACAGGCGACCCAGATCTCCTGCGCCACTGCTAATCGCTTCGAGCTGCTCAGACTCCAGGTCACACAAACCGATGGGAGCTTCAACTGTGCTCGGCTCGCTGCGCTCCACCTGACCACGCCAGTTGCGCAGGAAAGGCCCGTACACCCGGTAAGGATCACCGCCACCGGTCTTCAGCAATTCAGGCGCCACCAGCAACTGGTCCCAATCCACCAGCACCTTGCGACCATCAGCTTGCAACGCCTTCGCCACCTGACGGTCACGCTCGCGGGCGTAGGGCTCCACATCCCGGCTCCACACCAGGGTTGGCGCCTCCAAGAAGGCAGCCAAGCGCGGCAGCACCACCACCGGATCCCCAGCCACCACGATCAGGCGACTCCCCGCTTCCCGCCAGGTCTGCTGAAGCTCGCGCAGGGTTTCCACCAAAAACCACAGGCGCGCCGGGGCCATCGGCGGCAGATGCTCGGGGGGCGTGATGATCGCCGGATCGAGCACATAGACACCGGTCACGGCAGGGCCCAAGGCCGCAGCAGCCTGCAGACCGGTGTTATCGGCCAGGCGCAGATCGCGGCGGTGCCAGAAGAGGGTGCGGGGAGCATTCATGGCGGCGCAGCTCAGAGACCCAACAGTTGCTTGGCCCGGAACCAAGCGGTGACGCTCTTTCCATCCAGCCATTCCTCGCCGGATGCCAGGCGCGCATCCAGCTCCGCAGGACGCATCTGAATCACCTCCAGGTCTTCATCGTCGTCACCGGCAGGCGGGTTCTCCAACGGAGTGAGCTCCCGAGCCAGGAAGCAATGGATCACCTCATCGGAGTAGCCGGGACACGGCAGCATCGGGCCGAGGACATCCCAACGGGCCGCGCTGTACCCCGCCTCTTCACCCAGCTCCCGCTGCATCGATTCGAGTGGATCCTCACCGTCTTCCAGGGTGCCGGCGGGGAACTCCAGCAAACGGGCCTGCACAGCAAAGCGGTATTGACGCAGCAGCACCACCTGGCCGTCGTCTGTGATCGGCACCGCCAACGAGGCCCCGGGATGGCGAATGATCCCGAAGGTGCCTTCCACCCCCATCGGCAAGCGGATGCGGTTGCGCTCAAAGCGGATCTTGCGCACATCCAGGCTCTCGATCCTCTCCAGCAGCTCAGACGGCTCGGGGGGTGGCAGGGGAGCCATGGAGGCAGGTCAGCAATGGCGCCCAGCATGGCGGCTGGAGGGCAGGATCGTTTGGGTCTCCACCCCCAGGCGTGAACACTTCCCCGACGCCGAGCCCACCACGCCTGCTGCCCCGCCAGAAGCAAGTGATGTTGCTGAAGACCTTGGCGGTGGAAGCCGGTTGGCGCCATCTGGCCCTGTTGAGCCTGCTCAGCACGATGAGCAGCCTCCTCGACATCGCCGGACTCGGCCTCGCCGTCACCCTGCTCCTGGGCTCGGGAACGTCCTCGACACTTGCGCCACCCCTGGCAGAGGCCTGGCCCTTGGCCACCAGCCTGGCTGTGCTGGTGGGGTTGATCCTGCTGCGAGGCCTGATTCAGGCCCGAGTCGACATCAGTCGTGAGCGGTTGCGCTCAGGATTTACCGATCGACTGCGTCAACAACTGCTCCATCGCGTCTTCGCCGCCTCGTCTTCCCAACTGGAGCGAATCGGCCGGGGCGATCTGCTGGCCCTATTGATGGTCGACATCAATCGCACAGCCCTGGGCCTAGATCAGGCGGTGCGGATGGGACAGGCCCTGCTGGCCCTGGGGATCTACCTCGCCAGCGTGTTGGTGGTGGGACGTGCCGCCGCCTGGCCCCTGCTGCTTGCGTTAGTGGCCACAGCAATCGCTGCCCTGCTGCAGCGCTCCGGCAGCTGGAGCCTTGGGCGCATTCAGAGTCGCCTGAATGCCGCCCTGCAGCGCACGGTGGGAGACGGACTGCATGGCCTGAAGGCGGTGCGTGCAGCGGCTGCGGAGCCTTGGCTCCTGGAACGCTTTGCCAAAGAAACGGCCGAAGGACGTTGGCTGCTGCGGGAACGGGTGCGCCGGCGCGCCGGATACAACGCCTGGCGCGACACCCTGGTGGTGGCCATCGCCGGCCTCTGGATGCTGCTGCAGGGTGATGGGCTCAAAGCCGACGTGCTCACCACCACCCTGGTGTTGGCCTATCGCGCCGGAGCCTCCCTCAGCGCAGTGGTACAAGCCCGCCGCCTCTGCCTCGGCAACCTGCCGGGCTACGAAGCCCTGCGGCGGCGACGGGAGCAATTGCAACCCGTTTCTGAGCGGCCCAATGGTGTGGCGTTATCGGATCACGAGCTTCAACGTCTGAGTGCATCCCCCTGGAGCGTCTTCCTCTGGCGAGAGCAAGGCTCAGGCGACCGAACCGCCAATCAAAAGGGTCTCGACGACGCAAGACCTGGCTCCAGCGTGCAGCTTGAACCGGGGCGCCTGATCGCGATCACGGGGCCTTCGGGTTGCGGAAAAACCAGTTGTCTGGATCAACTCTGCGGCCTGCTGAAGGAAAACGACAGCCGGTGGACGATCCAGCAGGGAGATCAACGCTGGGAACTGGCTGGTCTGGCAGGTGCACAACAGCTGCACCAACTGATTGCCTATGCCCCCCAGAACGCCGTGCTGTTTGAAGCCAGCCTTCACGACAACCTGCTGCTTGGCGGCCAGCTCGACGACACCCACCTCCGCCCTTGGCTGGAGCGACTTGGGTTAGAGCACCTCATGCAACGGGATGGCGGCCTAGACGCCCCCATGGCCCTGGCCCAGGACCCGTTCTCGGGCGGAGAGATCCATCGCCTGGGACTCCTGCGGGCCTGGCTGCGCGACAAACCTGTGGAGGTGCTGGATGAACCCACCGCCTTCCTCGATGCCGCGGCTGCCGCGCAAGTGAGAAGCGTGATCCATGAACGTGCCCAGGAACGCCTGGTCTTGGTCAGCAGCCACGATCCTGTGCTGCTGGCCCAGGCCGATCAGGTGATCACTCTCCCAGCCCGTGATGGAGAAGCCAGAGCCCGGGAAGATCTCTAAAGCGACCAATCCACAGATCCCTGCATCGCTGCCAGCAAGGGAGCTAGCACAAAGCTGCGCAGATGGAGCCGGGGATGGGGGAGCACCAGACGCGGATGATCGAAACGCAACTCATCCCAAAACAGGAAATCCAGATCGAGGGTGCGAGGGCCCCATCGCTGTTCCTTATCTCGATCGCGTCCGTACTCCCGCTCAAGCTGGTGCAGCGCTTGCAGTAGCGCCAGAGCAGAGTCTTGCTGCGGCTCTCGGCGCAGGCCATCCACCAGCACCACAGCATTGAGATAGCTGGGTTGATCGACAGGGCCTCCCACCGGAGCGGTGTCAAACAACGGCGACCAGCGGCAACACGCTGCTTCACCGGCCCAATCCCTGAGCACCTTTTCCAAGCGCGGACGCACCATCACCAGGGTTTGGCGTGGGCCACCAGCCGGACTGGGCAAATTGGCGCCCAGAGCCACTGCCAAGCAACGGGGTTGATCAGCGAGACTGGCGCTCACGCAGAGGACCTGGAAACGTTCATGGTGTCAGGAGGGGTGGCCGCAGCGAATGGCGTCGCAAGGAGTGCGGCCCGGGATCAGGCCAGCCGCGCCTTTCCCCTGGCAGCGATCACCGGCCACGGCACCCTCAAGCTGGCCCTGCTGCTGGCCGCGGTGGATCCTGGCCTCGGCGGCGTGATCATTGCCGGTGGCCGGGGCACAGGAAAATCAGTGCTGGCCAGGGGCCTGCATGCCCTGCTGCCTCCCATCGACGTGCTCGATCTGGATGGTGGCGAAGGACCACTGAGCCATGGCCGCAACCTCGACCCGCAGCGACCGGAGGAATGGGACGACAACGCCCGCCGGCGCATTTCAGCGCTGGGGGACAACTCCGACACCACCGAAGGCGAAGCGCTTCCGCCCACCAAGGTGTTGCCGGCTCCGTTTGTGCAGGTTCCCCTCGGAATCACAGAAGACCGCCTGGTGGGTGCTGTCGATGTGGCGGCCTCCCTCTCCAGCGGCGCAGCAGTGTTCCAACCAGGGCTGCTGGCGGAAGCCCACCGTGGTGTGCTCTACGTCGATGAGCTGAACCTGCTCGATGACGGCATCGTGAATTTGATGCTGGCGGCCGTCGGCAGCGGCGAAAACCAGGTGGAACGAGAAGGCCTGAGCCTGAGCCACCCCTGCCGCCCCCTGCTGATCGCGACCTACAACCCCGAAGAGGGGGCCGTGCGCGATCACCTGCTCGATCGCTTCGCAATCGCCTTATCAGCCGATCAGCTGGTGAGCGTCGAGCAACGCGTGGAAATCACAGAGGCAGTGTTGTCCCACGGTCAGTGCAGCCGCAGCTTCGCCGACAAGTGGGGGGAGGAAACCGAAGCCCTCGCAACCCAGCTGCTGCTGGCTCGCCAATGGCTCCCGGATGTGCAGATCAGCACTGAGCAGATCGAGTACCTGGTAACCGAAGCGATCCGCGGCGGCGTGGAAGGACATCGCTCCGAGCTCTAGGCGGTGCGAGTGGCGAAGGCCCATGCCGCCCTGAGCGGCCGCGACCGGGTGGAAGCGGACGACCTCCAGGTGGCGGTGCGCTTGGTGATCGCCCCTCGGGCTCTGCAACTGCCACCCCAGGACGAGCAGATGGAGCCGCCACCGCCGCAAGACCAAAATCCACCACCGCCGCCACAATCCGGCGAACAGGAACCGGACAACCAACCACCACCTCCAGAAGGGTCCGGCGACGACGACACCGATCAACCCGAAGACAACAACGACGACAACAGCGACGACAACAGCGACGACGAGCAAGACAACGACGACGAATCCGATCAGGACGAGGCCCCTCCCTCCGTTCCGGAGGAGTTCATGCTCGACCCGGAATCAGTGGCGATCGATCCCGATCTGTTGCTGTTCTCGTCTGCCAAGGCCAAAAGCGGCAACAGCGGTAGCCGCTCAGTGGTGCTGAGCGACAGTCGCGGCCGCTACGTCAAGCCGATCCTTCCCCGCGGTCCGGTGCGCCGGATTGCCGTTGACGCCACCCTTCGCGCTGCGGCGCCTTATCAAAAAGCACGCCGGGCCCGTCAGCCCGACCGGTCCGTGATCGTGGAAGAGTCGGATCTGCGGGCCAAGCTGCTGCAGCGCCAGTCGGGTGCCCTGGTGATTTTCCTGGTGGATGCCAGCGGCTCGATGGCGCTCAACCGGATGCAAAGCGCCAAAGGTGCCGTGATCCGGTTGCTCACCGAAGCCTATGAGAATCGGGATGAAGTGGCCCTGATCCCCTTCCGTGGCGATCAGGCCGAAGTGCTGCTTCCCCCAACCCGCTCGATCACAGCCGCCCGTCGACGGCTGGAATCGATGCCCTGCGGCGGCGGTTCACCCCTGGCCCATGGCCTCACCCAGGCCGCTCGCGTGGGTGCGAACGCTCTGGCCACAGGGGATCTGGGGCAAGTGGTGGTGGTGGCGATCACCGACGGGCGCGGCAATGTGCCCCTGAGCACATCTCTGGGTCAACCGGAATTGGAGGGCGAAGAAAAACCCGACCTCAAACAGGAAGTGCTGGATGTGGCATCCCGCTACCGCATGCTGGGCATCAAGCTGCTGGTGATTGACACCGAGCGCAAGTTCATCGGTAGCGGCATGGGCAAAGACCTGGCCGAAGCCGCCGGTGGCAAATATGTGCAGCTGCCGAAAGCCAGCGATCAGGCCATTGCGGCCATTGCCATGGAGGCCATCAACACAGTGACCTAGGAGCCGCCGCAACGACAGCGTTACGCCAGCGACACGGGGTCGAAACAATCTCGTGCCCAGCCTGGCAACGCAGGGCGTTAAGGCTTGCTGGTCTTGGCCGGATACAGCTCTTCAAAAAAAGCTCCCAATCCGATCCCCACATCGCGGATCGCCTTCATGAACTCAGGGTCATCGGTGAGCTTCTGAATGTCTCCACCCACCGCGTCAAAGCGCTGGGTGAGCGAGCGGGCATTCGAGACGGTCTGCTTCAGGTCAGACACCGTCTGGGGGTTATCCAGCGCCGCTGAGATGTTGTTGATGTGGCTCGCCGCCTGGGCCGCTTCCGCCGTTGCTGCGTTGAGATTGGTGATCGCAGGAGAAGCCCGGTCCAATTCCACCCCCAACTGTTCGAGCACAGTCTTGGCCTCCTTGGCCACCGCATCGAACTGCTTCGAGGAATTCACCAGACTGGACACCAGCTTCTGGTCTTCGGCTTCCGTGAGCAGACGCTGCATCGTGGCCGTGACCGTGTCGAGGCTTGGGGCCTCCTGACCGCGGATGGTGGCACCGGCACAAAGCACAGCCGCTGCTTGGCAGCGGGAGGTCTTGGGACCGGGGGTCGCGGCGGTGATTGAGGCCGCATTACCTCCGCTGATCAAGTTGACTTGCGCATCGCCACCGAGCAGCGAACCTGAGCCAACAGAGGCAGTCACCGGCATCGGCAAAAGCAGATCCTCGTTATCCAGCTCAAGCACGGCCTGGACTGCAGCCGGGGTCACCGTCACCTTCTTGACCACCCCCACGACGATGCCCCGATATGTGACAGGCGAGCGCTCTGCCAAACCAGCAGCATCAGCAAAGTTGGCCGTCACCGTCCAGGTTTCAGCTCCCAACCTCTCGCCTCGCAGCCAAAGCATCGTGCCGGTAAAGCCAACCAAGGCTCCGACAATGGAAAAACCGACGATTGCTTCCCTGACACTGCGACGCATGGCAATTAGTGATCGTTGGGTTGCATCGGTCCGTGCAGGTTACCGGTCCTGAACTGTTGGACATAAGCATTGTCAGTGCGGCGATAGTCGTCAATCGAGCCATCCCACCGAAGCTGCCCGCCATACAGCAGCACCACACGTTCAGCGGTGCGCTCGATCGTGCTGTGCACATGGCTGACCACAACAGAGCAGCCTTTGGCCACCTCCGTGGTTTTGACAATCAAATCCTCGATCCGGGTGCAGGCCACCGGATCCAGTCCCGCCGTGGGCTCGTCGTAGAGCATGAGCGGCATGGCCGAATCACCGCGGTCGGGGTCATCGATCAGAGCGCGGGCAAAGCTGACACGCTTCTGCATGCCGCCACTGAGCTGACCGGGATACTTATCAGCGACATCGTGAAGGCCGACTGCCTCCAGACAGGCCATCACCCGTTCCCGGATTTGACGGGGCTTGAAGCGCCCAAGGCGCATCAAGAGAAAACCCACGTTCTCCTCCACCGTGAGCGACGCCAACAGGGCTGGGTTCTGAAACACCAGACGCACATCCTGGGGATGGCGCTGATCAAGGCGCAGATACTGCTGAGGTTCGCCAAACAGCGACAGTGCACCGGAGGTGGGCATCTGCAGGCCTGCCAACAAGCGCAGCACCGTCGACTTGCCAGCACCGGAAGGCCCCACCACCGCCAACCGCTCCCCTGGCTCCATGCGCAAATTAACGCGATCCAGCACGGGACGAGGCCCCCACTGCATGGTCAGATCACGCATCTCCACGACCGGGGTCAGAGCAGATGGAGTGGATGGGGCCGCAAGGCTCTGCACGCGATCGTTCAGCAGGGCTTCATGCCCATCCTGCATGGTTTTGCAAGAGGGGTGGTGGATCTGGGCAACTTCCGTACAGTTCCGTTGACCCCGCTGAAGCTGCCCAGCCGTTGAGCTCGTCGACCCCTCCGCCCCAGCCCAGGTCCCGACGCCGCAGCCGTCGCGACCACCTGCGCACGCTGCAAGCAGAGCGGCAACGGGATCTGATGGATCGCTCTCGCCGGGCAGTGCGTTGGCTGCAGCCCGGGCTCGTGGTGAAGCGCTGGCTTCTGACGTCCGGCATCGGCCTGGTGCTTGCCCTGCTGGGCGCTGCCGTGTGGGCCGACTTGCAACCGATCTACTGGACCCTGTGGGCCATTCAGGAGTCACTGGGCTGGATCACCCGTGTGCTGCCTCGAGGCATCACCGGCCCACTGGTGGTGCTGATTGGCATTGGCCTGCTGCTCTGGGGCCAAAGCCGAAGCTTCGGGTCGATCCAACAGGCGTTGGCACCGGAAAAAGACACCGTGCTGGTGGATGCACTACGGGCCAAAAGTCGCCTGAACCGTGGCCCCAACATCGTGGCCATCGGCGGTGGCACAGGCCTGTCCACCTTGCTCAGTGGCCTGAAGCGCTATAGCTCGAATATCACCGCCATCGTCACCGTGGCTGATGACGGCGGCAGCAGTGGCGTTCTGCGCCGTGAGCTGGGGGTGCTGCCCCCCGGCGACATCCGCAACTGCCTTGCCGCCCTCTCCACCGAAGAGCCGCTGCTCACCCGCCTGTTCCAATATCGCTTCTCTGCAGGCAGCGGGCTCGAGGGCCACAGCTTTGGCAACCTCTTCCTCTCGGCACTCACCGCCATCACCGGCAGCCTGGAAACAGCGATCACAGCTTCCAGCCGGGTCCTGGCGGTACAGGGCCAGGTGGTGCCGGCCACGAACGCGGATGTGCGGCTCTGGGCTGAGCTTGAAAATGGTCAGCGCATTGAAGGAGAATCGGCCATCGGCCATGCCCCGAGCCCGATCGTGCGGCTGGGCTGTCTTCCCGAACAACCGCCTGCCCTACCGCGCGCCCTGGAAGCGATCGCCCACGCAGATCTGATCCTGTTGGGCCCGGGAAGCCTCTACACCTCTCTGCTTCCGAATTTGCTGGTGCCGGAGCTGGTGACGGCCATCCAACGCAGCCGAGCACCCCGGCTCTACATCTGCAATTTGATGACCCAGCCAGGCGAGACCGATGGTCTTGACGTGAGCGGTCACCTGCGGGCAATCGAGGCACAACTGGCCAGCCTTGGGGTCAGCAAACGTTTGTTCACAGCCGTTCTCGCCCAAGAGAAACTGGTCGATTCCCCCCTCATTGCCCATTACCGGTCTCGCGGAGCCGAACCGGTGCAGTGCAACCGCCGCGACTTGCAACTCGAGGGGTACGACGTGATGGAAGCCCCACTGCAAGGCAGCCGCCCGACCGCCACCCTTAGGCACGACCCCCGGAGCCTGGCTTTGGGCGTAATGCGCTTCTACCGCAAATACAAAACTGATAAACAGTCACTCGCCAGCTAATCAGCCTCTAACCAATAATGAAGCCCGCGACCGAATGATCACGGGCTCAAGAACACAACGCCTTAGGCCTTAATAGGCATCCTGCATCTCGTAAAAATCAGGCTGCACATAGTCCTTGCGCAGAGGCCAACCCTTCCAATCTTCCGGCATCAACAAACGCTTGGGATGGGGATGTCCCTCGAAACGGATGCCAAACATGTCGAAGGTTTCCCGCTCTTGCCAATCAGCGCC
>CAXQPR010000032.1:0-5387 GCA_964225855.1 Salipiger bermudensis | reverse complement strand
GTCAACATTGCGGATCGCTTAGCCCATGAACAGCGACGCGGCTGGAGTGGATATCCCCTCGGGAGCCCCGGTGCCTCCAGAACCGTGCTGGTGCTGATCGACCGCGGAACGGCAGAACGGGATCATTGGAGGAACCTGCAGCCTGAGCTGCTGGGACAGATCGGGATCTACGACGTGTGGCGTCTGGACCGCAGTCGCCTTGAGCGACGGGCACAAACCCTGATGGCCGACGGCGTCGATGCCGACTGGCGGGAGCCGCGCCCGGAGCGGTATTGAGTTGTGGGGTCCTAAGAGGGCGACAAGGTCTGGCGATGGCAAAAACCGCAGTGCCCCCAGAGCTTGATTTCTCCGTTGGGCGCTGGTCGGCCGCAGTCCGGGCATGTCCCCATGCCATGCACATCGGTGCGGCTCGGATGCTGGGCCCAAATGCTGGCTTCGCTCTCCAGCACCGGGGATTGGAGGGAGTGGTTTTGCTGAATGCGCAGATCACGCACCGCGTGGCCGGCTTGGTGCAGGGCGCTGATCAGTTGAGGCTTGTTGTAAAGGAGAGCCTGGCGCCATTGAGGATGGCTGGCCCCCACGGTCAGCACCCCGCGTTGCAGCGATAGGGGGCGGCAGTGCGGTGCCAGTTGCGCTCCCGCAACTCTCGGCCAGTCCTGCCAGAGCGCTGCCAGATGGTCGTCCTTGCGCCACTCCCTCTGAAGTGCGCCAAGACAGGTTTTCAAGGGTTCTGCCGGTGCTGGCGCAGCTGACTGCAGCAGCTCCAGGCCCGGAAGGCGACGCCGTTGGGATTCAGGTGCAACCGCCATGGGTTGATCCTAGGCAGAACTGCTGCAGGAACCTCGCTAATCTCAGCGCGTCTGAGGCCAAGTCATGGGTTTCTTTGATCGGCTGAGCAGGCTGGTTCGTGCCAACGCCAACGCTGCCGTCAGCAGCATGGAGGACCCGGCCAAGATCCTCGATCAATCCGTCGCTGACATGCAGGCGGATCTTGTCAAGTTGCGGCAGGCCGTCGCCCTGGCGATCGCGAGTCAGAAGCGACTGACCAGCCAGGCTGAGCAGGCTGCAGCTCAATCCAAGACCTGGTACGAGCGTGCTGAGCTGGCCTTGAAAAAGGGTGAGGAATCCCTGGCTCGGGAAGCATTGACCCGCCGCAAGACGTTCCAGGAGACAGCAACCTCGCTGACGGCCCAGGTGCAGGCCCAAGACGGCCAGGTGGAATCGCTCAAGAAGAGTCTGGTTGCCCTCGAAGGAAAGATCGCTGAGGCCAAGACCAAGAAGGACATGCTCAAGGCCAGGGCCCAGGCGGCCAAGGCCCAGCAGCAGTTGCAAAGTGCCGTTGGCAGCATCGGCACTGATTCCGCCATGGCGGCCTTCGAGCGGATGGAGGAAAAGGTGGAGGCCCTGGAGGCCACCGGCCAGGCTGCGGCTGAGCTGGCTGGATCTGATCTGGAGAGTCAGTTCGCGGCTTTGGAAAGCGGTGGCGGTGTTGATGATGATCTCGAGGCGTTGCGCGCTCAGCTGAAGGGAGGCCCGGAAGCCGTTGCTCTTCCCGCATCTGAGACCTCCGAGGCCGTGAAGCCCGTGCAGGTGGAAGAGGTGGATGCTGAACTCGAAGACTTGAAACGATCCATCGACAAGCTCTGATCAACCCAGGAAAGTCGTCCGGCTTTCCATAGGATCAGTTCAGTCATTTGAGTGCCTTGGCTGGAGCTGTTGCCGATTTCACCGACGCTGGTTTTGAACGTGAAGTTCTCAAGGCTTCCGGCACGGTCCTCGTCGATTTCTGGGCTGCCTGGTGCGGCCCCTGCCGACTGATCGCACCGTTGATGGATTGGGTGGCGAGCGACTACGGCGATCGCGTCAGCGTCGGCAAGCTCGAGGTGGATTCCAATCCTCAGACCCGTGACGCTTACCAGGTTCAGGGCATTCCCACACTGATCCTCTTCCGCAACGGTGAAGTGGTGGCGCGGCATGAAGGTGCCATCGCCAAACCGCAGCTGCAGTCCTTCCTGGATGCCAACCTCTAAGCGGCTTGCCTCACTGGGCAGCGCTGTTTTTGCCCGTGTTGATGCCGCCAAACAGGCTTATCGGCTCGAGGCGTCTTCTTCGGTCCGTCCGGATCTGGTGGATCTCTCCATCGGATCCTCTGATCTTCGGCCTCCCCCGGCGTTGTTGGACTCCATGGCCTCAGCGGTCATGGAGTCCAGCAGCAGCTCCTATTGCCTTCAAGCCGGCCTGAGGCCTTTTCATGCCGCCGTCGCGGACTGGTGTCGGCATCGCTTCGACGTTGCCGTGGATCCTGATCATGAGGTCCAGTTGTTGGTGGGATCCCAGGAAGGAACCGCCCATCTGCCGCTGGCGGTGCTGGATCCGGGTGACGCCGCCCTGCATCTGGACCCCTGTTATCCATCCCATACCGGTGGATTGCACCTGGCGGGAGCCCGGACCAAGGCCCTGGCCCTTTCCCCTGAAAACGACTGGCGGCCGGACCTGACGACCATCAGCCCCCAGCTCTGGGATCAACTGAAGTTGTTCGTTTTGGGGTACCCCCACAACCCTTCAGCCCGGGTGGGGGATCAGGAGGATCTCAATCGCATCACGGCGATCGCAGCTCGGCATGACGTGGTGATCGCTCACGACAATCCCTATGTGGATCTCGCCCTGGATGGAGAGCCTCCCTCGCTGTTGCAGGCTTCGAACTGGCGGGAGTGCGGCATTGAATTCTTCTCCCTTTCGAAGGGCTGGTGCCTTGGGGGATTCCGACTCGGTTTTGCAGTTGGTGCGGCACCGCTGATTGCCGCCCTGCGTCGCGCCAAGGCCGTCATCGATTTCAACCAGAGCCTGGCCCTGCAGCAGGGTGCGATCCAGGCCTTGCAACGCTTCCCCGATTGGCCGCGGCAACTGCATCCGACCTATCGCGAACGACGGGATCGTGTGGTCGAGACCCTCAGGGCACGCGGTTGGTCGGTTCCCTGTTCAGAGATGGCGATGTACCTCTGGTTCCCCTTGCCTGATGCGGCCCATCGTCGGGGTTGGAGTGATGAAGATGCCGCCAGGGAACTGCTTCAGCGCAGTGGTGTCGCCTTGACCCCTGGGTCCGGTTTTGGTGGCGGCGGTCGCCAGTGGCTGCGCATGGCGCTGGTGCGGCCGGTGAATGAGTTGGTGGAGGCTGCATCGCGACTCGCGGATGCGATGGATGACTGATCCACGCATGCCGCAACATCGATGCCCTCACCACGGTGGTGGTCGGTTGATGGCGACGTATCGCCGCCTCGCTGGTGCCTCGGCACGCCACTGGACCATCCGGCATGTGCCTGTGTGCAGCAGCACGGAGGAGCTGCTGGGGACCTGGTTGCGCGATCAGCCCTCGTTGCTAGGGCCTCGCGCCGTCATTGCTACCCACCAACGCCGGGGAGTCGGCCAGTGGGGGCGCGCCTGGGTTTCTCCGCCAGGCGGTGTCTGGATCAGTGCTGCATTGCCCTGGCGGAGCCATGGGTCCGGTCAGGCCGGCTTGCTTGGCTTGGCGCTGGCCCTGTCTGTGGCGCAACGGCTTGAGCAGCGGGGCCTTTCGGTTCAGATCAAATGGCCCAATGACCTGCTCGTGAACGGCCGCAAATTGGCGGGCCTCCTGCCTGGGGTGGTGCAACGGGGCTCCCAGCTGCGTTTGCTGCGCATCGGCCTGGGCCTGAATGTGCGGAATTCAGTCCCTGGTAACGCCATTGCCCTGCGAAGGCTGGAAGGACAGCAGGCTGCGGATCCGATCCGGTGGACGGCGGAGGTTTTACTTGCCTTCGATCACTGTCACTCCGTTGGAGGCGATGGGGCCTGGTGCCTCGATGGCGTTCAGGCCCGGCTCTGGTCCGATCAGCTCGTCCATCCTGAAGACGGTCAGATTTGGAGGATTGCTGGCCTTGAAGGCGATGGAGGGCTTCGTTTGCGTCAGGGTTCAAGGACCGAAACCTGGCGCCGCTGGCCCTGAGTTGGTGTCCCATCCATAGGATTTCCCTGCACAGCCGTCTCGTCCGTTGCTGGCTTGGTTCGCGCTGATCTGGATGTTGGTTCCAGCTGCGGCTGCGCAGGGTTTTGATCAGTCTCTCGATGGGCTGGTCCGACAACGGGTGATCACTTCCAAGGAGCGCAAGCTGCTCCAGGGTGGTGGCTCGGTGGTTCCCATGGAACGAAGCCGGTTTGAAGAGGCCTGTCGAACTGGTGCTCTGTCCCGGAAGGACTGTGCGTCCGGGGTGGCCAGGCGTCCGCCGGGGGCACCGGCTTCGGCTCGGGTTCGGCTGATCCCCTCCCGGCAACCGTTGCGTGTTCCCGTGTCAGCGCTTCTCGCCCGCGATGGCGGCACCTTTCGGTTGGAATCCGTCTTCGCTGTCACGCCTCGTCCGCTGCCCAGCCCTGGAAATGGCGACAGTCAACTGCTCTTCCCTGTGGCTGGAGACGCCTTTAAAAGCAGTGGGTTTGGTTGGCGTTTGCATCCCATCCTGGGGAGCTGGCTGATGCATGCCGGTCGGGACTTTGCAGCGCCGGAGGGCACGCCGGTGGTGGCTGCTCTTTCGGGGCAGGTCTTAAGTAGTGGTCTTGCTGGTGGGTATGGCATCGCCATCGAACTGGAACATGCCGAGCCATTGCGCCGCACGTTGTATGGCCATCTCTCGGAGATCTATGTGCGACCCGGTCAGCCGGTACGCCAAGGAGAGGTGATTGGCCGCGTCGGCAGCACGGGCCTCAGCACAGGCCCGCACCTGCATTTCGAGTTGCGCACACCATCGCGGGCAGGTTGGCAGGCCGTTGATCCTGGAGATCTGGATCTTTCCTCCGTGATGCGTGAGAACAACGATCCTGTTGCGTTGCTGCTCGACCAGGTGTTGCGCAGCCTTGAACGCGATCAGCCTTAGCTCAAAGCGAAGCCGAGCGAAACAGAGACTTCAGTTCGATTGTTCCCTGAGGATGAATCCGACACCGCGCACGGTGTGGATGAGGGTTGGCGCATCGTCCAATTCGACTTTTTGACGCAGGTAGCGGATATAGACGTCCAGAAGATTGTCGTCCCCATAAAAATTTTCTCCCCATACACCGTGCATGATCTCTTGACGTTCGAGCACACGGCCTGCGCCCCTCATCAGGAAATTCAGCAGGTCGTATTCCTTCACCGACAGTCGGAGGGCACGATCTCCCCGAGTCACATCCCGGGTTCGCGTGTTCATGCTGAGGTCGGCGACCTTGAGAATTTCGTTGACGTCGGAGCCGCTCACGGGCCCTGAGAATGTTTCAGCGCGACGGTGCATGGCCCGTAGGCGCGCCATTAATTCGTCGATGGAAAATGGCTTGATCAGGTAATCATCAACGCCGGCATCGAGAGCTTTGACCCGATCAGTGAT
>CAXQPR010000031.1:0-6044 GCA_964225855.1 Salipiger bermudensis | reverse complement strand
GCCCCAGCGGGCCAGGCCTTCAGCCTGCCGGTTGAAGCAGAGGGACGCCTGCGCAGCCAAGCCGACTTCGAAGCCATGGTGGTCAATCGCACGGACCAAGGAGGCCTCGTGCGCTTAGGCGAGGTGGGTCGGGTTGAGCTGGGCACCACCAGCTACGGCAGCAGCGCCCTGAATCTGCAAGGGGAGCGAGCGGTCGCCGTTGGTATCTACCAACGCGATGGTGCCAATGCGCTGGCCGTCAGCCGTGCGGTGCGCGGCGAACTCCGGCGCCTGGAGGAAAGTTTCCCGCCGGGGCTGACCATGCAAACGATTGTGGACGTGGCCGACACGGTGCAGGCCAATCTCGATCGGACCACCGCCACGCTTCGCGATGCCGTGCTGCTTGTACTGGTGGTGCTGCTGCTGTTTCTCGGCCGCTGGCGCCTCGCGCTGATCCCTGGCATCGCTGTGCCCGTGGCGCTGATCGGAAGCCTGGTGGTGATCCGTCTCAGCGGCTCCACCCTCAACAGCCTGATTCTGTTCGGCTTAGTCCTCGCGACCGGGATCGTGGTGGATGACGCCATCGTCGTGAGCGAAGACATCGCCGGACGGATTGAACGAGGGGCCGATCCGCAACGGGCCGCCGACGATGCCATGGCCGAACTGGGAGGAGCAGTGATTGCCACCTCGCTGGTGCTGGCAGCTGTCTTTGTGCCGGTCCTGCTGATTCCCGGGTCCATTGGCCGGCTGTATGAGCCCATTGCGCTGGCCATCAGTGGCGCGATTTTGTTCTCCACCTTCAATGCCCTCACGTTCACGCCGATGGCCTGTGCCAGGGTGCTAGTCCCCGGCGGTGGCCGCCTTCCGGGCCCTGTTCGACGCCTCAGCGAAGGGCTCCGCCGTGGAATGCATCGGATCCAGTTGCGCTACGCGGCGCTTTTGAGCCGTTGGCTCGGCCGCGGTCGGCTTGTACTCAGCCTGCTCCTGAGTGGCCTGATCATCACCGCGATCGGCCTGGCCACCATGCCCACAGCCTTCATCCCCGATGAAGACCAGGGCCAGGTCAGGGGCTACTTCACCCTGGCCGATGGAGCCAGCCTGGAACGCACCGAAGCAGTGATGGAAACCATCCGCCAGGTGGTTGCGGAAGAGCCCCTGATCCGCACGGGTAATTTCTATGCCGGTCGATCCTTCGGCCAGAGCGGCGAGAACACCGGTTCGTTTTATTTGCGCTTGGTGCCCCTGGCGGAGCGACCCGGGAGGGACAGCAGCAGCGAAGCCGTGAAAGATCGACTCAATACAGCGTTGCGCCGCCGGGTCCAGGACGCGCGCGTGATCGTGACGACGCCTCCCACCGTGCGTGGATTCAGCAGCGAATCGGGGCTGCAGATGCAACTGCTGGATCGCAGTGGCGGCCAACTCAGCCTGGCGGAGTTCGAGCGACAGGCCCAGCGCTTCATCAAAACGGCCCAGGACAGTGGATCCTTTGAACGGGTGAGCACCCGCTTCGATGCCTCCTCTCCCCGCTGGCGACTGGAGATTGACCGCGACACCATGGCGGCCCTGGATCTCCCCCTGAGCCAGACCCTGCGAGACATCGGCACCGCCATTGGCGGCCGCTACATCGACGACACCTTCGAAGGCGGAAAGATCCGCACGATCTATGTGCAATTAGAGGGAGACGAGCGATCCCAGGCCGCCGATCTCACCAATCTGATGGTGCGCAACCGCCAGGGGACGCTGGTGAGTGTGAGCAGCGTGATGCGCCTGGTGCCCGAAGAAGGGGCCAGCAGCATCACTCACTTCAACCAGGAGCGCTCGATCAGCATTACCGCCATCCCTGCCGATGGCATCAGCAGCGGCCAGGCCATTGATCGCCTGGAAGCGATCAATCAAGCCAACGGTGGCACCAACCTCGGCCTCAGTTTCACAGGGCTGGCTCGGGAAGAAACCAAAGCCGAAAGCGTCTCGTGGATGTTGTTCAGCCTCGGTCTTGTGGTGGTCTACCTCCTGCTGGCCGGTCTGTATGAGAGCTTTCTCGACCCGCTGATCATCCTGCTCACCGTGCCTCTGGCCCTGCTCGGAGCACTGATCGGACTGAAACTGCGAGGCCTTGCGCTCGATGTCTACGGCCAGATGGGCCTCCTGGTGCTGGTGAGCCTGGCGGCCAAAAACGGCATCCTGATCGTGGAATTTGCCAACCAACGCCTGGGTCAGGGTATGGCACTGCTGGAGGCCATTCAGGCGGCAGCGGTCAACCGCATGCGTCCGATTCTGTTGACCGCCATCACCTCGCTGGCAGGCTTTCTCCCTCTGCTCTTGGCCAGCGGCACTGGATCCGCCAGCCGCATCAGCATCGGCACGGTGGTGTTCAGCGGTCTCTTGGTCTCAACCCTGCTGTCGTTGTTTGTGGTGCCAGCGATGTATTTGCTCCTCAAACGCCATCAAACCGCGCACCAAGAGATCACCTAAGCCTCGCGTTCACGCTGAACAGGAGTGCTGTCCAGCAAACCTTTAATGTGGCGTGCCATTCTCATTTGTCGCAGCTTCTGCGGCCCGAAGGAGCGATGACCCTCACCCCCCGGGTAACGACGGCCACCAGCCCTCAGGCGCAATTCTTCGACTATGGCTCCGCTGCCAATCCTCTTCAGAAGGGGTTGATCAGCCGAATCCCTTACTACAGCTTCTCGGCAAGCTTCTTCGATGGAAGCGGCACCGAACTGCAGCCCCTCGATCTGAGCAGCCAGCTGGGCTGCGAAGGGCCTGCCACCGGACCATCACTCTGCGGAAATTTCATCCGTCTCGATCAGGGGGCCCTACGGACGAATGCCGACGCAACCAGTCAGTTGTTCTTTGTCGCCCGAGGGGAAGGGCGCACTGAAGCCTGCGGTCAAACCTTCCATTGGAGCGAAGGCGACACCTTTGTGCTGCCTGCGGGTGGAGAAGCGGTTCACACCAGCGACGACAAAGCTGGGCTGTATTGGGTGCATGACGCCCCCCTTCTGCGCTATCTCGGCGTGAGCACGGTGAAGCCGGTGTTCGAACCCTGCTTCTACAGCCACCGCGACGCGCGGGCCGAACTGGAGGCCATTGCCAACAATCCCCGTGGCGCCAACGCAAACCGCGTCAGTGTGCTGCTGGGCAACAACGCCTTCCCCCAGACACGCACCGTCACCCATACCCTCTGGGCGATGCTCGGGATCCTGCCTGCGGGTCAGGTGCAGCGCCCCCACCGCCACCAATCGATCGCCCTCGATTTCGCCGTGGCCTGCCAACCCGGTTGCTACACCATGATTGGCACCGAGCTGGATGAAAACGGCATGATCCGCAACGGCCATCGGGAAGACTGGGTCGCTGGCGCTGCCTTCGTGACACCTCCCGGATATTGGCATTCACACCACAACGAATCCGGGGCCGACGCCTACGTGCTGCCGATTCAGGACGCAGGCCTTCACACCTACCTGCGCACGCTGGACATCGCCTTCAGCCGCAGCGGCAACAGCACCCTCTCGCTGAATCCCTGACTCAGGGCCGCGTCAGCAGTGCCTGGCTGGCCGACAACCAGGCACCACTGGCGTCGTAACGCCTGACGAGCCGTTGGAGGCGCTTGGGGCCAGGGCACCAAAACGCAGAAACCTCAAAGGCGGCCCGATGGCTGACCCGCTGCGGCACCCGAAAGCCACCGCCATCGGGAAGCCAACGCACTTCAGCCAGATCAGCGCCATCCAGGCTCAGTTCGAGAGGCGCAGTGCTCACCTCAGACCAATCGGCTGTGATGGTGTGCTCTTCACCTCTCCAGGCACCAGTCAGTTGGCTCAACGCGAGACGAGGCTGTTCAGAAGCAGCTGAACCAGCACGGAATTCCCTGATGAGCACCGAGCGATCAAAGCAACCCGCTTCGCTGTAGAGAATCACCAGTCGGTGACGACGGTCGCCATCAATGAAGCCGAATTCCCCGCCAAAGGCGTTGCCAGGGGCCACTTGCATCGAGCCCTTGCAGAACGTGCCGCAGGGGAAAAACACCACCTGCTTACCGAGGGTGCGGTAGTCCTGCCTCATGGCGTGAAGGGGTTCACCGCGACCTGAGGCAGGTCCTTGCAGGGTGGGGTCGCTCCAGCGCCGCAACCCGAAGAGCACCAAACGCTCCTCATCTCCCTGTTCCAGAGTGAGAATCGAACTGGTGCGGGACTGCTCCTGCTGCTGGGAATCAAGCGACGCAAAGGTGCCGTGCCATTCCCCAAGGTTGCGCAGGAAGTGATCCCATTTGCTGGTCACCGCTGACATTGAAGCGGTTGTCACGCTAGTGGAGCCAATCAAAAACCCCGTCCGGAAGACCGGACGGGGCAGAGGAACGACTCTTGAAGAATCGGGCAGAGGGCTGACGAATCAGCCGAACTTGCCAGATGTGGAGGCGATCAGGAAGGCGGCGTACGTGAGGATGTAGCCGATGGTGAAGTGGGCGAGACCCACGACACGGGCCTGAACGATGGACAGAGCCACAGGCTTGTCGCGCCAGCCAACGAGGTTGGCCAGAGGAGTGCGCTGATGAGCCCAGACGATGGTCTCGATCAGCTCCTGCCAGTAACCACGCCAGGAGATCAGGAACATGAAACCGGTGGCCCACACCAGGTGACCGAACAGGAACATCCAGGACCAGACGGCCAGGTTGTTGCTGCCGAAGGGGTTGTAGCCGTTGATCAGCTGGGAGCTGTTGAGCCACAGGTAATCACGGAACCAACCCATCAGGTAGGTGCTGGATTCGTTGAACTGAGCAACGTTGCCCTGCCAGATGGCGAGGTGCTTCCAGTGCCAGTAGAAGGTCAGCCAACCCACGGTGTTCAGAGCCCAGAAGACAGCCAGATAGAAGGCATCCCAGGCAGAGATGTCGCAGGTACCGCCACGGCCAGGACCGTCGCAGGGGAAGGAGTAGCCGAAGTCCTTTTTGTCGGGCATCAGCTTGGAGCCACGGGCATCCAGGGCACCCTTCACGAGGATCAGGGTGGTGGTGTGCAGACCCAGCGCAATGGCGTGGTGCACGAGGAAGTCGCCAGGGCCGATGGGCAGGAACAGATCGTTGCCACCGTTGATGGCATCCATCCAGCCACCCATGTAGGCAGCGTTGGCGTTGGCGGCCACACCGCCGGTGTTGGAGAGCAACACGTCGAAGCCATAGATCGCCTTGCCGGAAGCGGCCTGAACGAACTGAGCGAAGACGGGCTCCACCAGGATCTGCTTCTCAGGGGTACCGAAGGCAACCACGACGTCGTTATGGACGTAGAGGCCGAGGGTATGGAAACCGAGGAACAGGGAGACCCAGCTCAGGTGGCTGATGATCGCTTCTTTGTGCTCGAGCATCCGGGCCAGGACGTTGTCCTTGTTGGCTTCGGGGTCGTAGTCACGGATGAAGAAGATCGCACCGTGAGCAAAGGCACCGCACATCAGGAAGATGGCGATGTACTGGTGGTGGGTGTACAGGGCTGCCTGGGTCGTGTAGTCCTTCGCGATGAAGGCGTACGAGGGCATCGAGTACATGTGCTGCGCCACCAGGCTGGTGACCACGCCAAGGGAAGCCAGGGCGAGGCCGAGCTGGAAGTGCAGGCTGTTGTTGAGGGTGTCGTAGAGACCCTTGTGGCCAGCGCCCAGGTCACCAGGGGTGCCCTTGGGGGGGTTGTGGGCTTCGAGGATCTCGCGGATGGAGTGACCGATACCAAAGTTGGTGCGGTACATGTGGCCGGCGATCACGAAGAGGCAACCGATGGCCAGGTGGTGATGCGCGATGTCGGTGAGCCAGAGGGCTTCCGTCTGAGGGTGGAAACCACCCAGGAAGGTCAGGATCGCGGTGCCTGAACCTTCAGCAGTGCCGAACACCTGACCAGTGGTATCAGGGTTCTGGGCATACACACCCCAGTTGCCGGTGAAGAAGGGAGCCAGACCGGCGGGGTGAGGCATCACGTTGAGGAAGTTGTCCCAACCAACGTGCTGACCGCGTGACTCAGGGATGGCCACGTGAACCAGGTGACCGGTCCAGGCGATCGAGCTGAAGCCGAACAGGACAGCCAGGTGGT
>CAXQPR010000030.1:0-17542 GCA_964225855.1 Salipiger bermudensis | reverse complement strand
CCAGGCCACAATCGTGCCGCCATTCCCGTTGAACAAGGCAGAGGCATCCAGCAACGCACCTTGTTCAATCAGCACCCGCGTCGCCTGACCCAGCATGGGTGTGCTGTTTTGCCAGGAGCCACCCACCAGGATGCCTCCACCCCCGTTAGAGCCGGTGGCCTGCAGCCAAGCCGAAGGGCCGAGTTGAATGTGATCCGCCAGAACACGGATCGAACCACCAACGCCGTTGGCTCCCTCAAGAGCATGGATCGTGCCCTCCACATTGATGGCTGATCCAGGGTCGAAGTGGAGGTATCCGCTTTCACTGATCACACCGGCGGTGTCGGTGAAGCCTTGCAACCACTGCTGCGGATCAAAACGCGCGGTGGTGAGCATCACCGAAGGCGCCACAATCTGCCCCCCTTTGAGAAGGGAAATCCCATTGGGATTGGCCAGGATCAACCGCGCCCCGGAATCCACCATGCCCGCAATCCGGGAGGGGTCGCCTCCTGTCACCAGGTTCAGCAGGGTCTGACTGGCATTGCCCTTGATGCGAAAGGTTTCACCGGCATCAACGTTGAATCGCCGCCAGCGCACAAAAGCACGCTGGGCATCAACACTGATTTCCCGGTTCCCGCCCTGGCGCAAACCAGAAACGCCATGGCTGCCCTCGTTTTGATAGTCGGGCAAGGCATGGGCAGATCGAATGCCTTGCAACGGCACAAGAAAAAGCGAGCAGGCTGCCAAGCAACTGAGCCAGGGAGCGCGATAACGAGACACGTGGTGCATCACAGCCACACCTTCCCGGTCAACCACACCCGTACCGATGGATTGAGCCCGTCAGCGTCGTAGCCCGTGGGGAGATTGGGGTTGTCTCCAACTGGAAAGCCCACAGTCACCGACACCATCGCTGTGCCGTATGTGCCGTAATCGAGGCCAACCCCTGGCCCCCACAACCCGAACGACGCTGGCAACTGCTGATCAGCGAACCACTCAGTCCAGCGCCAGACGTAAGCACCATCCACGAAAGCCCGCAACGTCCACTGGTCACCAAGCTTGCGGCGCAACGTGAGCTGCACAGACGCGCCGGAATCTCCCGCGGCTTCTCCGGGCGGATAAGCACGCACTGCATTGGGCCAACCGATGGAAAACTTCTCTTCCGATCCAAGGTTGTTGAAGGCTTTCTGGCCTTGCACAAACAGCTCAAGGGAATAGGGGGAATCGCTGAACATCTGCATGCGAGAGGCGATCAACTGCACCTTTCCCCAGGAGCCGGCCGTCTGCGCGAAAGCATCATCAACAGCCTGCTCAAAGGCATTGGCGCTTTTATCCAGCTCACCGGCGGATGCAATCACCACCACACTGTTGAGGCCGCTGCCCAACACACGGTCCTGGAGGGTGGCCACAGCAGTGGCACGCACCGCGTGATTCACCCGATTGGAGTATTCCGTGCCAAGCACGAAATCCTGGGCCCGGTATTGGTCGTAGCCCAGCTGACCGAACAGAGAAGCGTTGGGCCGTCGCCAAAACGGCTGCCGCAATCCCACATTCAGTGAGCGAGTGGAACCCACCAAGTCATCAGCGGCCAGTTCTTGGAGCAAGCGGTAGTCACTCCAACCAACAGAGCCGAGCAACCGCAGACCATCCGGTGTAACGGGCACATCCACCGACCCGAGTAGACGACGAACGCCATAGCCGGTCTCATCACCGCCAAGCGCCGCGTTCACGCTCCAGAGATCCCCTAAGCCCAACCAGGATGCAGCGGTACCGAGCCCTTCCAACTGGGCCACGCCGGTGTACTGGCTCAACTCGGTGTTGAGGTTGAAGGTGGCGTTGTCACGCTTGGCAGCTTCGAGAGTGAGCACCACATCAGAGCTGCCGGATTGAGCGCCCGGCTTCAAGGTGGCACTAGCCCGCAGACCACCCAGATCGTTGAGCTTGATCAGGGCACTTTCAAGCTTGTCCAGTCTGATCACGCTGCCGGGTTGGAGCGATGCCAGCACCGTGTCACGGGCCCAGTTGCTGCGCACAGGGGATCGATTGATCTCCACAACCACCTGGCCAAGGCGGGCTTCCAACACCGGCACAGTTACCTCACCGCCAGGTGTCGACTGGGGAGCCGCCACAACCGCCAAAATCTTGTGGTGCTCATAGGCGACCACCACAGCCTGACGCAGTTCCTTGAGGAGAGCGGCGTTGAGAGGCTGACCGACAAATTGCCGCTGCAGCGCTTGCTGTATGCCCTTGGGCAGGTAAGCACTGCCCTGCAACTCGAGCTTCCTCAACATCACCTCTTGATCCGAGGGGGATGCATCCGTCGGAGGTGACACAGAAGGCTCCCCCGTCGGAGTGAGGAAGCGTTCCTGAGCGTCTCTCTGCTGTTGGCGGTCGAGCTCCTGAAGCTGATCCCGCAGTTGCTGATCCTGAAACCGACGCTCCACAGCACCTGAAGGCTGGGCCCGGGCCACAGACGACCACTGCTCGAGGGGACAAGCCACCGCCGCACAGGCCGCCAGCGCAGCAGTCGTGAGCCGAAGGCCAGACAAAGAAGGGGCTTCAGACAACTCTCAGCTGACGCTAGGCCAGATCTCCAACAACTCCACCGCCGCAGGTCGTCGGCCCAAAGAGGAGTGCACGATCAGGATCAAACCAGATCGCTTAACGCCCAGCCCGCTCCCGAAACCACTTGGTGATCACGTATTTCTTGCCCTGTTTAACGGGCATGGCCTCATGAAGCGTGTGGGGATTCGGGCTGCCATCAGACCTCAAGTTGTTCCAAGCCAGAGCCATGCCAGCCACGGGCGTAAACGGCCGCTCCAGATCGGCAAACACCGTTTCACCGCCGTTGGAGACCGTGTTCAGATAAACCATCACCGTCCAGGTGCGTTGCCCCCCCACCGCGGTGTGCTCTTCAAACTCCTCAGTACCAGGGGTGAACCAGTCCGTGTGGGCACGGAAATATTGATCAGGTTCATAACACTGCCCCTGCAACGGCTCAGCGAGCTCCAAGGGAACGGCCAGCAACCCTGCCAGACGTTGATCCAGTCGACGAGCGAGGTCAGGATCCACATCACTCAAATGACACGTGCGACTGGTGCGGTAGTCATCCGGACCAGTGGTCACCGTGGAGGGGACCAGGCCACGATCGATGGCCACCATCACCTCGGCACACTCAACCGGGGAGAGGAAGCCAGGAATCTCGTACAGCTGCACCAGAGGCGTATCCAGCCGCCAGGCCCGAGGCCGGTGACTTGGATCTGTCAGCGGTGGCTGGTGCCAACACGCCCCCCCCGGAGCGATCGGCGAACCCTCAAGCTCCCGGTCCACCTCCTCAGCAGCAAAACCCTGGTCGACCGCTCGCTGTCGCAACACCGCGCAGTCGCACCCACGCTGGCGGTTGAGCCGTAGCCATTCACGCCAGTCTGGGGTCAGTGGTCGGCCTGAGGTTTGCATCACCTCAAGCCAACCAAACGCGCAACAACGGCAGGCTGAGGCCGATCACATTCGAGTAGCAGCCATCCAGTCGCTCCACGAAGCTGCCACCCCGCCCTTCCAACGCAAAGCCACCAGCGCACTGCAACGGCTCCCCCGTGGAGACATAGGCCACAATCTCGGCGTCGGTGAGCTCGGCGAACAACACCCGCGTGGTGACAGCGATGCAGCGATCCATCGCCTCAGGTCCTGCAGCAGGGCCCGCCAGCAGACAGTGCCCGGTGTGCAGTTCCCCCCAGCGCCCGCGCATGCGTTGCCAACGGGCGATGGCCTCAGCCGCATCGGCGGGTTTGCCAAACACCTCGCCGTCAAAGGCCAGCACGGAATCGCAGCCGAGCACAGCCGTGACTGAGGCATCTTCCCCACCAGCCCTGAGGCGTTCACGCACTGCTGACGCTTTCGCCTGGGCCAGCTTCTGCACCAGCTCCCTGGGATCATTGGCATGGATGCCGTCTTCATCCACACCACTGACCATCACGCGATGGGGAATGCCGGCCTGCTCCAGCAGACGGCGCCGGGCGGGGGAGGCAGAGGCCAGCAGCAGCACAGGAGGAGTCCAGCTGCTGGGAGTCTGCCAAGCCCGGGATGCTCCAGCAGGGTGATTCAACGGAGCCGCGCCTGAACGCCGAGAATGCAGGCCGAACCACCCCCAGCTTTGACCGCTTCCGACCAGTCCCTTCTGACTGAACGTTCGCTGCAGCGAGCGCGACAGGCCATGCGCTGTCTGCCCTTTTCGCGCGAGTTCTACACCGTTCTGGAACAAGGAGCCCTGAGCAGCGGTGAGCTTTCAAACCGTGCGGACTGGGGTGAGCTCTGCCGCAGCCGGCTGAACCGCTCTCGCACCGAAGACGAACTGATCTGGCTGATTCAGCTGGGGGTGCTGCGCCGTGAAGTGGATGGCCAGGGACTGACCGAACGGGTGCGACTCACCCCCATGGGCCGCGACCTGCTGCACGCCTGGCCCGGTGCCATCCCTGCAGCCGCTCTGCCCCAGCGTCTTCAGCACTGGTTGCGCCGCCACAGGCCAAGGCTGTGAGCAAGGTCACGCACACCGGTAATTCAGCTCCTGAATAACACCGGCAAGTCCAGAACACTCATGGGCACAGAAGCGGTTCTGCGCTTCAACCACCTGCACCAAGGACCCATGACTCTGTTCTCCGCCGCATTGAAAGCCACCCTGTTGGCCGCCATGACCCTGCCGGCAGCGGCCTTTACAGCACCCGATCGGGCCGAAGCCAAAACTCCCTTCGGGTCTCGCATTCCCAACAACATTCCCAACAGCCTTCCCAAGCCGATCAAACCGGAGCTGAGGGATCCGCGGCCCGTCAACCTGGCGATCTGCGATTGGCGCGTGGATTGGCAAATCAGCCGGCCCGGTGACCACATGAGCAGCTACGTGGCCAAAGCCAGGGGACACAGCAGCTACGTGGCCCCCGGCAGGTATGCGTCGGGTGAATACATCCGCACGAAGCCGATCCTCACCAACGTCGGCAGGGGCAACTGCAAGCCGATGCTGCTGACCACAACGATGGGGATGAAGGTCGACGGCACGGTTGGCGGTCCCCGCAGCCGCCGCGATTCCAATTCATCGGTGTGCCTTGGAGGCGGCCCCAATCGGGAGATCTTGCCTGGCGGGACATGTCATGGAGCCATTTCTGTGATTCCCGCCCCTTGCCCCATTGGTGGTGGCTACACCTACGCCAAGATCTCCTGGAGGCCCTACCAGAACAGCTGGACGATGCGTCGTAATGATCCCGATGGCATGGCCACCAATCGCAATCACATCACGCAAGTGAAATTCACGACCTACCGGTCCGCGGGAGACAGCTGCCGCTGAACGCTCTCTGATCAACACGGACAACCGTCCACAGGCCAGCTGCCTGTGGACGGCTTTTTTTGGTTCACCCCCTTCAGAGACAATCGAAAGCATCAACAGCGGATGAACGGTTGCATCGCCCCTTGATGGTGTTGGGAACCAGCAGCGGTGCCGGTAAATCGCTGATGACGGCCGCTCTTTGCCGGGTGCTGAAACGTCGCGGCGAGACGCCGCTGCCCTTCAAGGGGCAAAACATGAGCAACAACGCTTGGGTCGACCAGAGCGGTGGCGAGATGGCCTACTCCCAGGCGCTTCAGGCCTGGGCCGCCGGCCTCGAGCCGCAATGCGCCATGAATCCGGTGTTGCTCAAACCCCAGGGCGATTCCACCAGTGAACTGATTCACCTCGGCCAATCGGTGGGGCGCGCTCGCGCCGAAACGTATTACGAAGAGTGGTTCCGCCCAGGCTGGGCCGCAGTTCGGCAAGGGCTGCAGGTTCTTCAGGCCGATTACCCCGAGGGACGTCTGGTGTTGGAGGGGGCCGGCAGTCCGGTGGAGGTGAACCTGCAACGCCGCGACCTCACCAACCTGCGGCTGGCCCAATACCTGCGCGCCAATTGCCTGTTGGTGGCCGACATCGAGCGGGGTGGGGTGTTCGCACAGATCGTCGGCACCCTCAACCTGCTGCGGCCGGTGGAACGTCCCCTAATCAAAGGCATCCTGATCAACCGCTTCCGGGGGCGGCAATCGCTGTTTGATGAAGGCCGCCGCTGGCTGGAAGCCCACACCGGTGTGCCGGTGGTTGGGGTGATGCCCTGGCTTGATGAGCTGTTTCCGCCGGAAGACTCCCTCGACCTGCTCGAGCGACGGGGCCGTAAACGCTGCGCCGAGCTGGAGATTGCGGTGCTGCGGCTGCCATCGCTCAGCAACTTTTCCGACCTCGACCCCCTGGAAGCCGAACCCAGCGTGCAATTGCGCTGGCTCTCACCTGGTGAAGAACTCGGCCAACCGGATGCGGTGATCGTGCCAGGCAGCAAACAGACGTTGCGGGATCTGGCCGCTCTGCGCAGCAGCGGTCTGGATCAAAACCTGCTCCGGTATGTGCAAACAGGCGGCCAGCTGGTGGGCATCTGCGGTGGCATGCAACTGCTGGGGAGAGAACTCCACGACCCCGATGGACGTGAAGGCGGCGAGATCGGCAGCACCTGCCCGGGCCTGGATCTCCTACCGCTGCGCACCAGCTTCACGGCCACCAAAGCGCTGCGACAGCGCAGCAGCCAGGCCCAATGGCCTGCTGCTCCAGACCATGAGGCGCTGGTGCTGGAGGGGTTCGAATTGCACCGCGGCAGCACCACCGCGCTGGAGAGCTGCGCACCGCTGTGCTCCGATCCAGAGCTGGGTTGGGTCAGCGGCGACCAGGATCAAGGAAGCGTGGTGATGGGCACCTATCTCCACGGCGTGTTTGAGAGCGGCCCCTGGCGACGGCGCTGGCTCAACCTGCTGCGGCAACGCAAAGGACTTGCCCCCCTGAGCGAGAACCAACCCCACCACAGCCGGCAGCGGGACGCGCTGCTGGAACGTCTCGCTGATGCGTTTGAAGCCCATGTGAATCTGGAGCCGTTACTGGAAGGGCCATGAGCACCGTGCGCATCCAATGGCCTGATGGGCGCAACAGCGAACACGCAGTCGGCATGGATTGGCTGGCGGCGGCCAAAGCAGCAGGCGTCTCGATTCCCACCGGCTGCATGGGTGGGAGCTGCGGCGCGTGCGAGATCGATGTGAATGGCACCACCGTGCGGGCCTGCATCAGCACCGTGCCAGGCAGCCGCAGCGGTGGGCTGAGAGTGGAATTTGCCAGCGACCCTTATTGGTAAGTCGCTGCAGCGATCGTCTCTAAACTCAATCCTCACCAAAGCAAAAGCATGGGCAGATTCACGCGGTGGCTGATTGTTCTGGGAGGCTCATCGCTGATTGCCGGATGCTCGTTACCGACACAATTCAAGCCCAATCAACTGAATCTGCCGCAGTCGTTCAACCTGCCCAGCAGCCCGCAAATCCAACGCGTTTACTGCTCGATTAAATCGATCGGCATTGACCTGCACTTCAACAGCAAGACCGGTCAGCTCTATACGTTCAACGAATTCAATCAATCTCTCGAGCCCTTCAGCCTCGAAAAAGAAATCCCATTCACCGAGTTTTTCCCCCAAGGATCAGTGAGCATGGGATTGATGGGCATTGGTGGCCCTGTAGGGAGTCTGGAAGATGGCAATTTATCCATCCAAGTGTTCGACAAAACCAATCCCAAAACCTCGGTCAAGCTCCTGATCAACCTCGACACCCTTCAAACCGAGCTTGATCTGAGCAACATCGATAGCGGATACAACGCACCTAGCCAGAGAGACGCCAATGCTGCGAAAGCTTTCGTGAGCAAGTCTCTGACCTGCGAATACATCAACCCACAAACCACAAAACTCTCGTAACGCAGAGCCATGGTGGGAATCCTTGCTGGTCTCGTCGCGGCTCTGGCTTGGACTGTCGCCAGCAGCCTCTGGCGGGGATTAAGCACCTCGCTCACGGCTCTGCAGCTGAACGGGCTGAAAAATGCGATCGCCTGTCTTGTGCTCTTGCCAGTGCTGATCACCATTCCCTGGGGGGACCACCCCCAGGCCTGGCTGGTGTTGTTGCTCAGTGGCACGGTCGGGATCGCCCTGGGGGACAGCTTCTACCTGGCAGCGCTGCGTCGGCTCGGCACACGCCGCGCCCTCACCGTTGAAGCCCTCGCGCCCCTGGTCGCTGCCATCAGCGGCTTGGTGTGGATGGGAGAAGCGGTCAGTGCTTCCACGTGGGCAGGCGCCAGCTTGGTGAGTGCTTCCGTGCTGATCGTGGCCCGGCAACGACCACCGGAGCACACCCCAGCGGCCGACCGCCAGCGCTCGAATCAACTGCTGGGAATCGGCTTGGCCCTCTTGGCGGTTGCTTGCGGTGTCGGCGGGGCCGCCCTTTCCCGCAGCATGCTGCTCAGCACAACCATCCCCCCACTGCAAAGCGCTGCTGTGAGGCTGCTGGGGGGATTGCTCGCCCTGTTGCCCTGGCTGACCTGGCGCTGGCAACCACCCTGGTCCAAAGCAAGACAAGCCAGACCTCAACCCCGGCAGCAACGGGCCCTGACAGTAATCACCGCCACCTTGCTGGGCACCAATCTCGGCATCCTTCTGCAGCAAACCGCGCTGCAACAGCTGCCGCTGGCCGTCGCCGTCACACTGCTGAGCACTGCCCCGGTGATGGCGTTGCTTGTGGCGAAGAGCGAAGGAGACAAACCCCAGGTTGCAGGCCTTGCCGCTTCCTTCCTGGCGGTGGGCGGCGTGGCCCTGGCCATGCTCAACTGACGCAGCTCCTGTAGAGCCATGACTGCTCGCCGCTTGTTCGTGCTGTTCGGCGCCATCGCCGGCCTGATTGCCATGGTGGCCTGGATCGGTGAGATCGATCTCGGGATCGAAGACTCTGTCGCTCCACCAACCGATCAGCCAACCAACCCGCCAGGATCAACGCCCACCACCTCCAAGCCATGAGCCCGGCCTCGACAGCCACGTATTTCGGATCCAACAGCTGGCTGCTGGAGATCACTGGCCTGCGGGTGCTCGTGGATCCCTGGTTGGTGGATGCCCTGGTGTTTCCCCCAGGCCCATGGTTACTGAAGGGAGAACTGCCCAAGCCGTGGCCCATCCCTGAACAGATCGATCTATTACTTCTCACCCAAGGGTTGGCCGATCACGCCCATCCCGCCACCCTGGCGCTGCTGCCCAAGGATGTGCCTGTGGTGGGATCAGCTGCAGCCGCCAAGGTGGCCAAAGGCCTGGGTTTCAGTGACGTGATCAGTCTGCGGCCGGGCGAAACCCACGCCCATCACCAGCTCAAAATCCAGGCAACGGCAGGAGCACGCGTGCCCCTGGTGGAAAACGGTTACCTGCTCGATTGGGCGGATGGGTCGCTTTATCTCGAGCCCCATGGAGTGTTGGATCCTGCCCTACCCAAACGCCCTGTCAACACAGTGATTACTCCGGTGATCGACCTCGGGCTTCCCCTGGCAGGCAACTTCATCACCGGAGCCAGTGTGCTGCCGAAATTGATCGACCAATTTGAACCTCAGCAGGTGCTCGCCAGTACCACGGGTGGGGATGTGCGTTTTTCCGGCTTGATTAGCCGCTTTCTGAGCGCCGATGGTGGAGAAGCGACAAACGATCAGGCCCACGAACGGGTCACCATCCCTGTGCCAGGGGAACCCGTCTTGCTGACTCAGGCGCAGTGTTGAATCCTTGAGATCGCGATGAAACAGGTTCTGCACCAACTGGTGATCGCCACACCGGGGGCGGGGTTCACCCGACTCAACGAACAGCTGAACAGCTGGATTCGAAGCAGCGGAATTCAACTGGGGGTGCTGCACCTCACCTGCCTGCACACCAGCGCCAGCCTCACGATCAACGAAAACGCTGATCCCCGTGTGCTGGACGACCTCAGCGCCTGGATGGATGCCGTGGTGCCGCAGGACGGCAAAGGACCGCTGAACGGCCAAGGCCAGCGTCGTCACTACAAGCATGACGATGAAGGAAACGACGACATGCCCGCGCATATCCGCACCGCACTCACCAGCCAGACCATGACCTTGAGCGTGGAGGACGGACGGCTGTTGTTGGGGATGTGGCAGGCCGTTTATCTGTGGGAACATCGGGCTATGCCGCACAGAAGGCGCGTGGCCTGTCACCTGATCGGTGAGTGCGAAGCGGTGCCTGCTGCGCCGCAGGAGACATCCACAACTGCAGCATCAGCACAAACCCTGATGAAGCTCCGCAGTGGAGAACGCATCAACCGCGCCGTTCAAGAACGCTTTGACCCCACGGCGTGGGAGCGGGATGGGGGCATTGACACCGACATGGATCTGCTGATCGACCGACTTCACGAGATCAGTGACGAACCGTCAGATCCCGGATAAGGAGTCAGCGACGGGGATCGAGTTCATCGAGACGGTGATGCACACGCTCGTCACGTTCCACAAGATCAATCTCTGGCAAAGGATCTTGGCCGAGCTCAACCACAGTGCCCCCATGGCGACCGCCATAGGCGTAGTCGCGCTCACGGCCCAGCGGTGGCAACCGCCGCCTGGCATAGAGGGTGGCGTTCAACCAGATCAACAACAGGATCACCCCAGTGGCGATCAAGGCCACAAGCAGCGAACTCATTGATCAATACGGAGCGAGCACTTCAAGACAATGCCCGGGATCGCGGCTAAAAAGCAACCAATGTTCCGAGGGTGGGAATGGAAAGAGCAGACGCCAACGACAACACCGTGGAACTGAGCCCCGAACTGCTCAAAGTGCTGGATCAACGCCAACGCGATTGGGGCGCACGCAGCAGGGGCGAAGTGGTGGAGATGCTTCTGGGCTGGATGAAAAAGAAATCTGCCTAACCAAGGAGAGACTTCTGCAGGCGCTACTTGGGTCGTTTGAACGTGTAACAACCACCGTGGTAGCCGGTGAACGGTTGGGCGTAGGTCATCAGTTCCCAGCCCTGCTCCCCCAGCTCGTTCATCAGACCCACCAGAGTGACGCCCTTCTGCGGATGGCTACGGGAAATCAGCTGCCGATCATCGAGCCACAGCTCTTCGATTTCGCCCGTCCAGCTCTTACCCCTGGGGACAAAGCGGAGTTGAGTGTATTCCCACTTCATCAAGGGGCGGAACCGAATTGGAGCGTGACTTTAACCGCCCCATAGCCACCAAAGCACAGGCCTGTCATCAGGCTGCTTGTTCGTCCTCGGAGCCTGGAGCCTCCTCCTCAGAGCGCAGAAAGCGTTTGCGTTGAGCAGATTCGTAACCAGTGAGTTCGGTGCTGGAAGGCTTTTTTGCCTCGGCTTGGTTGCACTTCATCAACGAAGGATGCATTCCTCGTCTGCTCATCTTTGCCACCGTTGTTACGTAAACGCGTCTCGGGCATCTGGCCCTTCACTCCTTCAGGGTCCCACGACTGGCCAGAGCGCAAAAGCCCCAAGCCTGAAGAATGCCTTAAGAGTCGCAAGCAAGCTGGTGAGAAGAGCTATCGGGCGGTCAAGCCCACCCACCCGACGAAGGTCCTCTACCAGCCGGCCAAGCAGGAGCCGATCAAGCTTGCGGCGAGAATGGGCAGCAACAGCGCATCGACAATGAGCGATAGCAGCAAAGACCGGAACTACTGGATCGATGAAATCGCCTTTCTCGAGGCCCGCTTGAACGGAAGTCAAGGGGACATCGACAAAGACGATCGAGCAGCGTGTGAAGACGCCCTTAAGGCCGCTAAAGCCAATCTCGCTGCCAGTCGCTGAGTCAGCGGCTAATCAAACAGGGGCATCGGCCAAATTGAGTCCTCGCCAGTCCCGTCATCTCCTGCGCCAGCCACCACAGCTTTTAAAGCCTCCAGCGACTGGCCGCCCAAGAGCTCGACAACGGTATCTGCGTCAACAACAAAGCCGGACTCCTGGGCCAAATCAACAACGCAGCTTTCACACTTGGCGCCCTGAAATCGGGCCTGAAGGACACCATCACGTCTCACCTTCTGGAGAAATGCCTTCAGATTTTCTTGGGTCATTGTCGTTATTCAGGCAGAGTCGATTCAACGAACGATAGATACGGCAGGTACGACTCGCTTTGAAGCGTGAAAAGCGCACTCCCTCGAGCAAACACGGAGGGAACCAAGCCAGCGAGCGTGCTGACTATGATGATGGGCTACTGCTTTGGTCGCAATCGATGGACTTTACCGTGGTCATCCTTAACAAGCATGTGTCTGCATATGCGGGGATCACCTGGAGCGAATGGAAAGACAGCAACCGCAAGCAAATGAGAAGCGAAGGCGATCATTGGTCAAAAGCCACACTAGAAGGCAACGATATTTGGGATTGTCTTGACAAAAACAAGATCAACAGGCTTCATCTCGTGCAATGGAAACCTGAAGCCGAGACGCTTTACAAGGTGAGCTTGCCGGACCGGTAGAGATAGGACCCAAGGCGGCATCGACCTGGCATTGCCGGCCACACCGTGACAGCAAACTTCAATCGATGAAATTCTTTTTAACCACCGCCGCTCTACTTCTGACAGCCACTCCTGCCCTGAGCGCAGACTTGATCTACTTAAAGTGCGCCAATCAGATGACTGTGGAATCCACCGGAATCAGCGCAGAGAAGCCAGTTAAAAACAGAGAAAACAAGTCAGATACCGCCTTCTTTAAGATTGACCTCCCTGGCAATCGGTTTACGTCCTACAACATCTCCTCAATTCCGGATGAACTGAAGTGGGATGAAGCGACCATCACCGAGGACACCCTGAGCGCAAACATCCGCGAAAACAATGAGCTAATGAAAGTTAGCGGCGTGCTCAACATCGAACTCCAACCGCCAGGACAATTGACCTCGCAGATTTCGGCCGCTGCCTTTGGAATGATGACAACCGACATCGACGTCACCGGCAATTGCGAGACCATCGATGCGTCTGCATTTGAAGAAGCCTTGAAAAAGCCCTAAAACTCACACACCTATTGGGCTTACATTGCACGAGCTGCATAGGATTCGGCAACTTGACCAGTCAAGAGTCCAGAGTTGCCAAGCAATCACCAAAGAATCCCCACCAAAAGCGGTTTTTACCGAGTCGTTGTTTGGGTAAAAATCGCTGTAGCCAGAAGGAAAGTCAAATACCAAATGAGAGACCTTGGCATACCCCTTCGATCCGCTACAGCCATAGCAATGGCTGCTGTCTGCTTAAACACTGCCATACCTGCATAAACAGCAAAGGCAATAGCTGGACTGATTCTCTGATTGAATCAAAAGACAAGCACACGCAACTTTGGCTGAGGCATTTTCAAATCGGAGTCGAACACGGCACACCACACGACAGTAAAGCTCTCCCAACTCGGATTGTCGTGGCCGATGTCTTTGACTCAATGAAACAAAACTGCTTTAAAGTCGACCGCTTTCAGCCGCTTAACATAACAACAACATCGTTGGAGCACAAGCCTCAGGCATAGCGAGTTCGTTATTTAAATACCAGCCTTGATGGCCTTGATCACAGCTTGCGTGCGATCCTTCACGCCCATTTTCCCGATGATGGTACTCACATGACTTTTCACAGTTTCCGCACTGATAAAAAGTGACTCACTGATTTCTTTGTTGCTCATCCCACAGGAAAGCACCCTCAGCACCTCCATCTCCCGGTCCGTGAGATCCGGCAAGACTTCGACCGCCTCATAGCTAGCAACCGCCTTCACGTCCTTTGGGTAGTAGTTACCACCATCCGCAATTGCCACAAGCGAACGGATGAAATCACCGTCTACCCCTTTACCAAGGGAACTGACAAACATCACGCCTTCGACAAAGGCGTCAAGTGCCTCACGAACCACCGCTTGCGATTCCCGATGCAGAAACACGAGTGTTCGCGTCTTGGGGCTGAACTCCTTGACATGCCTGGCAAGGCTTAAGCCATAGCCCTGCTCCAGATGTTCAGTGACAAACAGCAGGTCCGGCTCGTTTTGCTGACAGGCTGCAGCCGCCTCGCACTGGGTGGTGAAGGCACCGGTCAAGGACTCACTGATGACGGGAACAAGGCTGAAGGAGGCAAGCGACAGCAAATCACCCATGCAGGCAATGGTGGTCCTCCCCGACAGCAGTGGCTTGCAAGTCTCCAACGCGGTCTGCACCTGAGCGGAACGAAGCGGAAACTCCATGCCTTCACAAGCGTGTCCCCCATTGTGACCAGCGAAACGCGTTCAGAACAACTCCCTAGAGGGAGGTGACGATCAGGGTGGCGAAGGGATGGTGGAAAGGTCCTGAAACAGCAGAATGTGATGCACCCACACCCCTCAAGAAAGCACCTCTACAAACGCGTCAGGCTGCTAACAAACCTGGGCGAACACGACGCGGCACAGGCACTATTTGAGGATCTACAGACGTGGAAGCTTCAAGGCACCGCATCGAAAAGTCCTCATCACATTCCTCACTAAACCGGCTTGGCATCCAAGCCACCGTCAGAGGCGAAGCCTGAGCCAGCTGGAAACACCTGAATCTCGATTCCGAGTGGGCCATTGATTGGAGCAACGCATGAGCGAGGGGCGCCAACATGGCCCCATGCCCAAAAAGAACCAGCCCCTCGTTGACCGTCACCCCCAGAAGCAAGGAGAAGGCTGGCTGCTGAACGAGCAGGAACAACTGGTGGTCTGCTTCCGCAATGCATTGCCCTCAGCTCATGCCAAGTGGATTGAGATCGAGACACGCCCACTGCGCGGTGGTAGCCAAGCGATCGTGAGGAGGATGCTGCGTCACAACGCCATCGAGGCCTGGATCCACATGCAAAAAACAGGCTGGGTGCGCTGTCAGCCCAAGTGGTGACGGCTTCAGGTCGGATGCCCACCCAGTTCAGGAACTCCTGATTCAGAAAAAACCAGGTTGTGTATCTGCCTGAACGACACAGAAACTGACGACGCCCCTATAAAGAGGATGTAGCAACCGCTACCAACAACGTTCACCTCCTCTCGCGGGAGGCGCAGTTCGATTCAGGCCATGGAACGGGGACCTGAACTTGCTTCGAGGAACCTCAAATGACTCTGACCTATCGCGGGCAGCAGTACGCACAGCACAACGCTCCAGCAACTGGAACCGTCATGCTCACCTATCGCGGGAAGCACTACGGGCAACACAAGGCTGTGGCCACCAACACGCATCGAGTTGGCACCTATCGCGGTGCTCGCTTCGAAAAGTGATCAAGGCTTGATCAAGCTCTCCTCACCCCGCCAACAGCGGGGTTTTTTATTGTCCTGGATTGCTTCAAGCAACGAGCTGGACTCTGGAGAGGCGTGAGCCATAAAAAAGCCACCCCTCTCCCAAGGAATGACTCAACTCTGTCTGTGCATTCTCAAGGCTGTGATGCTGAAGCACCCCCGCTAGTGGACTCCTTGGTTATGGCTCAAGTGTTCAAGTGGATACATGAGTGAATCAGCGCATTGACTCAGTTCCTCGTGAACAGTGCGCTCTGGTTCATGCCTGCATAAAAGATCAGAGCCCCTACGAACCAACGTCGTGAAGCAAGAGGCAAACAGGGCAATGGTTTGCAGAGTCCATCCCTGACGGCGTTGGTTGAGCTGTTCTCTCTCTGCTCTACGAGAGCGGCCTACCTCAGAGTCCCTGGAGTCGTGCTGAGGAAGTCAGTGCGAAATCTCGTGATTCGGCGGCGGCGGTGGTGTGTGGCTCATGGTGAGTTGATTGTGTTGACGCCTTTGGTATCGGACGATTCGATAGATCACATAGATGCCAATGCAAATCGCTGTGATCGCAAGAATGATTGAACCAAGCGCTCCAGCTTGGGCGAATGCATAAATAAAAATCCCGACATTGATGAGGATGATCGTGCGCGCAATCTGTCGGACCTTGGGCCTAACCGTTCTGCTGGTTGGCCCTCCGTAATAGGGATATGGATCCATTACGAAGCGGCAGCATTGGTGGTTCCGAGAAGTCTGGCAAAGGCGAGGAGTGCATCATCGCGACCAGCGCGAACAACACCGATAGCCACAGCAGCTTGCTACCGCAGGGGGCAGCGAATGCTGATACCACCAAGCCAAGACACTACAAAACCCAGTCAATGACTTGGCTTTCAGAATGGAGCCAAGGAGACTCGAACCCCTGACCCCCTGCATGCCATGCAAGTTCAGGAAAGTCTCAGACTCCGCGCTGTGACTAGCAGAAGCGTTGCAGCAAGTGCACTCTGCCCCTCTCCCTGCATCTCTCTGCTGTAGCAGGCTATTGCACGCTTGCACTTTCTTGCACTGAAAAATGCACTAGGGCGAGCGCACTGCATGATGCAGGGAGTCACGACACCATGAGCAAATACCGCCACCCGGAATATCCGATCTGGTGCTCCATGAAGCAGCGCTGTCTCAATCCCAATAGTCAGGGCTGGCCCAAGTACGGCGGGCAGGGCGTCACCGTCTGCGATCGCTGGGCGAACAGTTTCCAGGACTTCATCGCCGACATGGGGCCGCGTCCATCGACCAAACACAGCCTGGACCGCTATCCCGATGGCGACGGCCATTAAGAGCCTGGGAATGTGCGCTGGGCGACGCCTGAGCAACAACTAGGTAACCGCATCCAAATCGAGATGGATGGCGAGCGCATCAGCCTCTCTGAACCTTCAAGACGCAAGAGACTGCCTCCGCATGTCGTGCTTCAACGGCGAAGGGATGGCTGGCCCCAATCCCGCTGGTTTGAGCCCACTAAGCGTCACCTCATTAACCGCACCTGGAGCAACTGATATGCCGAAGACCAACGTCAAAGCCGGCACCTGGATCAGCGACCTTCGCGCTGTCGTCAAGCGTGACTGCGGCCAGGGCTGGAAGGTTCAGGAACAGAGCGGCAATCTCCGCATCTTCTGCACCCTGGAAGATGGCTCACGCCCCTCGGTCACCACTGATATTGAGTGGAAGAAGAGCAACAGCACCGCGATCCTCAATCGCACCACTGCGCTGGCTCAGATGATCCGTGAGGATGACACCCTCACCCTCCGCGCTGCGAACGACAAGATCCAGCTCGTTGGCGTCACCGTGACCGGAAATGGACTGGTGGCCGGTGTCATCAACTGGGAGCAGATTGCCGCTGACTTCCTCAAGACTCGCGCCGATCGCCGCGCCACCACCTTGCGCGACACCACCAACCGCGTGAACAACGCCGTGGCCCTGTTCGACCAGAAGCCCAAGCCACAGGGCGGCGCTGATCTGATGAAGCTCTACGCGAAGACCTACTTCGCCAACTGCCCCGCTGGTGGGAATGGCCGCAAGCGTCACCTGGGCGATGTCGCCGCTTTCCTCTCTTATGCAGTTGACAAGGCTGGCGCCCCTGGTCGCTGGCAACCTCTGACCGGGGCTGATCGTGATGCACTGATCGGCACTGCTGACGACAACACAGAAGCGCTGACCCCACCAGTTAAGCCTGAGCAACTGGCAGCCCTGTTGGATGCCCTGGCAGCTGATAACAAGCCTGAGCTTCGGCTTGCTGTCGCACTGGTTGGATGCTTCGGGCTGCGCCCTGCTGAGCTGGCAGCGCTGGTTGTCGAAGACGGCAAGCTGTACGTCAAGCGCAACGTCAAGCGCAACGCCCGCTCGATGAAAAAGGACATCTCCCGTCGCCTGGTGGTGGCCCTGGAGATTCCCGGTCGCAACGATGGTGCCAAGGCACTGAACCTCTATGCCTCTGGCCT
>CAXQPR010000029.1:0-39528 GCA_964225855.1 Salipiger bermudensis | reverse complement strand
TGATCAGCTGGAGCTGCCGTGACGAACGCACCGGCGAACAGCTGGAAGCATCCACACCGGTGCGCCAGTGGATCGATCTGCTCCCCCAAGTGCCGGTACGTGAGCATGCGGCCAATGCCCTGGAGCGCAGCAATTTTCTGCCCTCAGACCCCTGGCCCCCCGCCAGTTGCGATCAACGTCTACTGCAAGTGAGGCAGCACCTCGATGCAGGAACCATCGGCGGGACTGCAGGCCTGGCCTTCAACACCACCCAACAAACGGATTCGGGGGCTCAGGCCTCGCCCCTCAGCGCCTGGGATGACCTGATCTCCTGGGTCACAGCTCCCCAGAAACAGTGGTTGGAGCAACTGGGACTGCGGCCAAGAGAACGCGACAAGGCCGTGCTGGACCTCGAAGACCTCAGCCTCGATGAGCGACAACGCTCCGCGCTGCTGCGACGGGAACTGGGCCGCGACCTGGAGGAAAATACCGAACCCGACTGGCTAGCTCTCGATCGCGGGCGAGGACTGCTCCCCCCTCGTTCAGCAGGTTCCTTGGAAGCCCACCAGCTGGAGCAACGCTGGAGCAGCCTCAAGGAGTGCCTGTCCTCCCTGGGAGATGAACGGCGCGACGCGGTGAGCGTCGGCCCATGGCAGGCGGAGCTGTCGTTGCGAGATGACCAACTGGTGCTGGTGCACACGGCTCGGCCCCGCAGCCCACAACGCCAGCAGGTGTGGCTCGAGCTACTCCTGGCCACTGCCGCGGGATGCAAGCTCCGCTCCGCGGTGCTGGTCGGTCGCGACGGCCATCGCTTCCGGGTGCTCGAGCGCATCAGCCCCCCCACCCGCGACCAGTGCACTGCCCTGCTGGATCAGCACCAAACCTGGCGCGATCAGCACCGGCAGCGATGCTGGCCTCTGCCTCCGGAAACAGGCTGGGCCTTCGCCGTTGGAGAGGCGAAGGGCAAAGGATTGAGCAAAGCGCGCGACACCTGGGAAGGGAATGCCGTACTGCCGGGGGAGCGACTTGACGCGGTGCAGCAACTCTGCTTCGGCTCCGATCTCCCCCTGGGTGACCTTCTGACCGACGACGCCCAGGCCTTGGCGCTCACTCTCCATGGGCCGCTTCTGGAACGGCGCCAGGAGGTAAAGGGTTGAATCACCCCCGTTTCGAACCGAACCACTTCCCACTGGAGCCGGGCCTGCGACTGCTGGAGGCCAGCGCTGGCACTGGCAAAACCTTCGCGCTCGCCCATCTGGTGCTGCGACTCCTGAGCGAAGGACCGAACCCGCTGCTGGTGGAAGACCTGCTGGTGGTCACCTTTACAGAAGCCGCCGCGGCCGAGCTCAAGGATCGAATCGCCCGCCGCCTGCAACAGGCCCTAGCCCTGCTGCAAGGTGCAGATGCAGAAGCCATGGATCGCCCGCTGCAGGAGTGGATCGCAGCCCAGGGGCCGACCATGCACCGGGCCATGGAAGGTCGCTTGCTTCTGGCCCTCGAACGGCTCGACCGTGCCGACATCACCACCATTCATGGCTTCTGCAGACGCACCCTGCAACGCCAGGCGCTCGAAGCCGGACTGGGGCCTGCGGTGAGCCTGGAAAACCAGGCCCATGACCGCCGTGAGCAACTGGTTCATGACTATTGGCAGCAGCACATCCTTCCCCTATCGCCGCCCTTGCTGGCCGGACTTCAACAGCGCGGCATCCACCCCGCTGGCCTGATCAGGGTGCTGGCCAACCTGGATGGAGATCCAGCCCTCCAGCTGGATGCGCTGCACGAAGCACAGGACCCTGACCTGCCTCTGGCCGTGCAGCTCGAGGACGCATGGGCCGCGCGATGGCAGCGATTTCTGACGCTGTGGGACAGCAGTGCAGATGCTCTCGAACAAGACCTAGCCGCGGCCGCGGCCGAGCTCAAGAGCCTTGATTTGCCCTACAGCCCTTATCGCCTCAAGCCCAAACCGGATCGACTGCAGAAGGTGCAGGGCTGGATCGCCGGCTTTGGGGAGCGCACACCCGGCTATGACGCCGTTCTGAACCAAGCCGAACTGCAGAAATATTTCCACCCCGGACCCTTCACCAAGGTGGCAGCGGCAGCCCATGGCGATCAAGTATCGCTGCCTCAGCCGGAGCTGATGAAAGCGATCGCAGACCTGGTGGATGGCCCCGCTGAAGCGGTGCTCCTCCATTTCGGCCATTGGGGCCGCCACGAGTTAAGCCTTCGCCGGGAGCGCAGTGGACAGATGAGCTTCGGCCAACTGCTCGAACAGCTGGATCCAGGGGCGGGAGAGGGTTCGATCAGTCCGCTGCTCCAGGCCGTCGCCAAGCGCTATCGCGCAGCCCTAATCGATGAATTTCAGGACACCGACCCGATTCAGTGGCGCATCCTTGAGCGAGCTTTCACAGCGGATCCGCCCCAACACCTGCTGGTGATGGTGGGAGACCCCAAACAGGCGATTTACCGGTTCCGAGGCGGCGAACTCGCCACCTATCGCTTGGCGGCGAGCAAGACGGAGCACTGCTATGGGCTGTACGAGAACCGCCGATCGAGCGAGCCCCTGGTGCAGGCCCTGAACGCCCTGATGCACCCAGGGCTGCGGCGTTCTGAGCTGCCAGTGCCGCCCGTGGAGCCGATGGCCGACAAAGGCGAACTGGTTTTGCCGGATGGGCAATCACCTCTTCAACTGCTGAATCTCGATCCCAATCACCTCGATCACCAGGTGGCGGCCTTCTGCCAACAGCTCCTGCAGGAGCAATGGCCACTGCGCACGGAGGAGGGAAGCCGTGTGCTGGAACCCGGCGATCTGTGCCTGCTCGTGAGCCAACATTCCCAGGCGGAAGCATTGCGAGCGGCCCTGGAACGCCGCCATCTCCCCAGTCGTCTGGTGAGCAAAGGCGATGTGTTCGAAAGTCTTGGAGCCGCAGCGCTGCAGCGCTTTCTTGATGCCCTTGCGCTGCCAGGCCATAACGGTCGCCAGCGACTCCTGGCGGGATCACCACTGCTGGGCTGGTCGGCAGAAGACATCCAGAACGCTCAACCGCAGGACTGGGATCAACTCGCCGCTGCCCTGAGCAATCTGGCGGAGCGTTTGCCACACCAGGGACTGACCGCAGTGCTGGCGCAGCTGCAGGGCAGCGAAGGATTGGCCCGCCTGTCTCTGCGAGGACGAACGCTGGCTGACCTGCAACAGGCCGCTGAACTGGTGCAGGAACAGATGCACAAGCTGGGGCTAGGGGCACTGCAGGCAGCCGACTGGCTGCGGCGCCAGCGACTCCAGGAGCACAGTGAAAGCCCTGAGGCTCATTTATGCCGCAGTGATGCGGCCGAATCGGCCATCGCCGTGGTGACCGTGCACCGCAGCAAAGGGCTGGAATATCCAGTGGTGATCTGCCCTTTCCTCTGGAAAGGCAGCAAAGCGATCAAGGCTGATGCCCGCCAACTCGGGCGGCGTTGGATGCCATCGACTGAGGCTCAGCCCCACCTGGATCTTCACCTCAATCCCCACTGGGGGCAGGGACGGCATGCGGCCCAGCAGGATCAACGGGCACAAGCGGCGGAAGCCGAACGTCTGGCCTATGTGGCCTGCACCCGCGCCCGTCACCTGTTGGTGCTCGGCTGGCCGGGAGTGGACCTGGCCGAGCCTGCCAACCCCCTGAGTCCCTGGCTGGTGGAGGGCGGCCTGGAACGAGAGCTACCCGTGCATCGATGCGAAGCGCCGGCAAGCAACACGATCAAACCCTGGCAGCCAGAGCCCCCCAAGGGATCCCTGTCCCTCGGTCCAACACCGACCCGGACCCTCGACAGTCGCTGGGGACGGGCGAGCTATTCAGCCTGGGCCCACTCTCAGGTCGCTGTGCCTCCGGAAATGCGAGAGGACGGACGAGACACCGACGCCATCAACGTAGAGCCGGCAGCGGAGCAGACGGCGTCGCCCCCCATGGAGGGCACCACCCCCATTCCCGAAGGTCAGATGTCTTGGCCTGAACGCGGACCTCTCGCCGAATTCCCCCGTGGGGCCGGCCCTGGCGATGCCCTGCATCGCATCCTGGAGCGCATCGATTACGGCACACTCGCCAAAGGAGATGACGCCCAGGCTCGCGTCGTTGTGACCGAAGAACTCCCCCGTGCTGGCCTCAGCCTCGAATGGTCCGACAGCTTGCTCATGGGCCTGTGCCAGCTGATGCACACGCCGATGGGTGGTGCACTGGGCGCATGCCGACTAGGCGAGCTGCGCAACGGCGACTGGCTCAATGAGATGAATTTCGACCTGCCACTGGCCCACAGCCAACCAGGCCATCTGGTGCGAAGCAGTGGGCTCGCCAACGTCTTCATCGCCCATCCCGGAGGGGTGTTTGACGGGGGCTACGGACATCAGCTCAACCTGTTGGATGTGGCCAGCCGGGGGTTTCTCACCGGCTCCATCGACCTGGTCTTCTGCTGGGAAGGGAAATGGTGGGTCGCTGACTGGAAAAGCAACTGGCTCGGCCAAAAGGACGGCCAGGGAACAGTGCAGCAATGCGGCCCCGCCAATTACACCCAGGAGGCCATGGTGGAGCTGATGGTGAGCAACCACTACCCACTCCAAGCCCACCTTTATCTTGTTGCATTGCACCGTTATCTCCACTGGCGCCTGCCTGGCTACAAGCCGGAACAGCACCTGGGGGGATATGCGTATGTCTTCCTTCGCGGCGTCCCTGGAGCCCTGGAGCGAGATCGCTCGAAGCTCCGAACGCCAACACCTGGCGTTCTGGTCGATCAACCCAGCCTCAAGCGAGTGCTGGCCTTGGATGCGTTGCTAAGGGAGGGACAGCGATGAGCAGTGCCCTCGGTCTGGCCCTGGCCGACAGCCTGACCCGCCTTCTGCCGCCTGGCCTGGGCGTCACCGAGAAAGCCACAGCCGACACAACAGCGACCAGGAAAGCGGCTGTCGTGGCTCTCGCTGAAGCACTCGAGCGAGGCGAACTGGGGCTCGATCTCAATCGGCCCGCACCGGACGGGATCGAGGCGAAAGCATGGCCCGGAGATGTGGTCACCGCCCTGGAAGAGTGCGGCTGGCTGGTGAGCGCGGATGCCCTCAACGAAACACCGGAGGCTCCGATCGTTCAGGACGGCCACTGGTTGCGCTGGCGGCGCTGGCATCTGCATCTTCACCACTGCATCAACCAGCTGCTTGAGCTCGGCTGCACTGCTCTGCCACGAGCCCTGTCGGAAGAGCAAGCCAATGCCGCCCGCACTGCAGCCAAACAGGCAGGGCTTGATGAGCACCAAACCCAGGCGGTGATCGCACTGCTGCAACACCGCCTGGTGCTGCTAACCGGCGGGCCAGGCACTGGCAAAACCTCAACTGTGGTGCAAATGCTGGCTGCGGCGCTCAGCTGCAATCCCGCGATTCGCATTCAGCTTGCTGCCCCGACCGGTAAGGCCGCAGCACGGCTGCAGCAGGCCGTCAGCTCGGGAAGCCACGCACTGAAGTCCGATGCCATGCATTATCTGGGCAACCTTCCGAGCAGCACCCTGCATCGCTTGCTGGAGGCCCAGGGAGAGAACCACTACCGCCGCAACCGCAGCCTGCCGCTGACGGTCGATCTGCTCGTGGTGGATGAGGTGTCGATGGTGGATCTGCCCTTGATGGAAGCCCTGCTGGAGGCGCTTCCAGACCATGCCCAGCTGCTACTCGTGGGTGATCCCGATCAGCTCCCGCCCGTTGGTCCTGGGGCGGTGCTGCAGGAATTGAGTGAACCGCAGCGACGCCAACGGCTTGGTTCGGCTGCCGTTGAACTGAAAACGACTTACCGCAACAACGGTGCCATCGCAGCTCTGGCCCATCAACTGCGTCGAAGCAGCGCAAGGGGCAGTTCGGGATTTAGCAGGGCGCAGCTCAGCCAACTGCAGCCCAACGACAACGTGCAATGGCTGGAGGCCAAACGACAGGGGCTACCAAGGCTGCTGTTGAACGATCTGCGTGCCCATCAAGAACGCCTCAGTGCTCTGGCCACGGCCCTGCGCTGGCAGAACGATCAACCCCACCCTGATGATGCGGCAGTGCTGCTGGAACAACTCGAAGGCTGGGTTGCTCTCAGCCCCGTCCGGCAAGGGCCCTGGGGGGTTGAGACGCTCAACCGCGTTGTCTTGGGAGATCGCAGCCGACGATCAGTGCAGCACTGGCCCGCAGGCACTCCGGTGCTCAACCGTCACAACCGGGCCGACCAGGGGCTGGCCAATGGCGACATCGGTGTGGTGGTGGCGCGGGAGCGAGACACCCGCGTGCTGCTTCCAGGACAACGACTGCTCCACCCTGCACAGCTGTCGGGCGCAGAGCCGGCCTTCGCTCTCACAGTGCATAAATCCCAGGGGAGTCAATACTCCGAGGTGGCACTGCTGCTCCCTCCCGTGCGTCACCAAGATCCCCGCCTGGCCTACACGGGGCTCACGCGTGCCCGCCACAAGGTGCTGCTGATCACGCCTCAGGACTGATGCCGCTGGCCAGCCAGCGCCAGCCTCGCCATGCTGAAAACCCTGCCGGGTTGCGGTGACCAAGACAGACAGACGGGTGATTCGCCCCTGGGGCTGGTACGAGGATCTTCTCGAAGGTCCTGAATACAAGCTCAAACGTCTGTGGCTCAACCCAGGGCAACGTCTGAGCCTGCAACGCCATCACCATCGCAGCGAAAACTGGACGGTTGCTGAAGGACAGGGCGCTCTGCTCTGTCACGAGACATGGAGCGAAGCAAGCGCAGGCACCACCCTGCACATCCCCTGCGGGGCAATCCATCGCGCGCAAGCCGGTGATCAGGGTCTGCTGCTGATCGAAGTCCAGCACGGTGCATTTCTGAGCGAGGACGATATCGAGCGACTGGAAGATGACTTCGGCCGAGTGTTACGTTGATTGATCAACCTTGAAGGAAAGGGCAAGCAATCAGATCGGCTTCGGCCGTGTTGGACGTTGCCGGCCTGACTTGAAGGGATCAATCAGGCCACTGCCTTTTCAACATGACCCAGAGTGCATCGCACGGTGAATTCGCGTGCTCAGTGGATCTCAGCGCCGCAGATCTAGAAGCCGCCGCAACCAAATCCTCGGTAGAGGTCGCCACTCACGCCGAGTCGGCAGAGAGCAATGAGATGTTCACCACCGTGATCGAAGCCAAGGAGGAAGCTTCTGGATTCGCGGGCTTCGGCTTCAGTGAAGCTCTGGTCAAAACCCTCTCCGAAAAGGGCTACAAGCAGCCTTCACCGATTCAGGCTGCAGCGTTCCCCGAGCTGATGTTGGGGCGCGATTTGGTGGGTCAGGCCCAAACCGGTACCGGCAAGACAGCCGCCTTTGCCCTCCCCCTGCTCGAGCGGCTCCAGAAAGATGCCTCAAAACCGCAGGCTCTAGTGCTGGCTCCCACCCGGGAATTGGCGATGCAGGTGGCCGAATCGTTCAAGGCCTATTCCGCAGGCCATCCCCACCTCAACGTGCTCGCCATTTACGGCGGCTCTGATTTCCGCTCTCAGATCCACGCCCTCAAACGCGGAGTGGATGTGGTGGTGGGGACCCCTGGGCGGGTGATGGACCACATGCGCCAGGGAACATTGGACACCAGCGGACTCCGCAGTCTGGTGCTGGATGAAGCCGATGAAATGCTGCGCATGGGATTCATCGACGATGTCGAATGGATCCTTGATCAGTTGCCTGAAGAGCGTCAGGTTGTGCTCTTCTCCGCGACGATGCCGTCGGAGATTCGTCGCCTGTCCAAGCGCTATCTGCGTGAGCCGGCAGAAATCACGATCAAAACCAAAGACAAGGAAGCTCGCCGCATTCGCCAGCGTTGCATCACCCTCCAAAACAGCCACAAGCTCGAGGCCCTGAATCGGGTTCTTGAAGCGGTGACTGGTGAAGGCGTCATCATCTTTGCCCGCACCAAGGCCATCACCTTGAACGTGTCGGAATCCCTGGAAGCCGCCGGTCACGATGTGGCTGTACTCAATGGCGATGTGCCGCAGAACCAACGGGAGCGCACCGTCGAGCGTCTGCGCAAAGGCACTGTGAATATCCTCGTGGCAACCGACGTGGCAGCGCGGGGACTCGATGTGGATCGCATCGGGCTCGTGATCAACTACGACATGCCCTTCGACAGCGAGGCTTATGTGCACCGCATCGGTCGTACAGGCCGTGCTGGTCGGAGCGGTGAGGCCATCCTGTTTGTGACTCCGCGCGAACGCCGGTTCGTCAACAATCTGGAGCGCGCGGTCGGCCAGGAGATCGAGCCGATGGCCATCCCCAGCAACGCCGAAATCAACCAGTCGCGCCTCGACAAACTGCGTCAACGCCTGACCGAGGCCGCCACCGGAGAACCCGCCCAATCCGATGAAGCTGTCCTATTGCAGGAACTGCTTCAGCGAGTGGGCCAGGAGCAGGACCTGGATCCCTCACGCCTCGCTCTGGCCGCCCTGACCCTTGCCGTCGGCGAGGGACCGCTGCTGGTGCAAGGCGACGAAAGCTGGATGCAGAACAGTGGCCGCCAACGTCTCGATCGCCGCGACGGCCGCGATGGTCGCGACGGGCGCTTTGGTGACCGCCGCAGACCCGAACGGGCCTCGCGCCCGCCGGAAGACAATATGCAGCGGTATCGCGTTGAAGTGGGGCATCGCGATCGGGTGAAGCCAGGCAATCTGGTCGGGGCGATCGCCAATGAATCCGGGCTGCAGGGACGCATGATCGGACGCATCCAGATTTTCGAATCCCACAGTTTTGTGGACCTGCCCAAAGGCATGCCCCAGGATGTTTTCAGTTCCCTGCAACGCCTCAAGGTGATGAACAGGGAATTGCAGATCAGCCCCGCCTCCTGAACCTGATGGCACCACGCATTACGACCGTTCTGTCAACGAGCCTGGTGCCTCTCAGTCTGTCGTTGGCGGCAGCGATCCTTCCAGGATCTGTGCGCGCTGCGGGGGATGAAGGCCTGATCACCAAGTTGTGCCTGGCCAGTTTCAATGCAGCGATGACCCATGCCGGCAAAACCCCACCTCCTGGCATGGGGACGTTCACTTGCAGTTGCTTTCTGGATGAAGTCAACAAGGGCGCATCCATCGATGGGGCCCAAAGCACCTGCAAAGCAAAGGCAGCATCCCGGTACAAGATCTGAGACTGATTGGGCTCACCGATGTCACCGGCTCGGAATTGCGGCGGGAGTCCTAAAACCCTCACTTGGGGCTGTAGTTTGGTGAGGCATCAGCTTCAGCGTTAGGCTCAGATCGGCTCGCTCCCCCCGGCTTCAGCTCACCAGCTTCAGCATCAAGGACTTCCTTTCCGGACCACGACTTCACTGATCACAAACGTCCAACGGTCCCCACAGGAATGACCATTTACATCGGCAACCTCTCCTTCCAGGCCGAGCAGGAAGACCTGCTTGACCTGTTTAGCCAGTACGGCGAAGTGAAGAGCGCCAGCCTTCCCCTCGACCGCGAGACCGGCCGCAAGCGTGGCTTCGGTTTCGTGGAAATGTCCAACGATGCTGATGAGCAGAAAGCCATCGACGATCTCCAGAACGTCGAATGGATGGGGCGCATGATCCGCGTGAACAAAGCAACTCCCCGTGAGCGCACCGGTGGTGGCGGCGGCGGTGGCCGTGGCGGCTACGGCGGCGGCGGCGGCGGCTACGCCGGTGGCGGCGGCGGTGGCAACCGCTGGTGAGCTGAGCCCTCACTTCATTCGTCGATCAGGCCACCAGCGGAAGCGGTGGCCTTTTTTATTGATCTGATTGGGTTCGACCGATCAGCGATCAGACATCGTCGAGTGATTCGAGATCTGCTTTCAGATCAGCTTCTGCGCATCGGGTCATCAATCGATCCGACACATCCATCTGATCCTCAACCTCCAAACGATCAGGGCGAAGATGGGGAAGAACAGCGCGCAATCCCCGGCGACGCTTGCGCGCCACAAAACGGTGGAAACGGTTGATCGAACGGGAACGGGTCATTGACACCTCATCGATCTCTGCATCAGGTCTAGAACTGTTGGTCAGGAAAAAGAGTTCACCCGCAACACAACTCTTGAATTCGTCCGGCTCCACCCTGCAGCGACTGCTGCTGCACCTACACCCCCACCGGCGGCTTGTCGCCTGGGCAGCCTTTTGTTCGGTCGTGAACAAAATCTTTGATCTGGCGCCACCGGTGCTGATCGCACTTGCCGTTGATGTGCTCGCCGCCAGCAAGCTGGATCAGCAACAAACCGCCTGGCTGGCACGGCTCGGAGCCAACGATGTGCCCAGCCAACTGATGGTGCTGGCGCTGCTGTCGTTTCTGGTCTGGAGTGCAGAGTCGCTGTTCGAGTACCTCTACGGCGTACTTTGGCGCAATCTGGCGCAAACCACTCAGCACAGCATCCGTCTGGAGGCCTATGGCCATCTCCAGAACCTGGAAATGGCGTTCTTCGAGCACGACAGCAGCGGCAGGCTCCTCACCGTGCTCAACGATGACATCAACCAACTGGAGCGTTTTCTCGACCGAGGGGCTAACGAAATCCTGCAGCTGATCACCACCGTGGTGCTGGTGGGGGGAGCAATGGCGTTTTTGGCTCCAGGAGTCGCCGTGTTTGCTTACCTTCCGATCCCGGTGATCCTGTGGGGATCGATGCAGTTCCAACGCCGCCTCGCGCCCCGTTACCGCGAGGTGCGCGAACAGGCCGGGAACCTGGGCTCTCGGCTTGCGAACAACTTGAGCGGAATGCTCACGATCAAAAGTTTCACAGCAGAAGCCTGGGAACTGAACCAGCTGCAACACGACAGCGATGCCTATCGATTGAGCAACCGTCGGGCCATTCGTCTCTCGGCAGCGTTCATCCCGCTGATCCGTTTTGCGATCCTGTTCGCCTTCATTGCCATCCTGCTGATCGGTGGTCTTCAGACCTGGCGCGGGGAGCTGTCAATTGGCTCTTACAGCTTTCTGGTCTTCATCACCCAGAGGCTTCTCTGGCCGCTCACCACCCTGGGGCGCACCCTGGATGATTACCAGCGTTCCATGGCCTCTACGCGCCGTGTTCTGGATCTGATCGATACACCGATTCAGATTCGAAGTGGTGAACGTCGCCTCGCATCGGCTCAGGTGAGGGGTGCCATCCACTACGACAAGGTCGATTTCCATTACCGCGATCGCGACCTGCTTCTGAAGGATTTCTCGTTGCATGTGGAAGCGGGTCAGACAATCGGGATCGTTGGTGCGACAGGCTCCGGCAAAAGCACACTGGTGAAATTGCTGTTGCGCCTCTACCCCATCAGTGGAGGACGCATCTGCCTCGATGACATCCCAATCGACAGCCTCGACCTCGCTGACCTCAGACGTAGCATCGCGCTGGTGAGCCAGGACGTGTATCTCTTCCACGGCAGTGTGGCCGCAAACATTGCCTATGGCTGCCCTCAGGCGACGCGCGCTGCCGTCATGGATGCGGCGGTGCTGGCCGAAGCCCATGACTTCATCTCCAGCCTGCCGGAGGGCTACGACACCGTGGTCGGCGAACGGGGGCAACGACTCTCAGGCGGACAGCGTCAGCGCATTGCTCTGGCCCGAGCCATTCTCAAAGATGCGCCGGTCCTGATCCTCGACGAGGCCACCGCTGCCGTCGACAACGAAACAGAAGCAGCGATCCAACGCTCCTTGATGCAGATCACGGCCAATCGCACCACACTTGTGATTGCCCATCGCCTCAGCACCGTGCGGCACGCTGATCGGATCGTTGTTCTCGAGCAGGGGCGGATCGTTCAGCAGGGCCAACATGACGTCCTGCTGCGCCAGGGCGGTGCCTACGCAGATCTGTGGCGTGTGCAAGCCGGTTTGCGTCCTGAAGAAGCCTTGGTGCTGTGATCGCCGTGTCCGCAGCAGGTGAAGCAGCAGGCCTTTCGCATCTGATGCACAACCCGGTGGGCATCTTTGCCTTGCTGGTGGCCATCACTGTGCTGGTGCCCCCCCTGTTCAGAAAACTGGGGTTACCCGATCTGGTGGGTCTGTTGCTGGCAGGGGTGCTGGCAGGCCCGCACCTGCTGGGCTGGATCCAACCCGAAGGCGAAACCATCAGCCTGCTCTCCGACATCGGTGCGATTTATCTGCTGTTCACGGTCGGGCTGGAAATCGATCTGGAGGAATTCCAACGGGTCCGCAACCGATCGATGGCGTTTGGGCTGCTCTCCTTCGGGCTCGGTGCCGCAACGGGGATTGCAATCGGTTTGCTCTTCAGCTTCCCACTCGTGCCCTGCCTGCTCCTGGGGGCACTGATGGCCTCCCACACACCACTGGGCTATCCGATCGTGCGCAGCTATGGAGCACAACGCGATGAGTCCGTCATTGTGAGTGTTGGCGGAACAATCCTCACCGACATTGCATCACTGCTCTTACTCGCTGTAGCCCTAGGAATGGGGAAAGGCAATCTTACCCCGCTAGGTTTCATCGGATTACTGATCAGCATCAGCGTCTTTGCGGTGGGGATCGTCTTCGGCATCCGCGCCATCGGACGCCATCTGTGGATGGGCAGAATTACCGATGACAACAGAATTTTCTTAGCGGTCATTCTTGCTTTATTCGTAGCTTCACTTGGGGCTGAATTAGCTGGTGTCGAAAAGATCGTTGGCGCTTTTCTCGCTGGTCTTGCCGTGAATTCAGTATTGCCGGAAGGCAAAGCAAAAGAGCTGGTGATCTTTGTTGGAGCAGTGCTGTTTATTCCGATTTTTTATATCGATTTAGGTCTGCGACTCGACCTCAACAGCCTTGGCTCGAGCCTGAGCAATTTCCAGTTCACTGGATTAATGCTCCTCGGAGCACTGGGGTGCAAAGGCATCGGCGCTTTGATCGCTGGCCGCTGGTATCGCTACAACGCACACCAGGTGGTGATGATCTGGTCGCTGACCATGCCGCAAGTGGCAGCGACCCTGGCCACGGCCTTCATTGGCTTTCAAGCCGGTCTGCTGCCAGCCATTGTGCTCAACAGCGTGCTTGTCCTGATGGTGGTGACCGCCGCTCTGGGCCCGGTCCTCACGGCCCGCTCAGTCAGCCGTCTCGTTGAACCCAAAGCCAAACCATCAGGCACCTCCATCGGCCTATCGAGCGACCTGATTTCAGGGGACAGCTCAAGAGAAGTGGTGCGTCGTCCCCTACGCATCATGGTTCCTGTCGCCAATCCCTCCACCGAGCTGGGGCTCCTGAGCATGGCGTCCCGGTTGCTCAATGGCAGTGGAGGCAGTCGTGGCAGGCTCCTGCCTCTTGCCATGGTCTGCCCGAGCCTGGAAGAAGCCCGCGGAGGCCTGACCAAGGCAATCGCAGCGGCCCGCTCACGGCTGCATCAGGCCTCCGTCATCGGTGACCAACTGAACGTATCCACACGCTGCCTGCTGCGCCTGGATGAAGACATTGCTGGCGGCATGAGCCGCAGTGCCCTCGAACAAGGTGCTGATCTGCTGCTGATTGGTGCCGGGCGCCCAGACAAGCTGCGCAACTGGCTGTTCGGTGATCTGGTGGATGGCGTTTGCCGCAGCGCCCACTGCCCGGTCGTGGTGACCAATCTGGGGGAGCGACCCACCGAACACCTCAGTCGCATCCTCGTGCCGATCAAAGATCTCTCGGCGAGCGCCAGAGAGCAATTTGAGTTGGCCCTGCGCCTGATGGCCTCAGCCCAGGATCAACAGACCGCCCACATCACTCTGCTCCACATCCATGACCCTCGCTACAGCAACCACGACCGTGGCTGGATGGAAAGCGAGCTCCGCCAATGGCAACCACGGGGCCCAGAGGCCGATCGCATCAGCATCGAACTGGAGCGTGGACCAGGCATTGATGGAACAATCCAACGCCTGGCTGCTGAGCATGACCTGGTGATTCTGCGTTCCCAGCGCCGACGGGTTGGTGGACTTCCCATTCCCGCCAGTGATCGGACGAGCAGCCTGGTGAACCAGTTGGCCTGCCCCTCCATGGTAATTAGCGAACCGCTGCTCTGAATCAAGGGGAGATCTAGAGTTTTTTGATGAGACAAACTCGGCCCGCCAAGAGCCAACCGCGGGTTCGCTCGTTGGCAATCGCCATTGGGCTTGGGCTCGGTTCCGGTCTGGTCCTGGCCATTCCCCTGACCATGGTGCTGTTGCCGGAGCAAAGCCGCACCAACCTGCTGGGATTGCCCCTCAACAATCCCTTTACCTCCTGGGCAGGCATCGGAGATCGGGAAGTTGTGGTGCTGGGGATGGATGCCGGTGGAGGGAACACCGACACGATCTTCACCATCCGAATCCAGAACGGCCAGACCCAAATCACCCAGATCCCTCGCGATAGCTATGTCAACTCGGCCCGCTTCGGGCCGCTGAAGGCCAACGCTCTTTACGCCTATGGCGGCAGTGATGCGGTCAAGCAGGAACTCAGTCGTCTGATGGGCCGTCCGATCCAGCACCACCTGCTGGTGAACCTCGAGGGAATTCGTACCATCAGCGATCTGATGGGAGGCGTCACGGTCAATGTGCCTAAAAGGCTCTATTACGTTGACCGTGCACAAGGGCTTTATATCGATCTGCAACCCGGCCCTCAATTGCTCAAAGGGCGGGAACTCGAGGGGTTCCTGCGTTGGCGCCATGACGAACTGGGGGATTTCGGACGTCTTCAGCGCCAGCAGCTGGTGATCAAAAGTTTGTTCGCGTCGCTGACCAAACCGGAAAATGTGGTGCGCCTGCCGGCTCTGATCACGGCAGCAGAACGGAATCTCAAAACCGATCTTGGCCCGATGGAGCTCGGTGGACTGCTCACCGCCATGGGCACCACCGAACTGAAGACCGAGCGACTTGAAGCAACGCCATTTGAAAAAGACGGCATCAGTTATCTCGACACCCAGTGGCCGGCAAACACCGAGAACAGCACATCAATTGAAGACTCCTCGTCATCGAATCGAGACGGGTGGCGATCCAGGCCACTCTTCTGAGTTGAGCTGCTGACAGCGGCAGTGTTTCTGCCGTGAGGAAGGACGACAGCGAAGGTCCTGCCAAGAGCAGTCGTTGCCCGCACAATGGCAACGAGTAGGGCGACATGGGTGGACAGCAACCTGGTGCGACAAAGCCTTCGCCTGGGTTTGAGCGTGGTGATCACCTGTGCGATCGCCCATCATTTCGAACGGATCATCTTCCTTTGGTATCCGTTGGTTGCTGTGATCTTCGTTGTCGACGACGACGACGAGAACACCCTCGAAGCCGCCCGCGGACGGATCCTGGGCACGGTCACCGGTGGACTGATCACCTTCATGGTGCACACGATCCTGTCCGGATGGATGGGGATTCTGGTGAGCGTGTTGCTGATCATCCCCTTGCTGCGGCGTCTGGGGTGGATCAGTGGCTTATCGACCGCGGTCTTGATCAGCATCATGTTTCTGGGCGTACCCGATTACGCACAGCTCGACTGGACCTACGTCTTCAATCGCAGCATCGACACGCTGATCGGCATTGTTGTGGCTCTAGTCATGAGCCGGTTGCTATGGCCGAAAAGCCGCTTGGCCAGGCTGGCTGAGCTGGATGCCTACCAAAAACAACTCTTCCACCAACGACTGCACATCCATCAACAGGCCCTTCAGCAGGGGCAAACGGCTGAGCGGGTGAATGCCGGGCCCTTGACTCACACTCTGCTGGAGATGGACCGGCTGGTGTCCACCGCCACCAACCAGCCGAGTCGCACCCAGCGAGCAATGACCCAGCAACGCTGGCGGCAACGCATGCTGCTTTGGCACGCGCTCCACACACGCCTGTTTCTGATGGAACGGCTGATGGAACGTTATTACCGCCAGCACAACCAACCCAGCCCCCAGCTGAGTCACCAGTTCGATCGCACCCCCCCGCTGCACTGGGAGCGGCTTCATCTGACAGAACTCACCGATCGCTTGCCCGCACTGCGCATCGCCCTGGAAGAACAAATCACCGAATTGCGCTGGTTGATGCGCAGCCAGGCACGGCTCGAGCAGGCGATCACTCCATGACGAGGCAACCACCACCCTGGGTGACGCATCAGGACCTGCGTTTGGCGATTGTCACAGGGCTTTCGGCGGGCTTTGGGCTGCTTAGCCCGATTCCCTACGGCTACTACCTGCCGATGACCACAGCAGCGGTGTTGACGAGCAGCTATGGGTCGTCAATCCGTCTGGGGGGTCAGCGTCTACTCGGTTCCGTGATGGGCGTGTTGGTGCTGTTCCTGTTTTCGAAAGGACTCACGCTGCCACTCCCCCTCGCCATTGGTCTCGCGCTCGGATTCACCAGGCTTCTGGGCGGGCTGCTGGGAATGAAGGTGGGGTACAAGGTGGCGGGCAACATCATTGTGATGGGGTGGATTGTCCACGGCGATAGCGAGACCAGCTGGGGCGCCTTGCGATTGATGTGGACTGCCTTAGGCATCGTGATTTCGCTGTGGGCCACTCGCAGGATCTGGCCCAGCCAAACGATTGCCGATCTCCATCAGCTCCAAGCCGGCCTTTTCAACGCCATCGCCGACGCTCTGCAACAAGAGGCCTGGATGCTCTCAAGAAAGTTGGACGATCCAACGCAAACGCCAGTCCCCAACAACCGACATCGGACGCGGCTCCAGCAGTTGACCGTGATCCGCCAGAAACGCCAGGAAGCCCAGCTGGAATTGGGGCTAAATCCTGAACGCCATCCCTTAGGGCAACTCTGGAGTCAATTGGATTGGGTGAGTTCTCAAGGGGTCACGGTGGCGATTGGACTCTCCAACCTGCCGATGGTGATGGCCACCCATGCACCCATCCAACATCTGTATCAACAGCAAGCTCACGTGCTCCAAGGCATGGTGGATCTGCTGCACGAGCTCGCTCAGGAATTGAGACGCCTTGGCAGCGGCAACGGCCACGATTTCCGAGCCGATCGCCTGCGTCCTGTGCTCCAAAACCTGCAGACAGAAGGCTCACGGCTGGATCAACTGTTGAACAGTCTCTCCACTGCATCCGAACACGCCCTGCCCACCAGCGCATTGCGCCAGGTGATTCTTCGCAATGCGCTGATCGAGCAACTGATCGTCATCGGCGATGGTCTGGCAACGCTGACCAGCTCAACCCCTGGCACAGAACGCACCCCAGGCCTGGCGACAGGGGCAGAGTCAGAACCAAGACAACGACGGCACGACTGAACTGTGAGAGGGCCTTGGCCACTGGCGCTGATCACCACGGCAACGCTTGCGGGGTCAGCCAGCTATGGCCAAACCATCCCACAACCACAGCCTGTCGTTGCCCCCCTCAACGAAGGCGGCACTCCGGAGCAGCTGGAACGCAGCTGGCAACGGCTGAACGACCAGATGGATGCGTTGGACCAGATGCTGGGACCCGCTCCAGCCCTCGACTTCAGTGATGACCTGCGCAGCGACCCCCTACCCAAGGCACTGCTCAAGGCCAACAGCCTGGAGAACACCCAGGCCCTCAGCCTCAACGAAGCCCTCACCCTGGCCTTCCGCAACAATCCCAACCTCGACATGCAGCGGAGGGCGATCGCCGCGCAGGCGGCCCGGGTGGCCTCTGCTTCAGGGCTGTACTGGCCAACGCTCAGGATCGTTGCTGAGGGTGAGGGGTTCCAGAGCGACGCCACCGTGCGCTCGCCTTACGCCAACGATGGCTACGGCTTAGGGCCCGCCTTCAACCCTGGCGGAGACGACAACACCTTCCTGATCACCACCAACGGCAGCACCCAGCCCAAGGCCTTTGAAAGCAACAGCGGCCCCTTTTACATCCCGGCGGGTGGTGCCTTCTCCTCGGACAGCAATGGATTGGTCGGCGACGTCAGCGTACGCATCGATTACGACCTGCTGGACTTTGCCCGCACACCAACGGTCCGAGCCGCCAGGGCTCGGCTGGATCAGTTGCAAAACAGCTACGCGAACGCTCTGCGAGTGCTCCAACTGGACGTCAGTGAGGCCTACTTCCAACTGCAGAGAGACGAGCAGTTGGTGCGCATCTACGACGCGATGGTGCGCACTGACCTGGTGGTGCTGGAGGACACCCTTGGTCTGAAGAAGGCGGGGATTGTGCCCCGCATCGACCTGCTACGCCGCAGTGCCTTGCTCGCGAGCAATCAGGAAACCTTGATCCAGAGCCTGGCGGATCGTGCTGTGGCTCGGCGGCGGCTCTGGATGCTGCTCAACCTGCCAGCCACTGTCACCCCCAGCGCCTCCGAGCCGATCAACCTCAGTCCCCGTTGGCCCCTGACTCTGGAGGACAGCCTGCTGGCGGCCTATCGCGACAATCCCGAACTGGAGGCCATCACGGCGACCCGCAGGACCCTTGCCCTGCGACAGGATGCGACCGCCGCTGCACTGCTACCGCGACTCCGCCTCTTCGCTGCAGCAGGGGCAGCAGCCTCCGTGGAGCGCACCTTCAATTTGTCCATCAGCGGGGGCGGGTGTTGCGGCAGCACGGTGATCCCCCTGGCCCAGAGCACCAGCACCGACTGGTCCGTGGGCCTGAGTCTGGACTGGTTGGTCTTCGATGCCGGCAGCACCAGCAATGCCGTTGAAGCGCTGAAACAGGACGACAATGCAGCCGCCCAGCACTACATCAACCGACGCAACGGCATCCGCTTACGCCTGGAACAGGCCTTTTTCAACCATGAAGCCAGTCTGGCCAAGCTGGTGTCGGCCCGTCGGGCCCTTGGCGCCAGCAAAGAGGCCTTTCGCGATGCCTCACTCCGCTACCAAACCGGTCTCACCAATGAAGTGGAGCTCTCGATCACACAGGAACAACTGGTGGATGCCTTGGTGCGGCGTCTGATCGCCAACATCAACGTCAACATCACCTACGCCCAACTGTTGCGGGAATTACTGCCCATGCCGCGAGATCCCTACGCGCCTGTTCCCACCCGTCTGACGCTGCCAACAGAACCTCAACAGCGCTGATCGGCCTTAAGACCGGGACGCCCACCAGCGCTCGATCCGATAACAGAAAATCATCAGGAACACGACGAGCCAGAACCACAGCTCAGGTGGGTTGGCGTTCATCAGCACCACCAGCAACACCACTTCTGACACGAGCCAGGGAAACTCCTGACGCAGCAACGAACGAGGAGCCATCAGGGAGGAGTACCGGGCTGACGAAGGAAGGGCAAATCCCAGAGACGATCCATGCGAAGGGATCGGTAACCACCGGTCAGGGAACGCAATCCAGGAATGATGTAGGTGATTGGCGAACGCCATTCGACGTAGGCGAAGGTGTCGACAGTGAGCCCATCACGAATCGGGAAGACCCCACTGCCCTGCGACAAGGTCCAGCGGTAGCCATCCTCCGATCGTGCGTCACGGTCAAGCGCAATCTCAGCGCGCATCACAGGACCATCCTTGAGCAAGTCTTGCGCCAGCTGCGGGTTGCCAATCGTGGTGGCGATATCGTCCTGCGTCGCCGGCAGGCTGAGCACACTGCGGATCGTCCCCTCAATGCCACCGAACCGGCCCCTCTGGCGCCAGAGGGGCACGACTTCTACGGGCAATCCCAACGGCAAGCGGCGCGCATCTTCGGGAGCGAAGTAGGCCACTGCCATCAGATCATCAACCGGTTTCTGACGGGTCTTGGGAGGCAGCGCAGCTCGGCCAATCGTGCCGAGTCGATCGCCAATTTTGATGGTCTGGCCAGGGATCACCTGCAGATCGAGCACATCCCCATCGCGCCCTGAACTGACATCACCGTCGTAAGCGATCCGCGCTTCGCTCACTGCGATTTCTCGGTTGAGATCGTCAATGGCGAATTGGCGGTCCAACTGTTCTGTTTCGATCGCGAGTTCGATCTGTTGAAAGGCTGTGATCGCCTGCTTGCGCTGAATCTTGATGTCGTCCAGCTGCACGCTGGTGCCGGTCAGACCCTGCTCAGCAGAGACCACCGCTGACGAAAGAGGCGCAACCACCGCCCGCCGCGACAACCAGTTGAGATTGCTGACCTTGGCTGCGTAGGTCGCTTGCAGCTGCGCAAGACGCTGTTCGTCATCGCTGAGCTTGGCGAGACTGGTATCGAGGGCAGCCCGGGCCGTCGATAAGCGGCGAGCATCCCGGCCATTGAGCTCTTGGTTCTGCCGACGGAGCTGAGCCAGGTTGCCGCGCTGCTGCGCAAGCCGACGTTCCTGGACCGGGAGATACAAGCGCATCAACACCTGACCCTTCCGGACCCGGTCTCCCACCTTCACCCCCACCTCAACAACCTGGCCACCGGCTCGGGCATTGAGGATCCCAGCGTTGTTGGGGTAGATCAGGACCCCTTTTCCTTTGACTTGGGTGGGAACAGGCCAGAACAACAACCAGACGCCGAACAAGCCGCCGACACCACAGAGGGCCACTCCCACCTGCTGATGATCACTGAGGCCATGCCAGCGATCACGCAGATGGATCAACCAGGGTTGGAGGAAACGGGGGGCCAGCCTCATGCATGCAAGCTTGGCCCGTTTACGACGAGCTGTCTTCCCCGAGGGATCAAATCAGCAGAGTGAACGACTCCACCACCTCTTTGAACAGCCCCTTGACCTTGGGCCAGCGGCTCTCATTGGTGCTGGTGGCCAGGGTGTAGAGACGACCGCGATCCACCACCACAGTTGCCAGTTCGTGGCGATCACGATCCTGGAGATGAACAGCAAACTCCAGGTCGTAGAAGGTGTGGCCAGACACCTCACGTTCTTTCGCCTCCACCAGGTCGGCATCCCGGCCGCTGCCCGCTGGCGCAATCACATCACGGCGAAGGCGCTCACCGACAGCAACGGCACTGCCCAGCTGTTGAAGCTCATCATCGGTATCCACATCCGACACCACGAGGCTGACGGTTTCATCGCTGTTGATCAGGTCATGGAACACGACCTGGGGACCTCCACTGACTGCCACACGGCTCCAGCCGGTTGGGTAGAGGAAGGCATAACGCCCGTCAGGGCTCTGAAACGAGTTCAGACCGGCTCCGGCTCCACTGCAGGCCGTGAGCATCACAACGCAGAGCAGCGTCATCAACAGACGCAGCGGAGAGTGCAACAACGAACGCATCAACCCGAAACCTGACCTGGTGCCATTCTGCCCTGGACAGCGTGCCTAGATTTCCGGCACTTGCGGCAGACCCCTGAGCGGCTTCACCCGACCGCTGGCCCGATTAATCGATCAATTCGAGCGCCTGCCGGGCATTGGTCCCCGCACAGCCCAACGGCTGGCCCTGCATTTGTTGCGACAGCCGGAAGAGCAAATCCAAAGCTTTGCGGAGGCCCTGCTGGCCGCCCGCAGCCAGGTGGGCCAGTGCCAGACCTGCTTCCACCTCAGCGCTGAACCAAGCTGTGAGATCTGCCGCAACCCCGAGCGCGGCACGGGAATGCTCTGCGTGGTGGCCGATTCCCGCGACCTGCTGGCCCTGGAACGCACCCGCGAATACAGAGGCCGCTATCACGTGCTGGGCGGCTTGATCTCACCGATGGATGGCATTGGCCCGGAGATGTTGCAGATCACCAGTCTCGTGAAACGGGTGGAACATGAGGGGGTGCAGGAGGTGATCCTGGCCCTCACCCCCAGCGTGGAAGGAGACACCACCAGCCTGTATCTGGCCCGATTGCTCAAACCCTTCACAGTTGTGAGTCGGATCGCCTACGGCTTGCCCGTCGGCAGCGAATTGGAATACGCAGACGATGTCACCCTCACCCGCGCTCTCGAAGGGCGACGGGCCGTTGAATGACCCAAGGATCCGGTCCCCGATGAGCAAGCCCACCCGCTACAGCCAGATCCGCCCCCACGAACGCCTGCCGGAGTGGTTGAGGCGGCCTGTGGGCACGGTCTCCCAACTGGAGACGGTGCAGGGATTGGTGAAAGACCGCGGACTGCACACCATCTGCGAAGAGGGGCGCTGCCCCAACCGCGCTGAGTGCTATGCCGCAGGCACCGCCACCTTCCTGCTTGGAGGGTCGATCTGCACCCGCAGCTGCGCCTTTTGCCAAGTGGAGAAAGGCAAGGCACCGATGGTTCTCGACCCAGCTGAGGCGGAGCGGGTCGCAGATGCAGTGGCGCATATGGGGCTCCGCTATGTGGTGCTGACCGCCGTGGCCCGCGATGATCTGGCCGACCATGGCGCCGGGCTGTTCACCGCTGCGATGGCCGCGATCCGGGCCCGCAATCCCCTGGTCGCGATTGAGGTGCTCACGCCCGATTTCTGGGGCGGTCACTCCGACCTCAAAGCTGGAGTCGAGGCGCAGCGCACACGCCTGCAAACGGTGCTCGATGCCCAGCCGGTGTGCTTCAACCACAATCTGGAAACCGTCAAACGCCTCCAGGGAGACGTGCGTCGCGGCGCCACCTATGAACGATCCCTTGGTCTGCTCGCAGCAGCCCGTGAGCTCGCGCCGATGATTCCCACCAAGAGTGGGCTGATGCTGGGCCTGGGGGAAACCGCCGACGAAGTGGTGGAGGCCATGGATGATCTGCGGGCTGCGGGATGTGAACGGCTCACGCTCGGCCAGTACCTCCGCCCTTCACTCGCCCATCTCCCCGTCCAGCACTACTGGCATCCCGATGAATTCGAGCGCTTGGGGCAGATCGCTCGGCAGTTGGGGTTCAGCCACGTGCGCAGCGGCCCCCTGGTGCGCAGCAGCTATCACGCTGAAGTGCCCTGAGGCTGTGAAGCACAAGAGCGCTGCCAACGCTGCGTGACCCGCTCAAGCACGGCCTCACACTCTCCCACCATCAGCTGCCCTGCCCCGCCCCAGATCAGACGCAAGGGGAGATCGGCCGGGGCACCACCCAAGAGGCGGGTGGAGCGGAATCCCAGTCCCTTGAAATAACGCACCAGACGGCGATGTTGAACAGGATCGTCGTCGATGGCCAGCAAGCGCGCCTGACGGCAGGGAGTTTCCTCCAGAGCCCAGGCCAGGGTTGCCGCCCACACCAAAGCACCGACACCGACCGGAGCCTGGGGCTGCACCCGCATGGTGTCGAGTTGCAAGCCCCGTTCTCCGCCATGGGCCCACCCCTTCATCTCCCCAAGCAACTGGGCCCGGCCGTCACCGGTGGGTTGCGCCACCACCAGGCGCAACGTCCACAACCCCAACGGGCGACTGACCTGCAGCCGCAACACCAATCCCCGCTGCTGCGCCTGTTGCTCCAACTGCTCAAGCGTGATTCGTGCCATCACGGGTCGGTGGGGGGATAGGGGCGAACATCGGTCACGGCGTGCACCGGCAAGGGTCCATAGAGATGGGGGAAGGTTTCCCCGTTGGGCACGGGATCAGCGCGCATCGGCACGGCGATCTGCCTGGGATCAATCGTGAGTTGAAGCACATCAGCAACATCGCTGTAAAAGCGGGCGTAGGTGGCAGCCAATTGATCCGCGCGGGACGCATGGATGAAACCCACCTGGGCCAGCGATAGCCCCCGGGTCGAGACCTGGTATGTCCCCGACTCCTGGGCCTGCTGCCAATCAGCAGCAAGAGCAAGATGGAACAGCGGTGTCTCGGGCGGCACAGAGCGTGCATCCGCAGGGAACAAGACCGGTTCATCGTGCTGCTGCCAGGGGTCACGACGCACCATGAGGCGTTCGAACTCCGGGCTGCCGACAAAGCGCTCCAACCAGGCAGCCAGCGGCACAAGATCGGAGCAGTGGTCGACCACGCTCGGATCAGCAATCCACCACTGGCGGACAAACGGCCACAAGGCGACATCCGCAAGGGTGCAGCGATCTCCCACCAACCAGTCACTGGCGTCAAGCCGTTGGGCCCAGCTCCGCAGAATCGCCAGTCCCTCCTGCTGATGCTCATCCCGAACGGCACCGGGATAGCGGTCGGTGTATTTGAACCGGTCGAGATGGTGCTTGAACGGCCCATCGTTCTGAGCGATCAAGCTCTGGATCGTCTCCCGCTCCTGAACCGTCAGCGACAGACCACGCCAATCGCAGGGATCCGCCTGATCCAGCGCCCAGCGCATCACCGCCAGGCTCTCGTCAATCACCTCTCCCTCGGCGGTGATCAGCACAGGCACGGAGCCTTTCGGGGAGCGCTCCAACATCGCGGCAGGTTTACTGCGCAAAACCACTTCCCGCCATTCGACAAGGAGGCCGCTGTACAAGAGAGTCCAACGGGCCCGCATCGCATAGGGGCAACGACGGAAGCTGTACAGAACAGGCAGCGTCATGGTCGCGCCGCAGACGCTTTGGCCTGATCCAGCTGACGCTGACGCTCCGCAAACCGCTGGCGGTCGGCATCCGTAAACCGGTCGACGCAATGGAGACACTGCACACCGCGGATGTAACTCTCCAAATCACGCTGCTCGGGTGTCAGCGGCAGGCCGCAGGCATGACACAAACGGTGCACTCCTTGCTCGAGGCGGTGGTTGAGGGCCACCCGCTGATCGAAGACGAAGCATTCACCCGACCAACGACTGTCAGCTTCAGGCACATGCTCCAAATATTTGAGAATGCCGCCCCTGAGGTGATGGACCTCACCAAACCCCTGCTGCTGCAGGTAACTGCTCGCTTTCTCGCAACGGATTCCTCCGGTGCAAAACATGGCGATGCGCTTTGGGGCATCGCGCTCAACTAACGGACGCAATGTGTGCTCTGCCCACGCGGGGAATTCACGAAAACTCTCGGTGCCGGGATCGAGCGCACCCTCAAAACTGCCGATCGCCACCTCGTAGCTGTTGCGGGTGTCGATCACCAGCGTGTCGGGGTCATCGATCAATGCATTCCACTCGCCGGGCTCCACATAGGTGCCAACCGTGCGGACCGGACTGATGTCCGGACAACCCATCGTGACGATCTCCTGTTTGCGACGGGCCTTGAAACGACGGAAGGCCTGCTGCGCGCTCCAACTGCGCTTGACCTCGAGGCGGGCAAAGTGCTCATCCCCCAGGGTGAGCTGCTGCCGCAGCAGTCTGAGCACAGCCTCAACTCCTGGAGCAGGCCCGCTGATCGTGCCATTCACCCCTTCGAGGGCCACCAGCACCGATCCACGCACATCACCGGCCTCAGCAAGCCCAGGGAGTCCCTCGAGCAACCGGTCTCTGGTGGCCTCCGTGAGCGGAGTAAAGGCGTAGAACGCCGCCACCAGAAGGGGGTTGTGACCCGCGGTGCTCATGCCGCAGGGCAGTCCTGCCAGCTGGCTTGCACACCGGCAGCAGCCAACAGGGCACGATCAGCCTCCACTTCAGGATTGCCAGTGGTGAGCAGGGTCTCGCCGTAAAAAATCGAATCGGCACCAGCTTGAAGACACAGGATCTGTGCTTCCTGGCTGAGAGTCTCCCGGCCCGCGCTGAGGCGCACCCGGCTCTGGGGCATCAGGATCCGGGCCGTGGCCACCATGCGCACCAATTCCAGAGGATCCACCGGTGTTTGCTCCTCCAATGGCGTGCCTTCCACGGCCACAAGGGCATTGATGGGAACGCTCTCCGGGTGGGGGGTCATCGTGGCCAGCACCTGCAGCATCGATGCCCGATCTCGGTGGGTTTCCCCCATCCCGATAATGCCGCCACAGCAGAGGGTGACACCGGCATTGCGCACCCGCTGCAGCGTCTCCAGACGCTCCTGGTAAGAGCGGGTGGTGATGATCCGGTCGTAGTGCTCAGGGCTGGTGTCGAGGTTGTGGTTGTAAGCCGTCAGGCCGGCATCCGCCAGGCGATGGGCCTGCTCATCGGTGAGCATGCCGGCGGTCACGCAGGCTTCAAGCCCCAGCTCTCGGACCCCACGCACCATCGACAGCATGGCTTCGAAAGGGGCGCCATCGCGGATTTCCCGCCAGGCCCAGCCCATGCAGAACCGATCCGCGCCGGCGTCCTTGGCCGCCCGAGCCCTGGCCAACACAGGCTCCACATCCAACTCGGGCTGGCCGGTGACATCACTGCTGTGATGCATCGACTGGGGGCAATAGGCACAGTCCTCCTCACAGCCTCCTGTTTTGACGCTGAGCAACGACGCCAATTGCACGCGGTACCCCGGATTCGCCGCCCGGTGCACTGCCTGGGCACGCCAAAGCAGCTCCATCAGCGGGGCATCAAGGATCTCCTGAATCTCCTCCACGCTCCAGTCGTGGCGCAAGGCAACCGAGTCCGTCATCAAGGCCGTTCCGCTGTTGTTCAGGATCCCAGAGCGCCGGCCCTCAGGTCATCAAGCCCACCAAAACGGCGGCTTCGTCCCTGGTAATCCAGCAGAGCTTCCAGCAGGGCATCGCGGTTGAAATCGGGCCAGAACACGTCCGTGACGTGAATCTCGGCGTAAGCCAGTTGCCAAAGCAGGAAATTGCTGATGCGCCGTTCGCCACTGGTGCGAATCAGCAGATCTGGATCCTGTTCGCCGGCCGTGAACAGCTCAGCGGCCAGGGTGTTCTCATCAATGCTGGAGGGATCGAGGTCTCCGCGGGCGGCCCGCCTCGCGAGAGCCTGGGCTGCCATCACAAGTTCGCGACGCCCTCCGTAATTGGTGCAGACGTTGAAATGAATCCCGGTGTTGCTCGCAGTCCGCGCAGTGGCGTCGGCAATCAGGGCCTGCAGTTTCTCTGGAAGAGCATCGAGATCCCCCAGGAAACGGATGCGCACCTGTTCAGCTTCTAAGGCCTGCAGCTCGCGCTGTAGGACACGCTCAAACAAGGTCATCAAAAAATTGACCTCATCTCCCGGGCGAGACCAGTTCTCCGTTGAGAAGGCATAGGCCGTCAGGGCCTTGACCCCCCAATCGCTGCAGAGCCTCAGCGTGGCCTTCAGGGCTTCCACGCCAGCGCGATGACCCATCACCCTGGGGAGGCCTCGGGCCTGGGCCCAGCGGCCATTGCCATCCATGATCACGGCCACGTGCGCGGGCAGACGGGTGGGATCAAGTTCTGCCGGGCAGAGCTTGTCGCGGGCATCGTTGGAAGTGGCAGCCAAACGATGGCTCACGAAACAGAGTCCTGGTTGGCAACGGTCACGCTACGTCCAGAGCCAACAGGAGCGGAAGCGGGCGTAACGGAAGCAGCGGGCGTGACTCCCATCAGCTCGGTAAGCAGATCCTGAAGACGACTGCTGGTGATCGGGCGTTCAAGGCGACCGTGATTGGCCAACGACAGGGTGCCGGTTTCTTCAGACACGACCACGCAGATGCAACGATCAAAACGCTCGGTGATTCCTAGAGCAGCCAGGTGACGGGTGCCGTAGCGACTGTGGCCCTGACGGGAGAGAGGAAGGATCACACCAGCGGCGACGATGCGATTCCCCTTCACCACCACTGCACCGTCGTGGAGAGGGGTGTCGGATGCGAACAGGTTGAGAATCAACTCACTGCTGAGTTGGGCATCAATGGTGATGCCGGAATTGAGAAAATCTTCCGGACGAAGGTCGCTGCCGAGATCCACCACAATCAGTGCCCCACGCCGGCTCTGTGACAAACGGCCGGCAGCATCGGTGAGCTGAGCAACGGTGCCGGCTTTGACGCGAAGCTTGCTGGCGGGATTCGCCAGCAAAACGTCAAGCCGCCAGGTGCCCAGCAATTCCATCAAACGCCGCAATTCTCCCTGCCAAAGGATGGCCAAGGACAGGGAACAAGCCAGCACCAACGCCTCGATCAGCGCCGCCGTGAGCGGCAACAACTTGAGGCGATTGAAGACCCAGGCCAGGGCCACGAGCAACAGATAGCCACGCAGGAGCCACAGCGAACGCTGCTCACTGATGCGGGAAAAGAGAAGAAAGCCGAGAGCGGAGGCAAGAAGAATGTCAAGCAGGCGCGCGTCAAACCACCCCGGCCAACTCACTCCTTAACCCCAAAGTTGCCCTCAGCCTACCGGCACTCCTGGGGCGAGGCGAGTGGGCAGGGTGTCGTAGCGAAGCAGATCTTCAGATGATTCGCGGCGTTGAATCACCTCGGCCAGACCGTCGTGCACGAGCACCGCAGCGGGGCGAGGGATGCGGTTGTAGTTGGAACTCATCGATGCGTTGTAGGCACCGGTCGCCAGCACCACCAACACATCACCACTGACGCTGGGGGGAAGAGCCAGGTCTTTGAGCAACACATCGCCTGATTCGCAATGCTTGCCCGCAAGGGTGATGGATTCAGTCGCTTCGGCCTGGGGACGATCAGCCAAAAATGCGGTGTAGAGGGATTGGTAAGTGATGGGCCGGGGGTTGTCACTCATCCCGCCATCCACCGACAGATAGGTGCGCACACCAGGAACTTCCTTGCGGGAGCCAATCGTATAGAGGGTCACACCCGAGCTGGCCACCAGGGAGCGACCGGGCTCGCAGAGGAGTCGAGGCAACTCAAGGCTGCGCTCGCGACAAGCCGCTACCAGCGCTTCAGCCACCACCTGCACCCAAGCATCGATCGACGGCGGATCATCCGACTCCACATAGCGAATCCCAAGGCCACCACCGACATTGAGGTCACTGATGGGATGACCGAGACCACGCGCCAGCTTCAGGGCATCAGCCATCACCGCCGCCAAATCGCGGTGAGGGTTGAGTTCAAAGATCTGGGAACCGATGTGGGCGTGGAGACCGGTCACCTTGGCCCACCCGCAGGTGGCGAGCTGGCGAAGCACAGGCTCAAGCTGGTCAGGGTCAAAACCGAACTTGCTGTCGAGGTGACCGGTGCGGATGTACTCGTGCGTGTGACATTCGATCCCCGGCGTGAAGCGGAGCATCAAGCGGGCAGGACGCTCCCCCGCGGGGACCAACACCGACAAACGATCCAGATCGTGCTGGTTATCGGCAACGATCATCACGTCGTTGCGATACGCGAGCAGGAGCTCTTCATCGGATTTGTTGTTGCCGTGAAGCACGATGCGCTCTGCGGGCATTCCGCCGTTCAAAGCAGTGAGCAACTCACCGGCAGAGACCGCATCAAGCCCCAAGCCCTCCGATGCAGCAATCGCCGTGAGCGCCAAAGAGCTGTTGGCCTTTGAGGCATACACCGCGAGTGACGGACCGGGATAGTGACGCTCGAGCGCACTGCGGTAAGCCCGGCAAGCAGCACGAATACCGGCTTCATCCAGCACGTACAACGGCGTGCCGTAACGCTCAGCCAGATCGCTCAGGCGACAGTCGCCCACAGTCATGCGTCCCTGGTCATCCAACCCAGCCGTGACCGGAGCCAGATTGCGATTCGGACTGAGCGGATCACAGCCGGTCTCGAAAGCTTGGGGCATGGAGATGAAGCAGGGGCGGCGTGAAGGCCAATGTAGGAAGCGATGCGTTCTGGCCCAGCCGATCCATGCCTGTAGGCCAGAGCGGTGCCTTCTCCAGCGGAACCCCGGTTGCGCTTGACACCAGTGACACTGAGGCCTGCCTGCTGTTGGACCAAAAAGCCCTCAACGGACTCTGGAGCCTTGAGCAGTGGCGCAGCGAACTGGGGAACCACGCGCGGTTATGTCGAGGGCTGAAGGCAGGCAACGACCTGGTGGCCATGGCCTGCGGGTGGCTTGTGGTGGATGAGTTGCAGATCACGGTTGTGGCTGTGGATCCCATCCATCGCCAGCAGGGTCTTGGGGTTGCCGTGCTGCAGGCCCTGCTCGGCGATGCCCGTGAAGCAGGGGCCCAACGAGCAACCCTTGAGGTAGCGAGCTGCAATCAGGCGGCCCTTGCCCTCTACCGACGCTGCGGCTTCATCACTCAAGGAATGCGTCGCGGCTACTACAGCGACGGACGGGATGCGCTGATTCAGTGGGTTGAATTGAGCTAAACCGCCCGAGCCAGGACCGGCCTGTTTTTCGGTGCGGATAACCGTCATAAACGACACAAATAGCCGTCAATTTGCGCTGCCTGATTAACACTTTTTATGGGAGCCAGCCCCCTGCTGGCCAGGGATGTGGACAACCGAACAGAGATGCCACATTTCGGCTACGCCCCTGATAAGTTGGTTCTATCTGCTTCCGGCCTGGACGATGTTCGAGCGGTTTACCGAGAAGGCCATCAAGGTGATCATGTTGGCCCAGGAAGAGGCTCGACGCCTCGGGCACAACTTTGTAGGCACTGAGCAGATCCTTCTGGGTCTGATTGGTGAAGGAACTGGCGTGGCCGCCAAAGTCCTCAAATCAATGGGGGTCAACCTCAAGGACGCTCGCGTTGAGGTCGAAAAGATCATTGGCCGCGGCTCTGGCTTCGTGGCCGTGGAAATTCCCTTCACACCACGGGCCAAGCGTGTACTTGAGCTGTCTCTGGAAGAGGCACGTCAGCTCGGCCACAACTACATCGGCACAGAGCATCTCCTCCTCGGTTTGATTCGCGAGGGTGAGGGTGTTGCTGCACGCGTCTTGGAAAACCTCGGCGTCGACCTTGCCAAGGTGCGCACTCAGGTGATCCGCATGCTCGGCGAAACCGCCGAAGTGGGCGCTGGCAGCAGCGGCGGTGGCGGAAAGGGATCCACCAAGACCCCCACGCTGGATGAGTTCGGCAGCAACCTCACGCAGCTCGCCGGTGAAGGCAAGCTCGATCCCGTGGTTGGTCGCCAGCACGAAATCGATCGTGTGATTCAGATTCTTGGCCGGCGCACCAAAAACAACCCTGTGCTGATCGGCGAGCCTGGCGTGGGCAAAACTGCCATCGCCGAAGGCCTGGCTCAGCGCATTCAGACCGGTGATATTCCCGACATTCTTGAAGACAAGCGCGTTCTTACCCTCGACATCGGCCTTCTGGTGGCTGGCACCAAGTACCGAGGCGAGTTCGAAGAACGCCTCAAGAAGATCATGGAGGAGATCAAGGCAGCCGGGAATGTGATCCTCGTCATCGATGAGGTTCACACCTTGATCGGGGCCGGAGCCGCGGAAGGGGCCATTGACGCAGCGAACATCCTCAAGCCAGCGCTGGCGCGGGGTGAGCTGCAGTGCATCGGTGCCACAACCCTTGATGAGTACCGCAAACACATCGAGCGGGATGCGGCCCTGGAGCGTCGCTTCCAGCCCGTCAATGTGGGCGAGCCCTCCATTCCCGACACCATCGAAATTTTGCGGGGATTGCGCGAGCGCTATGAGCAGCACCACCGCCTGAAGATCACCGACGAGGCTCTTGAGGCGGCTGCAACCCTCGGTGACCGCTACATCTCCGACCGCTTCCTTCCCGACAAAGCGATCGATTTGATCGATGAAGCTGGGAGCCGTGTGCGTCTACTCAACTCCAAGCTTCCTCCTGCCGCCAAGGAGGTGGACAAACAACTGCGCATTGTGCAGAAAGAAAAGGAAGATGCCGTTCGCGAGCAGGACTTCACCAAGGCCGGTGAACTGCGCGACAAGGAAGTGGAACTGCGCGAACAGATCCGCAGCCTGTTGCAAAACAACCGCGATGGGGTTGAAACCCCAGCTGCTGACGCTGAATCAGCAACCGCGGGCGAATCAACCGCCACGGCTATTGGAACGGACACCCCCTCCACGGAATCCGCAACCCTCACCACTCCTGTGGTGGATGAAGAGGACATTGCCCAGATCGTGGCCTCCTGGACGGGTGTTCCCGTGCAGAAGCTCACCGAGAGCGAGTCGGTGAAGCTGCTGAATATGGAGGAGACCCTCCACAAACGCCTGATCGGCCAGGACGAAGCGGTGAAGGCTGTGTCGAAGGCCATCCGCCGTGCCCGCGTTGGCCTCAAGAACCCCAACCGGCCGATCGCCAGCTTCATCTTCTCCGGTCCCACTGGTGTTGGTAAGACAGAGCTCACCAAGGCTCTGGCCACCTACTTCTTCGGTAGCGAAGAGGCCATGATCCGCCTCGACATGTCGGAATTCATGGAGCGCCACACGGTCAGCAAGTTGATCGGCTCCCCTCCGGGCTATGTCGGCTTCAACGAAGGTGGACAGCTCACCGAAGCCGTGCGTCGTCGCCCCTACACCGTGGTGCTGTTCGATGAGATCGAGAAGGCCCACCCCGATGTGTTCAACCTGCTCCTCCAGTTACTGGAAGACGGTCGCCTGACCGACTCCAAGGGACGCACCGTCGACTTCAAGAACACCCTGGTGATCATGACGTCGAACATCGGTTCGAAAGTGATTGAGAAAGGCGGCGGCGGCCTCGGCTTTGAATTTTCCGGCGAAAACGCCGAGGAAAACCAGTACAACCGAATCCGCTCGTTGGTGAACGAGGAGCTGAAGCAATACTTCCGCCCTGAATTCCTCAACCGCCTCGACGAGATCATCGTCTTCCGTCAGCTCAATCGCGACGAGGTCAAACAGATCGCCGAGATCATGTTGCGGGAAGTGTTTTCGCGCATTGGCGAGAAGGGGATCACCCTCACGGTTTCGGATGCCTTCAAGGAACGGCTTGTGGAGGAAGGCTTTAACCCTGCCTATGGCGCCCGACCATTGCGTCGTGCCGTGATGCGTCTTCTGGAAGACAGCCTCGCTGAAGAGGTCCTTTCCGGGCGCATCAAAGATGGCGACAGCGTTGTCGTGGATGTGGATGCTGACAAGAAGGTGGTGGTGCGTCATTGCAACATCACTGCACCGGCCACTCCTGAGCTCGCCAGCGCTGGCCTTTGACGGCAGCCATGCAGTCGTCATCCACAAGCGGCTCAAGCCATTCCATTGCTCCCTCCCGGGTCATTCGGGGGGAGCACGCTTGGAGCGACAGCCTGAACCTGATTCCTGCCCTGACCGGTCGACCGGCCCTTTTGGGCCGTAGTGAGGCGACAGCGTCTTTACGGAGTCAACTGGGGCAGGACTTGCTCGACCTCGGTTTGGAGGTCGTTCAAGTTGAACTCGAACACGACTGTTGTGAGCACGATCTGCAGCGACTGCAGCAAGAGTTGGCCAGCCATGGCTGTGACGGGGTGATTGCTGCAGGGGGCGGCAAGGTGCTCGATGCAGGCAAATTGCTGGCCGATCGGCTCAACATCCGTTGCATCACCGTGCCGCTCAGCGCAGCCACCTGCGCGGGGTGGACCGCGCTGTCGAACATCTATTCAGCGGACGGAGCCTTCGAAGGCGATGTGGCCCTCCAACGATGCCCCGACCTGCTGATTTTTGATCATTCACTGGTGCGACAGGCACCGGCACGAACGCTGGCCAGCGGCATCGCCGATGCCCTCGCCAAGTGGTATGAGGCTTCCGTTAGCAGTGGTGCCAGCAACGACGGCATCATTCAGCAGGCTGTGCAGATGGCTCGGGTGCTTCGCGACCAATTGCTGCTGGATGCCAAGGAAGCCCTGGAGAATCCCCAAAGTGAGGCCTGGGTCCGCGTGGCCGAAGCCTGCGGACTCACGGCTGGTGTGATCGGCGGATTGGGGGGAGCCCAGTGCCGCACGGTTGCTGCCCATGCCGTTCACAACGGCCTCACCCAGCTGCCGGCCTGCCATCACGTGTTGCATGGCGAGAAAGTCGGCTTCGGGATCCTTGTTCAGCTTCGCCTGGAAGAGCGTCTGGGTGGGAGCCAACTTGCCGCCCAAGCACGCCGCCAGCTGTTTCCCCTCCTTCACCACCTCGGGGTGCCCGTGACCCTGGAGGACCTGGGGCTCGGTCAGGCGGGGTTGCATGAACTTCAGCAGGCGTGTCAGTTCGCCTGTCGCCCTGGATCCGACCTGCATTACCTTCCCTTCCCTGTCAGTGAAACGGAGCTGCTTGAAGCGCTCGTCAGCACCCAGAGCGGAGTCACGGCAACGACACCGCAGGGGAACAGGAGCGGCAGTTGACCAACCGGCAACTGCTGGAGCAGGCGGCCTCCACTCTGATCGATCCGCAGGCCCGTGAGCTCGCCTCCCATGTGTGCTGGCAGCAGCTCGACGCACCGGTTGCTGACCATTACCCCGTGGTGCACAAGGGAACTGGCCCCCTGGTGTTGATGCTCCACGGGTTTGACAGTTGCCATCTCGAATTCCGCCGGCTTGCCCCCCTTCTGGATCAGGATCACAGCCTGGTGATTCCCGATCTGTATGGCTTTGGATTCAGTCCTCGCCATCCAGGAGCGAAGGAAGGACCCGAGGCAGTGATGACCCATCTGGCCGCACTAATCGCCAACCTTCCAGAAGAGCAACCGATTGGTGTGATCGGAGCCTCCATGGGTGGAGCGGTGGCGATGGAGCTGGCCCGGCGGCACCCCACCCGCATCGACCGCTTACTGCTGCTCTCACCGGCAGGCTTGGACGGCAAACCGATGCCTGTGCCTCCCCTTCTGGATCAACTGGGTGTTTGGTTTCTCGGTCGGCCAGGAGTGCGTCGCGGTTTATGCCGTCAGGCCTTCGCTGATCCTGATGCCAGTGTCGGCCCGGCAGAACTGGAGATTGCATCCCTTCCACTCCAGGTTCCGGGGTGGGGGCCTTCGCTAGCAAGCTTTGCCCGCAGCGGGGGCTTTGCCGCATGTGGAGCACCGCTGCCCAGGCAAACCCTGCAGGTGCTGTGGGGAAATCAGGACCGAATTCTGCGGGCTCCCCAGAAGCGCGCAGCCCAGGAGCTACTCGGTTCGCGCCTGGAAGACGTCGATCGATGTGGACATCTGCCCCATCTCGATCAAGCTGAGCTGGTGGCCCAACGGTGGAGGGCCCTGGAGGCATGCCGATGAGCGAACCCAACACCAGTTCAGGCCCGATCCTTCAGCTGTTGGCCAACGGCCTCAACCTCTGGATTCGCCGCCAATGCGATGAGGTCGAGGATCTCAATCTGGTGCTCAACGGCTCAGCACTGCAATTACTGCGTGGCCATCTCAAGGGGGTGCAGCTGGAAGGACGGTTGGTCACCTTCCAGGGCTTGCCCATTCACCGCGCCTCCTTGCAGAGCGGCCCCCTTCATCTGAATCTCAAACCCAGCCAACCGGGCCAGATCCTGCAACTGCAGGAGCCATTTCAGCTCAACGGTTCCGTGACGATGCGCGGCAACGATCTGAACCGTGCCCTGCTGACCGACCGCTGGCGCTGGCTGGGGGACTGGTTGGCCGAGCAACTGATGGGTCTGACCACTCTGGGCAACCTTGCCATCGACAACGACACCCTGGTGCTGACCGCTCCGGTGAGTCAGGAGGCTGAAGTGGTGAGCAAGCGTTTCAGGCTTGATGCGGCAGGGGGCACCGTGCGAATCCGGAGGATGGAAGGAGACGGTGAAGTGCGATTGCCGATGGACCCCAACATCAACATCGAGGAAGCCCATCTCAAGGCCGGACAGTTACATCTCAAAGGTCGAGCGGCAGTGACGCCCTGATCCACGCGGTCATGACTAGCCCGAGAGTTGGGGCAACAACAGGGTCACGGCGTAATAGACAACGGCAGGCGTGAACAGATAGCTGTCGATGCGATCCAGAATCCCGCCATGGCCGGGCAACGCATCACCGGAATCCTTCAAGCCCGCATCCCGTTTCATCATGGATTCGGTGAGATCCCCCACGAGAGCAAACAAGGCCACCAACCCACCAAGCAAGCCACCGCTCAAGACGGCCCAAGGCCATTGCATCCAGCCAGCAAAAACCACACCCACAGCCACAGAGGCGACAAGACCTCCCAGTGCTCCTTCGACGGTTTTTCCCGGCGAAATGGGGGATAGGGGCAGCCGCCCAAAGCGACGACCCACCAGATAGGAGCCGATATCGCTGGCCACGATCATCAAACAGGCCATCAAGGTGATCACCAACCCCGCCGAGAGCCACTGGGGACCGGAAGGGAGGAGTTGGGGGTCACTCAACTGGCGCAGGCGCAACCAATGGCTGGGCAGATATCCCAGATAAAAAAGGCCAAAAATCGACGAAGCGATATCGGCGATCGAGCCTGTGACGGGCTGCAGCAAGAGCCAGCCACAGATGGCCGCACCGGAGAGTGGCAACACTGCCGAGGCCAGGTGGGACGGCAGACCACCGGTGAGATCCCACTGGGTGCTGATGAGCAGCAGTTGGACCACCACCAGGGTGGTTTTTGTGGCGGGTCGAATGCCGGTGCACTGCGCCATGCGGAAAAACTCCAACAGGCCGAGGTGCACAATCACGCCCAGAGCCACGGTGAACCACCAACCACCCAGGCCCACGACCACTAACCCAAACAGGCCGGCACCGAGACCACTGACCAAGCGCTGCCGGGGGACGCTCTGCATCGCCGAGCCTTAGGCCACAATCCTCACCCTACCGCTGATCTGTTCTGGCCAAAACTGGCGCAGCTGCTCGATCCATGCGACTCGCGCCTGGTCAAGTCGCTCTCCAGGGACGATCAGGGGAATACCTGGTGGGTAGGGGCACACCAGCTGGGCTGCAATCCCGCCGACGGCATCGGCCCACGGCACGGGGCGGCTGTCGGCTCGCCAGGCCTCCCCACAATCCATCTCCGGGGAGGTAATCAGGGGAATGGGAGGCGGAGTGAAGGGAGGCAAGGGCCTGGCCTGCCCGAGCTGTTGCACCAGCCCACTCCAGTGACGAAGCATCGTGCGGCGCAGGCCCGAGCTGGTGGCCATGCCCAAGCAGAAGGTGAGACAACCCGGTTCCGGCAGTTCACCCACAAGGCCCCTCGCCATCAACCATTCATCGGCATCCAATCCGCTGATGCCCTCTGCAGCGGTGTGCCAGATCAGCCGCAGAGGATCGGCAGTCTCCAGCAAAGGGAGCCGCCGGTCCCGCAACTGATCAGCCAACGCACGCGCCTGCGAAAGGTGTCGAGACAAACGGCGCAAACCGGCGCGGGTGGTCCAATCGGCGAGAGAGGCCTCACACGATGCCAGCAGCAAGGCACTGGGACTGGTGGTCTGCAGCCAACCAAGACTTCGGGCAACAGCGTCAGGATCCACCCGCTGACCCTGGAGCCACAACACAGCGGTTTGTCCCAGCCCTGTGGATGACTTGTGCAGGGAATGGACCACCAGATCAGCACCAGCCCGAAGCGCAGAAACCGGGAGGCTGTGGTCCACTCCTGGCAGGAAATGGCTCCCATGGGCCTCATCCACCAGCACCGGAAGGCCTTGCTGATGGACACGGTCGATCAGCGGAGCGGGATCAACCGCATAGCCGTTGTAGGTCGGCTGCACCAACACGGCACCCACGGGTTGGTGGGTCTGAAGTTCAGACGATGTGAGCACCCGCTCCAGCCAGGTGTGGTCGAGCGCCGCCACGTGGCCACGGTCGGGCAGAAAGGGCAGGTCAAACAGCAGGGGGCGAATGCCACCAAGAGCACAGGCCTGCAGAAGGCTGCGATGGCTGTTACGCGGCAACAACAACGACTGCCCAGGCCGGGCCATCGCCAGGACAGCGGCTTGAAGCATGCCGGTGGCACCGTTGACGCCATACCAGCAGTGATCCGCACCAAAGGCTGCAGCCGCTGCGCGTTGACTGGCCACCACCGCTCCATCGGGCTCCAAAGGGCCGCCGATCTCAGGCAATTCAGGAAGATCCCAGTGCCCAGGTCGCAAGCGAAGCAAGGCCCGCAAACCAGGAGCCAACCCAGATCCACCCCCATGGGCAGGAAGGTGCAACCGCGAACCGCGACGGGCCCGCAACAAGGGAATCAGAGGCGTGTCCATGGGCAGGGCACGGCTTGCACTGCATCATCCATCAGCACGCCCTAAGCCAAGTCATCTCCCTAGAGTCACCTCTGCTTTTAGTGAATGGGCATGGCGGCCAAAGCAGAGAGGGCCAAAGAAGCCAGCCCAGCCCCTCGCTACCAGCCTGGACGCGATGCCCGTTGGCTGCTGCTGCGCCCGTGGATCGTGATTCCGCGGTTGATCCAGATCCTTTGGGCCTTGCTGGGCTTGGTTGTCAGCGTGCTGCTCCGCGGGGGCAGCAAGGATCCGGAGGTGCAGCGCAAACTGGCTCGCACCCTGCTGAAAACTCTCACCAACCTGGGGCCTTGTTTCATCAAGGTGGGGCAGGCGCTCTCCACACGACCGGATTTGATCCCGAGGGACTGGCTCGACGAACTCACCCGTCTGCAGGACGATCTGCCTGCCTTTGATCACTCGATCGCCCTGACCACGATTCAGGAGGAACTTGGGGCCCCAGTCGAGCAACTGTTTGAAGAGTTTCCAAGCCAGCCCGTCGCGGCGGCAAGTCTCGGCCAGGTCTACCGAGCCCGTCTGCATGGGCAGCATTGGGTGGCCGTGAAGGTGCAACGCCCCAATCTCGCCTTCATCCTGCGCCGCGACATGGTGTTGATCCGCAGCCTTGGGGTGCTGGTTGCACCACTGCTTCCCCTCAACCTGGGTTTTGGCCTTGGCGAAATCATTGATGAGTTCGGCCGCAGCCTGTTCGAAGAAATCGATTACGAACGGGAAGCCGACAACGCCGATCGCTTTTCTGCCCTGTTCGCCGACAATCCTGCTGTCACCATTCCGCGGGTGGAGCGACTGCTCACCGCAAGACGGGTGCTGACCACCAGCTGGATCCATGGCACCAAGCTGCGGGACCGGCAGGAGTTGCGCGCTCAACGCCTCGATCCCACTGCCCTGATCCGAACAGGAGTGATCAGTGGCCTGCAGCAATTGCTGGAGTTCGGTTATTTCCACGCTGATCCCCACCCCGGGAATCTGTTTGCCCTCAGCGGCCGCACCGGGGAACTGGGCCATGTGGCCTACGTGGATTTCGGGATGATGGATTCGATCAGCGACAGCGACCGCCTAACCCTGACTGGGGCTGTGGTTCACCTGATCAATCGCGACTTCGAAGCTCTGGCAGGTGACTTCCAGCAATTGGGATTTCTGGCCCCCAACGCTGATCTGGCACCAATCATTCCGGCGTTAGAGGAGGTGCTGGGAGGAAGCCTGGGTGATGCCGTGGGTTCGTTCAACTTCAAAGCGATCACCGACCGCTTTTCGGAACTGATGTACGACTACCCGTTCCGAGTTCCGGCGCGCTTTGCCCTGATCATCCGAGCCGTCGTCAGCCAGGAGGGCCTGGCCCTGCGGCTCGATCCAGAGTTCAAGATCATTGCGGTGGCCTATCCCTACGTGGCCAAACGACTGCTGGCGGGGGACACCCGCGAGATGCGCGAAAAACTGATGGAGGTGATCTTCGATCGTCAGGGTCAGCTGCGCATCGAGCGGCTGGAAAGCCTGCTCCAGGTGGTCGGCGAAAGCGGATCGGGACCAGGCCTGGAACTGATCCCCGTTGCCGGAGCAGGCATCAAGCTCTTGCTCGGAAAAGACGGCAGTGATTTACGCCGTCGCCTGCTGCTGACCTTGATTAAGGACGACCGTCTCAGCACCGCAGACCTACGCGCTCTCGGATCAATGCTGAGGCGGACCTTCGCACCAGGGCGGATGGCAGGCACCATGCTGCAGAAACTGAATCCGCTGGCAGCGGCCTGAGTCCTTTAGGGTCAGACGCTGTTTCGCTGATCGCGCCAGCTTTCGACGCCATGGCACTTGCGCCGGATTTCGCGCCCGTCGACCTGCAGCAAGCTGATATCGACAGCTATGCAGGCCTGTTCGGCGACCTCAACGCCGACGAAATCCTGTTGGAGTACGCGCGCATCAGCCAACCTCCCTACCTGTTGGCAGGGCTCGGGCTCGCTATTGGGGTGGTGTGCGGCCTCACGTTTGCCCAACTCGTCAAAGACCGCCTTCAGGGCTGGAAGGATGATCGACTGCCGCTCCTACCTCTAGGCCGGGTGGAAACCACGATGAGCTACAGCGGCATCATCGTGGGCGTCACCTTGTTCATCGGCGGATCCCTTCAGGTGTTCGGGTTTGCATCAGGGGCTGCATTACTGGTGGCGTTGTTGCTCTCTCTGCTCAC
>CAXQPR010000028.1:0-36229 GCA_964225855.1 Salipiger bermudensis | reverse complement strand
ATACGCTGCCCGCGCTGCCCTACGGCCTCGACGCCCTCGAGCCCCATATCTCCCGCCAAACCCTTGAGTTCCACCACGGCAAGCACCACAACGCTTACGTGACCAACCTCAACAACCTGGTGGCTGGCACCGATCTGGAAGGCAAGAGCCTCGAAGACACCATCGTTGCCGTGGCCGGTGATGCCGGCAAGGCTGGTGTGTTCAACAACGCCGCCCAGGTCTGGAACCACAGCTTCTACTGGCAGTGCATCAAGCCCAACGGTGGTGGCACCCCCAGCGGCGCGCTGCTCGACAAGATCAACGCTGACTTCGGCAGCTTCGAGAAGTTCGTTGAGGCCTTCAAGGCAGCCGGCGCCACCCAGTTCGGTAGCGGCTGGGCCTGGCTCGTGCTCGACAACGGCACCCTGAAGGTCACCAAGACTGCGAATGCCGATCTTCCCCTGGCCCACGGTCAGAAGGCTCTGCTCACCATGGATGTGTGGGAGCACGCTTACTACCTCGACTATCAGAACCGTCGTCCCGACTACATGACCACCTACCTCGACAAGCTGGTCAACTGGGACTTCGTGGCCGCCAACCTGGCCGCTGCCTGATCGTTAAAAGGCAAACAAAAGCCCCCGCGTAAGCGGGGGCTTTTTTGTGGCTTGGCGAAAGCCAGTCAGTCGCAGGTGCCACTCAGCCCGAAATCAAGCTGCGCAGACCAGCTTCCACGTCGTCTTGACGCATCAGGGCTTCACCCACCAGCACCGCTCCAGCACCAGCGTGTTGCACACGGTCGAGGTCACTGCGCTGGAACAGGCCTGACTCACTGACGAGCAGGGCACCTTGTTCCTGGAGGCGAGCGCCAAACTGAGCGGTGAGTGTTTCTGTGGTGGCCAGATCGGTTTCGAAACTGGTGAGATCGCGATTGTTGATGCCGATCAACGGGAAGCCTCCCAGGCTCAAAATCCGCTCCAGTTCCTCGCTGTCGTGCACTTCCACCAGAACGGTCAACCCCAATGTGGCCGCCACTTTGGAGAGGTAGCGCAGATCTTGATCGGTGAGGATTGCAGCGATCAGCAGAGCTGCATCTGCACCGGCAGCGCGAGCCTGGTACAGCTGATAGGGCGTGAGGATGAAGTCCTTGCACAGCAGCGGTAAGTCGACGGCATCGCGCACATCCACCAGCACTTCAAAGCCGCCCTGGAAGAACTGTTTGTCGGTGAGAACCGACAAACAGCTGGCACCGCCTGCGGCATAGGCCTTGGCAATGGCAACAGGGTCGAAGTTCTCGCGGATCACCCCCTTGCTGGGGCTGGCTTTCTTCACCTCGGCGATCACGGCCGGTTTGATGGCGGCTTGGCGCAGTGCAGCCAGGAAGTCGCGTGGGGCGGGCAGTTGGTCGACCTTCGACTTGAGCTGTTCGAGGGGCATGCGCTCCCGCGCAGTGGCCACCTCGCGATCTTTCTCCCAGACGATCTTCTCGAGGATGTGACGGGGCTCAGCATCATCGTGGGGGATCCCGTACTCCAGATGCGCCACCTGCACTGAGGGGTTCGGGGGTCTGCGGCGAATGTTCATCAGTCGGTCCTCAGGCGGCAAGGGCGTGGGCAGCCTGCTTGTAGGCAACTTCCACCACCTCACTCAGGGTCGGATGGGTGTGCACCTCCGTGGCGAGCTGACGCACGCTCTGGCGGCGGGCCACGGCATTGGCCACCTCCTGAATCAGGTCGGCAGCGTGGAGGCCATAGATGTGGGCTCCGAGCACTTCACCGCTGGTTTTGTTGAACAGCAGCTTCATCAGACCATCGCTTTCCAGCTCCGCGAGGGCCTTGGAGTTGGCCTTGAAATAGCTGCGCACAACACCCAGTTCAAAGCCCTGGTCGCTGGCGAGTTGCTTGGCATCCGCCTCACTGAGGCCGACGGAGCTGATTTCCGGGTGGGTGAAGGTGGCGGCAGGGATGCTGCGGTAATCAATCTCACGGCTCTTGCCGAGGATGTTGTCGACAGCCACGGTTCCCTGGGCTGCAGCGGTGTGGGCCAGCATCAGCTTGCCGGTGACATCACCCACTGCCCAGAGATGGGGCACGGGTTGGCCATTCACCAGCACCCGCATGCTGTCGTCGATGGGCACGAAACCCCGGTTGGTTTCGATGCCTTGGGCCTCGAGATTGAGGTCTTTGCTGCTCGGTACCCGGCCGGTGGCCACCAGCACCGCATCCACTTCCAGAGTTTCAACCGGTTCACGGGTCTGCATGTCGACCAGTTCGATCTGCACCGGCGCTCCCGGTTTGATCGATTGGGCCAACACACCAGAGCGGGCATCAATATCGCGCCCGTCGATCAGCTTGCGGGCTGCCAGCTTGGCGATGTCGGGATCGAAGGTGGGCATCACGCGATCGAGGGCCTCGATCATCGTCACTTCACAGCCGAGGGCGGTGTAGACGTCAGCAAACTCCAGGCCGATGTAGCCGCTGCCGATGATGGCGATCCAGCGGGGCAACCATTCCAGGTTCACCGCCTCATCACTGGTGAACACGCTGCGGCCATCGGTCTCAATCCCTGGTGGCACGAAGGGGTCTGATCCAGTGGCGATGATCACGTCACGGGCGCTGAGCACCCGATCGACGCCGCTGATCTCTCGCACCCCCACCTTCTGAGGACCTTCCAGGCGGCCTTTACCTCGGATGATGGTGACCCCTGCGCGCTCCAGGGTTTTGGTGAGGTTGGAGCGGATCGTCGCCACCAGTTGATTGGCGTGATCGGCAAGTTTCTGGCGTTCAAATCGCACGGGGGCGGAATGAATGCCAAAGCCCTGAAGGTGCTCGGCATCAGCCAGTTCTCGCACCCTGCCACTGGCTGCCAGTAGAGCCTTGGATGGAACGCAACCGCGGTTCACGCAGGTTCCGCCCATGTCGCGGGATTCAATAATCGCCACTTTCAGACCATGGTCGGCTGCATGCTTGGCGGCATCAAAGCCGCCATAGCCGGCACCGATCACGATCACATCGAAGTCGAAACTGGCGTCGCTCACCCGGACTGCTGCGAGGGAGCGGTCATTGTCGCCCGTCGCCGTTCCAGGAGGAGGGGGACTGCGGCAGATGCCACATTCAGGGACTCCACTGCGGGGCTGTGGGGCAGGGTGACGCCATGGGTGCAGCAATCCAGAAGCTCGGGGTGCAGCCCGCGCCCTTCATTCCCGAGCACCAGCACGGTGGGGAGGCGCCAGTCGAGCTCCCAGTACGGGACAACGCTTAAGGGACCTCCAGCTCCTGGCACCAGCGTTGCCACGACCTGCAGTCCGCGATCGCGAGCTTGCTGCAGGGTTTGTTTCAGTTCTGCGATTCCGGCGGCTTCTGCAGGGCCAAAACGGTGGAGGGGAAGACGCAGAACCGCTCCGGTAGAGCTGCGCACCACCTTGGGATTCAGAGGATCAGCTCCAGAGCCTTGCCAAACCATCTCCACATCGGCAGCCAGGGCCGTGCGCAGCAGGGTTCCGAGGTTCCCGGGGTCCTGGATGCGATCGAGGGCCAGTACGAACGCTGGTGACGCTGGTGCCTGGGGGAGCAGTGCGAGGGGCAGCAGGGCTGCCACTCCATCCGGGTTAACGGTGGTGAGAGAGGCTTGCAGCACCTCCTCACTGACCAGTTGCAGCTTCGGGGCCGGTAGAAGCCGGGCCAAGAGGGCTTGGTGCCCCTGCAGCCAGGTGGGGGTGGCCACTAGCTCCAGGGGGTGCGGGTGCTGGCGGAGCAGTGGCACCAGCTCCTGCAGGAGGTGGGTGCCTTCCAGAAGCAGAAGGCCCTCCTCCTCCCTGCCTTGGCGCGCTGCCAGGGCGCGCAGTCGCCGCACCAGAGGATTCCGCCGACTGGTAATCAGCGGCTGCATGGGATCAGAAGGATTCGTGTTTGCGCACCTTCATGCCGTCGTGAAGGCTGATTTCCTGGCCTTCGAGGTTCAACCCCTTCACTGCTGCGATCTCACCTTTGATGCCTTCCGCGGCGAGGTTTTCCACCAGCTTCTTGATCACCTGATCTTCAACGGCGGCATGGTCCATCGAATCAGGAGTGAGAAATTCCAGAAACTTGCCAACCTTGGCCGCGACAACCTCCGAGGAATTGGAGATCTTCAAAACGATCATGGGGAAGCCAGGGCTTGGATTGATCTCTAAAAAATAGGGTGCGATTCAGAGTTGAGGCGTCGCTTTGCCTGAAGGCTCGAACGTCTACACCTAGCGCATGGCACGCTTGCGTGACGTATCTGTTGCGTAGTCGTGTTCTTTTGGCTTCGCTTTGTTGGCGGTGGCGGCGATTAAAGCGCGATTCAGCACCAAAAAGCCCCTGCCAAATGGCAGGGGCTTTTGCGATGCGGATGGGGAGACTTGAACTCCCACGACATTGCTGCCACTAGTACCTGAAACTAGCGCGTCTACCAATTCCGCCACATCCGCTGGCGAGTCGCCCGTGGCGACCCCACGAACATACGGCATCGCCTTCCCGGAGCTGGTTGGCTTTGGTAGTCATCGATCCACTTTGCACGCCGGCCGTCTAGACGGTCTCAAAAACCCTTGTCAGGATGGTGAGGAATTCCCAACCTCAACTGCCATGCCGGCTGTGGCGCCAGCGTCTCAAGAGATTCTCACGCCGCATCTGGAGGTCTCGGGTGGTTGCTCTCTCTCTGGCGAGCTGAGGGTGAGCGGAGCCAAGAATTCAGCCCTTGTGCTGATGACGGCTGCCCTGCTGAGCGATGAGCCGCTGACGCTCACCAATGTGCCTCAGCTCACCGATATCGATGGCATGGCCGACATCCTCACTGCGCTGGGTGTTGATGTGAAGCGCAGTCATGAGACCGTTCAACTTGACGCCAGCGGTCTGCGCCATGGGGAACCTCCCTATGGCTTGGTCAATGGATTGCGGGCCAGTTTCTTCGCCATTGGCCCGCTTTTGGGCCGTTTGGGACGCGCCAAGGTGCCCCTGCCCGGAGGCTGTCGCATCGGTGCCCGGCCCGTGGTGGAGCACATCCGAGGCCTGAAAGCTCTCGGAGCTGTTGTCAACGTCGAGCATGGTGTGGTCTCGGCAGCGGTGCCGGGCCGCCGCACCAGGCTCACCGGAGCTTCGATCGTGCTCGACTGCCCCAGTGTCGGTGCGACCGAAACGATCCTGATGGCTGCTGTGCTGGCGGAAGGGACCAGCGTGATTGAAAACGCAGCGCAGGAGCCGGAAGTTCAAGATCTTGCCAACCTGCTGAATGCCATGGGCGCGCGCATCACCGGTGCGGGTGGCCCCACAATCACGATCGAAGGTGTCGACAAGCTCCGCAGCTGCACCTACGCGGTGATCCCCGACCGGATTGAGGCGGGCACATTTCTTTTGGCTGCGGCGATCACCCGCTCACGCATGCGTGTTGCTCCAGTCGTGCCCGAGCATCTCAGTGCCGTGCTGCAGAAGCTGCGTGATTGCGGCTGCGAGCTCGAAATCGAAAACGGCGGCATCACGATTACGCCCGGAGAGATCTGTGGCGTCGACATCACCACGCAACCCTTCCCTGGTTTTCCTACGGATCTGCAGGCTCCGTTCATGGCCCTGCTCACCACGGCCAAGGGCACCAGTGTGATCACCGAGAAGATTTACGAAAACCGCATGCAGCACGTGGCGGAGCTGCAGCGCATGGGAGCTTCCATTCGCTTGCAGGGCAACACCGCTGTGATTGAGGGCGTGTCTCAGTTGAGCGCTGCTCCGGTGACCGGCAGTGACCTTCGTGCTGCTGCCGCGATGGTGCTGGCGGCCCTGACCGCCAAAGGCACCAGCAAGGTGTCAGGCCTCAATCATCTCGATCGGGGTTACGACGCGATTGAGGCGAAGCTCACCGCCAGTGGTGCCCAGCTGCAGCGCTGGAATCCCTGAGCCTCACGGGCGGCAGGGCGTCGCATAACATCGGAGCCGAGGGAGCCTGGCGGAATTGGTAGACGCAGCTGACTCAAAATCAGCCGGCCACTGGTCTTGGGGGTTCAAGTCCCCCGGCTCCCATCCAACCGCTGTGATGGGCACCTACGGGCGCTTCCCTCTCACCCTCACCCGTGGCAAAGGCTGCTGGGTGGAAGATGAACAGGGGCATCGCTATCTCGATGCGGTCGCGGGCATCGCCACCTGCACGCTCGGTCACAGCGATCGGGCGATGCGCCATGCGCTGTCTCGTCAGCTTCGGCGTCTACAGCACGTCTCGAATCTCTATGGGATTCCCGAGCAGATCGAACTGGCCAGCTGGCTGGTTCACCACAGCTGTGCAGACAGCGTGTTCTTCTGCAATTCCGGTGCCGAAGCCAACGAAGCGGCCATCAAGCTGGCGCGCAAGCACGGCCACACGGTGCGGGGCATTGATCGTCCCGTGATCATGACGGCTCAGGCCAGCTTCCATGGACGCACACTGGCTGCCGTGAGTGCCACGGGGCAACCCCGTTATCACCAGGGCTTTGAGCCCATGGTGGAGGGATTTGAGACGTTCACCTACAACGACCTGCCGTCATTTGAAAGCCTGCTGAACCGGCTCGAAGCGCAGGGCCCCAAGGTGGCGGCGGTGCTGATTGAACCTCTGCAAGGCGAGGGTGGTGTCAACCCGGGTGACCCAGCAGTGTTCCGGGCGATTCGGCAGCATTGCGATGCGCGCAACATCCTGCTCATCTTTGATGAGGTGCAGGTGGGGATGGGGCGTTGCGGCACCCTCTGGGGTTATGAGCGTCTCGGAGTGGAGCCCGATGCCTTCACCCTGGCCAAGGGCCTTGGTGGTGGCCACGCCATTGGAGCGTTGTTGGTCAAGCAGCACGCTGATCATTTCGTGCCGGGCGATCATGCCAGCACTTTCGGCGGCAATCCCTTCGCTTGCCGGGCTGGGCTCACTGTTGCCCGTGAGTTGCAGCGTCGTGATCTGATCAGCAATGTGCAGCAACGGGGCGACCAGCTTCAGCAGGGTTTGAACGCATTGGTGGAGCGCTTTCCCCAGCTGCTTCAGGGCACCCGTGGTTGGGGATTGCTTCAGGGATTGGTGATGAAAGAGGGCTGCGACCATGCCGCCATCGATGTGGTGAAGGCAGCGCTCCAGCAACGCTTGCTGCTTGTGCCTGCTGGGCCCCAGGTGGTGCGCATGGTGCCCCCACTGGTGATCAGCAAGCGAGAAATCAACACCCTGCTCTCTCGCCTTGAATCCACCCTCAAGGCGCTCAGCACGTGAGCTTCAGTGATCTGCTGCCCCCGTTTGATCAACGGGGCATGGATCTCTCTCTCGATCGCATGGTTCGGGCCCTGGATGCCCTGGGTCATCCCTGTGGTTCGGTGCCCGCTGTGCAGGTGGTGGGCACGAATGGCAAGGGTTCGATTGCGAGCTTTGTTCACAGTGGGCTTGTGGCTTCAGGCATCCGCGCTGGTCTGACCACCTCTCCTCACCTGGTGGACTGGACCGAACGCATTCGGGTCGATCAGCGCGCGATTCCGGCGGCTGCGTTGCGGCAGCGGCTCGAGGCGCTTCAGCCGTTGGCGCTTCGCGAGCGACTCACCCCGTTTGAACTGCTCATCACCGCAGCGTTGGTGCACTGTTCTGCTGAACAGGTGGAGTGGTTGGTGCTGGAGGCCGGCCTCGGCGGGCGTCTCGACGCCACCACCGCCCACCCCTGCAGGCCCTTGCTGGCCGTGGCCTCCATTGGCCTGGACCACTGTGAACACCTGGGCGGCACTCTGGCGGCGGTGGCGGGTGAGAAGGCTGCGGCGATCCAGCAAGGGGCTGTGGTGATTAGTGCCCCGCAGGCCCCTGAGGTGGCGGTCGTGCTTGCGGAGCGTGCGGCTGCGATGGAGGCTGATTTGTGTTGGGTCGAGCCGCTCAGCAGCGATTGGGTGTTGGGTCTAGACGGCATCTGGCAACGCAGTAACGCAGCTGTGGCGAAGGCGGTTTTGGAGCGGATTCAGGCCATGGGTTGGCCGGTTGATGCCGCCAGCATTCGATCCGGTCTTGCGGCCACGCATTGGCCAGGTCGTCTGCAGCGGATGGATTGGCAGCAGCACACCGTGTTGATCGATGGCGCCCACAATCCCCCCGCTGCTGAGGCATTGCGGCAAGAGCGCAGCCATTGGCCCCATGCGGCGCAGGGGCTCACCTGGATCTTGGCGATTCAGGCTCATAAGCAGGCGCCGGCCATGCTGCAGACCCTGCTGGAGCCCCAGGATCAGGCCTGGATTGTTCCTGTTCCCGGCCACCACAGCTGGACCAAGGCCATGCTCTTGAACGCCAACCCTGCCTGGTCCCAGCAGTTGTTTGAGCTGCCCAGAACAGCGTCTGATGAGGACGGTGTTCAGCCGGTGATTCGGGTGCTGGAGCACCTGGAGCGTCAAGGCTGGCCCGCGGCTACGCCCGTGATTGCCGGTTCTCTCTATCTGCTGGGTGACTTGTTGGCGAGTGGCTGTCTGCAGCCATCGCCTTGATGACTCGATATGAATGCTGCCCCCAATTTCGAGCAGCCGCGCTACCACTGAGGTGGATCAACTCTCCTCACACGAAGTTGATCTCCTCACACCACCCGAGGGGCCCCGTCAGGCCCCTTTTTTGTGGGTCCGGATGGCATGGATGCCAATAAAAAAGCCCCGCCGAAGGCAGGGCTTTTCGTGAACTCGTGTGGGCGTGTTGCCTTGTTTCCACTCCACAGAGGAGTTCAACTCCTCACATTTAAAAATTAGCCAGGTCGTGGAATTGCTCATTCAGCGCTTGGGCCAGTTCTTGATCCGCGCCACTCAACCTCAAGGCCCGCCAGAGTGAGGGCAGTCGAGTCTTCGTCGCCATGGCGCCCCGTTCTCCGCAGGTTGTTGTTGCGTCCGCATGGTGGACGGCAGCAGTGTGCGCTCTGCTGCTGGGCGGTTGGTGGCTGGTGGCGCCTGTTGCTGCACTCGACACCTCAGCAGGGGTCGGCTTGCAGGACCGCGCCTTGTTTCAGGAGCGGGTGGATTACACCCTCACGAACCAAAGCAATGGCGACTTCCACGGCCAAGTGCTGACCAACACCTCCTTTGCCGGGGCTGTGGGGCGGGGTGCTGACTTCTCTGCTGCTGATCTGCACGGGGCGATCTTCACGCAAGGGGCCTTTGCTGACGCTGATTTCAGCGGTGCAGATCTCTCTGACTCCTTGATGGATCGGGCTGATTTCAGCGGCACCAATCTCACCAATGCCCTGCTGAATGGCGTGATTGCCTCCGGCAGCAGCTTTGCTGGAGCCCAGATCGAAGGGGCGGATTTCAGCGATGCTCTGCTCGATCGGGATGATGTGGTGCGGCTCTGTCGCGATGCAGAGGGGGTCAACCCCACCACTGGCATGGCCACCCGCGACAGCCTGGGTTGCTGAGGGACGCTCAACCTCTCCAGCCTTTGAGTTTGCCGGGATTCAGCAAGCCGTCTGGGTCATGGCGATGTTTTGCGGCCACCTGATCACCATCGATGATTCCCAGCCCCCCGTCTTCGACGGTGATCACGTGGGGATTGAAGATCACGGCCCCCAGGGAGCGGCACTGGCTAATCAAGCGCTCGAGGGTGTCCTGGCCTCTCCAGCGCACCAAGGGAATGGCCGCCAGGCGCGATGCGCCGGCATGACGTACCCCTTCGAGGTGCCACAGCAGATCGTCTCCCCAGTCCTTGGACAGGGTCTCCAGCACCGGAAGTTCCGGTTGGGGAAGCAGCATTTGCAGATAGGTCCACGCAGGGTCCTGCTGGCGCAAGTGCAGGGTGGTGTGGTTCCAGCTCAGTTCCCGCAGTCCATTGCCCTGCCGTGACGTTTCGGTGCCAAGGCAGCGCACGTGTCCGCCGACCGTCGACGCCAGGCGTTCCACGGTGCTCACGCCATCCGGACTGACCAGCAGCAGCAGTCGATGGGTTGCAGTGGCCGGCCCGCTCCAGGGTGGGAGGCCTGCCACGATCGCTTGATCCAGCAGGGTGCAGAGGAACAGCTCGACAGCTGCCTGCTGGCAGCGCTGCGCCAGGGTCACGGCTGTCGCCCAGTCGCTGCAGTCGACGCAGACCTCCTGCCAATCCACACGGGGCGCGCTGCTCAGGGTCAGGGCAGTGATGATGCCGTTTGTGCCGTAGGCGTGATTCAGGGCTTCGGCATCGCTGGCATCCAGATGGAGGAGCCGTGGTTTGGGCTCCAGGGTCACGATTTCCAGTCCCAGCAGGTGACCGGGATCCCGCAGGAAGCCCCAGCGCACGGAGCCGATGCCACCGGAACCGCCGGCGATGAAGCCACCCACGCTGGCGCTGCGCCAGGTGCTGGGCATCAGCCGCAGTTGGCGTCCCTGGGAGGCGAGTTCACGGTCGAGATCCTTAAGCAGGCAGCCGCATTCCACCTCAACTACCCCTGTCACGGGATCCAAAGCCCGCACGGCGCGAAGCTCTCCCATCAGCATCACCACCCCTCCCTGAAGGGGGACGCATTGGCCGTAGTTGCCCGTGCCGGCACCCCGAAGGGTGAGAGGCACCGATCTCTGGGCACAGGCGCTGGCGACTGCCATCACCGCGGCGACCGACTTGGGGCGCACCACCAGCTGGGCACGGCAGGGTGCGAACTGCTCCTTCAGCACGGGGGAGTAGTCGTAGGCGTCGCGGGAGAAGCGATCGAGATCGTGCGTTGTGCTGAGCAGATCGAGCTCGTCAACCGCCTCCAGCGCGCTCCGCAGTGCTTGCACTGCCTCCGGGGCGTGTTCCATGGCAGATGCGAGGTGCTGGAGTCAGTTTGGCTGGAAAACACCCCCTACCACGAGTTGGCGGCTTGGCGTTTGGCTGAGGGCCTCGGACCAGGTCGATGCCTTCAGGATCAGGAGATCGGCCGGAGCCCCCCGCTGCAAGGTGCCATCCCAGGGCAGCTCCAGCAGTCGAGCGGCTTCGGTGGTGAACGGCATCAACCCCAGGCGGTCCCAGGGCGCCAGCTGGGCCAGCGGCAGGCTCTGGCTCATCAGGGCCAGCGGATCAAAGTTGCCGCCTGGAAACCACGGATCCTGCACGTTGTCGCCACCCACGGCCACCCGTACGCCCCCCTGCTGCAGTTGAAGGATTGGCGCCAGGGGTCTGACCAGCGGGGAGTGTCCTTCCTCCCTGCCCAGCAGCCAGCCGTTGGTGAGCGGCAGGGCCACCACCTGGAGGTTGTGGGCGGCCATGCGGTCGATCACGCCTTTCAGCCGCCGCGGAGGCAACAGGGCCAGGCTGCTGGCGTGGCTGCAGGTGATCGGCACCTGCACTGGATTGCGGTCGAGCACGTGCAGCAGCTGCAGCAGTCCTTCGCCAGCGCCGGTCTGCGCTTCATCGATATGCAGATCAATGCCGCAGCCGAGTCGCTCTGCCAACCGCAGCATTTGCGTCAAGGCCCTGCGGGAGCTGCGACCGCGGCAGGGGGGAACCAGCACGCCGCCCAGCAGTCCACCGCTGGCGGCGACCCGCTGCGCCAGGGCTTCCCCTGCGGTGGTGGACCAATGCTCAATCGGCAGCAGGGCCACCAGCTGAAGAGCGATGCGCTCCCCCCAGTGGCTCTGGGCATCCAGCAGGGCCTCCCAGCTGCAGTCGGCTCCGGGCCCGAGGCTGTCGATGTGACTGCGGATGGCCCGGAGGCCATGGCGGAAAGCGAGCTGCAGGGCCCGTTCAGCCCTCTCCCGCACCTGTGCGCTGGTGCGGGTCTGATGCTCGGCCAGGTTGGCGGCCAAGGCGCCGTTGTACGTGCCTTCGAGATTGGGGGCTTGGCCCCAGCTGAAGGCTTTGTCGAGGTGGGCGTGGGGTTCCACCAGGCGGGGCAACAGCAGATGTTCCGGCACACCGGTGCTGTCCAGCAACAGGCGCACGGAGATCAGTCGTCCTTCCCTCCAACGCAGCTCCACCGGGATCAGGCCATCGGCCCGCGGTGGGACGGTTGCCGTTGTCGGGGTGTCGACCGCCTCCGGAACGATCAGGCAGCGGGGAGCCCAGCCCTGAACTTGGCTGATGGCAGGTGAGTTCACTCTCCCTAATGCTGATCTGAGTGGGTGTTGACGGTAATGAACTGACCGGCCACCCCCACGGTGGTGACGGAGTATCGGGGCAGCCGCAGCCCAGGCAGCAGACGCTGACCTCCCACTTCAGTCGTGAACACGCTCAGCAGGCCAAGGTTGAGACGGGAGCTGACCTGACCAGCCAGGGCGGCGAGGGTGGTTTGCTGGCTGGCAATCACTGCAGGGCAATCCTTCAGCCAAACCCGCATCAGCATCGGGAGTCCCCGCTGACCACAGAGCTCTTCCGTGGCCAGCTCCACCAGCTGCTCGCCGGCATGGGTTTGGTAGTCCTTCAAGGTTGGGTTGGTGATCGCCAAAGCCGCTGCTGTGCCCATCAGCACAATCCCCATGGTTAGCGGGGCAGTCGACAGATGCCTGGGAATGGGGAAGGCCGATCGCAGGGGGCTGGGGGCGAGTTGGTAGATTCTGATCGACGCGGCGGGCGTCGCCAAGTGGTTAAGGCAGCGGCTTGTGGCGCCGCTATTCGGGGGTTCGAATCCCCTCGCTCGCCCTTTCCTTCAGATCCAGCTTCACAGCTTGGATCTCAGTATTTCGAGAATCCGATCGGCACCTTGTCTGATCGGATCCACGCAGGGCATTTGCAGTACATCTTCTGTAGTGCTCAATGCCCTTTGGGCGCCATCGGCGTCCAATCGGGCCGTGTTGAGGGCCACGGCGCGCACCCGTGGAGCAGGGCCGGCATGGCCGGGCCGACCGATGGCCGCCAGGCCTTCGCAAAGCTGGATCAGCTCGGGTAAGGGTGGCAATGGCACGCCCGGTAAGCGATCAATCGTGGTCTGTCCGGCGCGGTGGACCAGCAGCAGATCCGTGGGCTGGCTGCCGCGCATCAAGGGCAGCGTGGCGGTGGATCCTGGGTGGCAGAGGGAGCCCTGGCCTTCCACAACCACCAGGCCCTCGGGGGAGAGCCCCTCGGCGGCTTGGAGGACGGCGGCTTCAACAGCGCCCGCGGCGTAATCCACCCGCACCGCGTCCAGGGGAACGCCAGTGCCACTGATCAGGATTCCGGCCTGGCCTGTGCCCACAAAACGACAGGGCACGCCCCGCTCCAGGGCGGCATCGCGCAGGGCCAGGCAGGCGCTCATCTTGCCCACGGCCATGTCGGTGCCCACCGCCAGCAGCCGTTGGCAGAGGAGATCCGTTGCTCTCCCCTGGGCGACCATCAAGTCGGTCGGTTCTTGGCGCAGATCCCAGATCCAGCGCCCCTGCTGGCAGGCCGCGGCGAAAGCCGGATCGTCTCCCAGCCGGGTGTGCAGTCCACTGGCCAGCGAGAGGCCGGAGTTCAGTGCGGCCAATGCATCCAGGCGCAGCGGCTCCGGCAGGCGTCCGCCCGAGGGGGCCAGCCCCACCACGGCCACCTCGGGGCCATGGCCCAGTGCTTCCTCCAGATCGGCGACCACCGGCACAGCTCTGGGGATGCCGGTGATGGCTTCGAGGGATCCACCGGCATGGACAGGGTCGATCACGGCGACGATCGGCCCGCGCCGGTGCCGCAGCATGGCCAGTCCTGTTTTGCCAGTGAGCGAATCCAGCCCCCCGTGCTGGAGCAGCACCACGGGATCTTCGCTGCTCAGCATGGCTGGGTCTCCAGCAAGCTGATGCCCAGGCCCGCGTCCGGTGGGGCCCATTGCCGGTCGTCCTCCATCGGCAAGCCTCGGAATGGGTCATCCACCAGATTCAGGTGGCTGTCGAGGTCGGGCCAGCGGATCCAGGGCAGCAACTGGGCTGCTGCGCCGTTGAGCAGGGTGCTGTCGGAATAACAGCCCACCATCAGATCCAGCCCGAGACGCCGGGCCACGCCGGCCATCAACCAGGCCTCGCTCAGCCCCCCGGTTTTGAGCAGCTTCAGATTGACCCCATCCACGTGGGGGGCGAGGCGGAGGAGATCCTCCAGGCCCCAGCAGCTTTCGTCAGCCACCAGGGGCATGGGGCAGTCGTCGTGGAGGGCCGCAAATCCCGCCAGGTCGAGGTCGGGATCTTGGTTTGCTGCGAGGGGTTGTTCCAGCAGCACGACGCCCTGTTGCTCAAGGGCCGGCAGCATCAGTCGCGTCTGATCCACAGACCAGCCTCCATTGGCATCCACCTGCAGTTCCATGGACTGGCCTTGGGTTTGTTGACGCTGGTCCAGCGCTGCCGCTACCGCGGTGAGGAGCTGACCGTCATGGTCAAGCCCATCAGGGCTGCCCAGCTTGAGCTTGATTCGGTGGGCCGGGAGTTGGCTCCACCAGCGCTCCAGCCGCCCCAGCACCTGCTCCACGGAACCCAAGCCGAGGGTGACGCTGGTGGCGACCTGTTGTGATCCATCCAAGCCCCAGAGCTGCCAGATGGGTGTTTGCTGGCGGCGACCATGCCAGTCCCAGAGGGCCAGGTCCACGGCGCAACGTGCCGGGGGTGAGAGGGGGGCCAGCCAGGGCTCAAGCCCCTGTCGGTTAGCCGGATTCAGTCCCTCCAAGTGGGGGAGCAGGGTTTTGAGTTCCGCCTCGATGGCATCGGTGCTGAAGTGCCGATGTCCGGTGTCGAGGCCCCCGGCCTCGCCTCGGCCGATCACCCCGTCGTGCTCGAGCCGCAGCTCCAGATGCTCCACCACTGACGTTGTGCCACGGCTGATGGCCAGGGGCACCGCCTTGGTGAGGGGGAACCGGCGCAGGCTCCAGGCCATGCCATCGCAACGTCAATCTTCAAACTGGCACAGCCCCGTCGTGACCGACACTGAATAAAGCAGTTCTTTCTCGGGCTTCCCGCACCGCTGACAGCCTTGGTCGTTTCCGCTTCGCCCTCTCAAGCCGCTCCCTCCGATCGCAGCGCCACTGACGCTGTCGGCGGCCCTGGCCGTGGCAGCTACTGGATCACCACCTTCGGTTGCCAGATGAACAAGGCCGATTCCGAGCGGATGGCCGGGATCCTGGAATCCATGGGCTACCGGGAGGCCCCTGCTGAGCTCGATGCCGACCTCGTGCTCTACAACACCTGCACGATCCGCGATAACGCGGAGCAAAAGGTTTACAGCTATCTGGGGCGTCAGGCGCAGCGCAAACGCAGCAACCCCAATCTCACGCTCGTGGTGGCCGGTTGCGTGGCGCAGCAAGAGGGGGAATCGCTGTTGCGCAGGGTGCCTGAACTCGATCTGGTGATGGGGCCGCAGCATGCCAACCGGCTCGAGACCCTGCTTACCCAGGTGGAAGCTGGGCAGCAGGTGGTGGCCACTGAGGAGCACCACATCCTCGAAGACCTCACCACAGCCCGCCGCGACAGTGCGATCTGCGCCTGGGTGAATGTGATCTATGGCTGTAATGAGCGTTGCACCTATTGCGTAGTGCCGTCGGTGCGGGGCAAAGAGCAATCGCGGATGCCGGAAGCGATCAAGCTGGAGATGGAAGGGCTGGCGGCTCAGGGCTTCAAGGAGATCACCCTCCTGGGGCAGAACATCGACGCCTATGGCCGTGATCTGCCAGGCATCACCGCAGAAGGACGCCGCCAGCACACCCTGACCGACCTGCTCCATTTCGTTCACGACGTGGACGGAGTGGAACGGATTCGCTTCGCCACCAGCCATCCGCGTTATTTCACGGAGCGCTTGATCGATGCCTGTGCCGATCTCCCCAAGCTGTGCGAGCACTTCCACATCCCCTTCCAAAGCGGCGACAACGACGTGCTGCGCTCGATGGCGCGGGGCTACACGGTGGAGCGCTACCGCCGGATCATTGATCGCATCCGTGAGCGCATGCCCGATGCATCCTTGAGCGCTGACGTGATCGTGGCCTTCCCCGGCGAGACCGATGCCCAATACCGCCGCACCCTCGATCTGATCGAGGAGATCGGTTTTGACCAAGTGAATACGGCGGCCTACTCCCCACGCCCCAACACTCCTGCCGCCGATTGGGACAACCAGTTGCCCGAGGAGGTGAAGGTGGCCCGTCTGCAGGAGATCAATGCTCTGGTGGAACGTTGCGCCCGCGACCGCAACGCCCGCTACGACGGCCGCATTGAGGAGGTGTTGGCGGAAGGCATCAACCCCAAGGACCCCAGTCAGCTGATGGGCCGCACCCGCACCAACCGGCTCACCTTCTTCAGTGCTCAGGCGGCGGATGGCCGCAGCTTCAAGCCTGGAGACCTGGTGCAGGTCCGCATTGATGCGGTGCGTTCCTTTTCCTTGAGTGGCACGCCGGTGAACGGCTGATACGTTTGGCGCTCACGCCAGGCCGCAGGCCCCTTGTTCATGGCTCCATCCCCTGTTCGCATCGGCCTTGTCTTCGGCGGTGCGTCCGGTGAGCACGCGGTCTCGATCCGCTCCGCCAACACGGTGATTGCAGCCCTTGAACAGGGACAGAACCGTGAGCGTTTCTTGGTGACCGCCTTCTACATCGACCGTCAGGGGCGCTGGTGGTCTGAACAGGTGGCGCGAGCGGTACTCGCGAGTGGGCAGCCGGCCGAGCCGGAGGCGCTCCCCCAGCCGCTGCCGTCTCCTGGCCTGTTGAACCTGCCTGCTGGGGCTGATGCCGTCGAGGTCTGGTACCCGGTGCTGCATGGTCCCAATGGAGAAGACGGCACCGTTCAGGGGTTGTTCACCTTGATGGGTAAGCCTTTCGTTGGTGCGGGCGTGCTCGGCTCCGCGGTGGCCATGGACAAGTTGGCGATGAAAGCGGCCTTTGCCGCCGCCGGTCTCGCGCAGGTGCCCTATGTGGGTGTGAATGCCGCCGAGCTTCAGGAGCCTGAGCGCCGCGATGCCGTTGTGGCTCGCATTGAACAGGAGCTGGGCTACCCCTGCTTCGTCAAACCAGCGAACCTGGGCTCATCGGTGGGGATCACCAAGGCGCGTGATCGCAGCCAACTGCTCAGCGGTCTCGATGAAGCGGCATCCCTTGACCCCCGCATCGTGGTGGAACAGGGCGTCAATGCCCGGGAGTTGGAGTGTGCGGTGCTGGGCAAGCGCCAACTCAAAGCGTCTGTGGTTGGGGAGATTCGTTTTGATGCCGACTGGTACGACTACACCACCAAATACAGCGATGGTTTGAGCACCACGTTGATCCCGGCCCCGATCCCGGAGTCGCTTCAGGACCAGGTGCGCACCATGGCCCTCGATGCCTGCCGCGCCCTCTGCGTGGAGGGTATGGCCAGAGTGGACTTTTTTTACGACGACCGCACTGGTGAGCTCTGGATCAATGAAATCAACACCCTGCCGGGATTCACTTCGCTGAGCATGTACCCAATGCTCTGGAAAGCCAGCGGCATTGCGCTCGATCAACTGGTGGCGCAGTTGGTGGACAGCGCGCGAGAATGAGGAGCCCTTCGGCCGGCTCTCTCAGCCCGATCCATGCTTCACGGACTGCTCTGGTTTCCCCTGCTTCTGGTGTTTGTGCTGCTAGCCGCACTGGGTTGGCTGGAGCGTCGCCGTCAGACCTTGTTCCGTGCCTGGTCTGAGGGGGCGGAGCTGGCCAAGCTGGATGGCTGTGGTGCGGCGCAGGTGAAGGATGGTTTGCTCACCTGGAGCAGCTTTTCTGCCGGCAAGTTCGAGCAGCAGGGCGAGTTTGTGATCAAGACCTTGGAAATGGTCGAACTGATGGCGCTCTCCTCCGGTGAAGCGCCGTTGGCCAGCGAATCTCAGGGCCGTTGCCGCTTGCGGCTGATCGGTGAGGGCCGCCAGATGGATGTGCCCTTTTCCGATGCCGATCGCGCCCGCGGCTGGATCGATCAGCTCATGACCACTGCCCGTTGCGACCTGTGAGCCGCACGACCAGCGCAGCCAAGACAGGAACCTTGCCCCCAGGGGTGGAGCGGCGACGTCGCCTGCGCCAGGAACGCCGCCGCGACCGGATGATCCAGCTCTGGCGACTCACCGTTTTTGGGTCATCGGCCACGGCTCTGGGTTGGTTGCTGATCACCCAAGGCTGGACGTTGCGCAGCAAAGAGCAGGTGCAGGTAAGCGGCAGCGAGCGGCTTGGAACGGAGGCCGTGGTTGAGGCGGCTCAGCTGAGTTTTCCTCTGTCTCTGCTCAGCCTGCAGCCGAGCGAAATGGAAAACCAACTGGTGAAGACCCTGCCGGTGCAGGCCGCAGTCGTCCAACGGCGTCTCTTGCCGCCGGGGTTGACCGTGCAGTTGGAGGATCGCCGTCCCGTCGCGGCGGCACGTCGTCAGGGCAGCAAGGGTCAGGAGCAGGGCATGGTCGACAGCCGTGGCCAGTGGATGACCCGCACCGCTGCGGCCCACGGCGAAGAACCGGAGACCAGCATTCTTGTGACCGGATGGACCCCGGCCCAGCGCCCTTCTCTTGAGCTACTGCTCAAGAGAAGGGATCAGTTGGGCAGTGTCTTGCAGACGATTGAGATCACTGCAGACGGGGCATTGAGTGTGCGCACGGCTGGGTTGGGACTGGTGCACCTGGGCTCCGATACCCGCCTGCTTGACCAGCAGCTCATCACCCTCACTCAATTGAGCCGCAGCCTTCCCGATGAGCTGCGACGTCGCTCCGGCACCAGCCTCGATCTCAGTGATCCCAGCAAGCCTGAATTGCAGATGGCGATTGAGGCCAAGGCGGAAACAACCCCTCCGGCAAAAACAAGCGAACGCTGACGCTGTGTTGCGGAACGAGGTCGAATCGCCAACCCTGGTCAAACTGAACGGCGGACGTCTCCCGCAACGACATAATGCAGCCACAGCTCAACGGCAAGGCCTCAACGATGGAGATGATGCCCCCCCAGCATTCAACGGCTTCTGAAGCCAGTGGCATCCTTCCCAGTCAGTCCGCGCGCATTGAGGTGATCGGCGTGGGTGGTGGCGGCAGCAATGCCGTGAACCGCATGATCCAGAGCGACCTGGAAGGCGTGGGCTACAGCGTTCTCAACACCGATGCTCAGGCGCTGCTGCAGTCGGCGTCGACCAATCGGGTGCAGCTGGGGCAGACCCTCACCCGAGGCCTAGGGGCTGGAGGAAATCCCAGCATCGGCCAGAAGGCGGCGGAGGAATCCAGAGCCGATCTTCAGCAGGCTCTTCAGGGCACCGACCTGGTGTTCATTGCCGCTGGCATGGGTGGTGGCACCGGCACCGGCGCTGCTCCTGTGGTGGCGGAGGTGGCCAAGGAAAGCGGTGCGCTCACCGTGGGCATTGTCACCAAGCCCTTCAGTTTTGAAGGGCGCCGCCGCATGCGTCAGGCCGATGAGGGCATTGCCCGTCTGGCCGAGCATGTCGACACCTTGATCGTGATCCCCAACGATCGCCTGCGCGATGCCATCGGCGGTGCACCGCTGCAGGAGGCCTTCCGCAGCGCCGATGACGTCCTGCGCATGGGTGTCAAGGGCATCAGCGACATCATTACCTGCCCCGGCCTGGTGAACGTTGACTTCGCCGATGTGCGCTCGGTGATGACCGAAGCCGGCACCGCTCTGCTGGGCATTGGTGTCGGTTCCGGTCGCTCCCGGGCGATTGAAGCGGCGCAAAGCGCCATCAACAGCCCTCTGCTTGAAGCTGCCCGCATCGATGGCGCCAAGGGCTGTGTGATCAACATCAGCGGTGGTCGCGACATGACCCTCGAGGACATGACCTCCGCCTCTGAGGTGATCTACGACGTGGTGGACCCCGAAGCCAACATCATCGTGGGTGCTGTCGTGGATGAGCGTCTCGAGGGTGAAATTCACGTGACGGTCATCGCCACTGGCTTTGAGAACGGCCAGCCCTACCGCAGTGAGCGCTCCGCCAGCCGGCCGAATGGACTCTCTTTCGCAGCCCCTGAGACCAACGAGAGCGGTGCTCGCATCCCTGAGTTCCTACGTCAGCGCCAGATGCGTGCCGACGCTAGCGATCACTGAGCGACGTTAGCTCGCATCAAAAAAGCCCGGTCATCGACCGGGCTTTTTTTTGTCTCAACGGTTCAGCGTTGACGATGCAATTGGGTGACCCGGAGTCCACGCCTGCCCAGAGCATCCCGTGTGGCTGCTCCCTTCCGGTCCTGACCAGGTTTGGGCGTCTAGACCGCATGGGTCCGAGTCGGCTGCAATGCTAGCAATGGACCTCCGCAGGCCTGGAGAGGCGGATGCGCCCCGCTGAACTGATCCGTTTTAAGCAGTCCGGTCGCGCGATCACGGTGTTGACCGCCTGGGACAGCCTGTCGGCCTCCCTGGTGCAGGAGGCGGGGGCTGACGTGGTGCTGGTGGGTGACTCCCTGGCGATGGTGGTGCTGGGCCATGCGACCACCCTTCCGGTCACCCTCGAGCAGATGCTGTCGCACACCCAGGCGGTCTGCCGGGGATTCCAGGGGGCGCTCCATGCCCAGCCTCTGGTGGTGGTTGATCTGCCGTTCCTCAGCTACCAGTGCGGCCCCGAGCGGGCTGTGGCCGCGGCGGGTTTGCTGCTGAAAGAATCCGATGCCGCGGCGGTGAAGCTGGAGGGCGCCGAGCCGGAGGTGGTGGCGGTGATTGATCGGCTGGTGCGCATGGGGATTCCGGTGATGGGCCATCTCGGTCTCACCCCCCAGGCCGTGCATCGCCTCGGCTACCGCCGCCAGGCCCAGGATCCCCGCAGCCAGGAGAAACTCAAACGCCAGGCTCTCGAGCTCGAGGCGGCCGGTTGTTTTGCCCTGGTGCTGGAGCACATCCCCGCGGAGTTGGCGGCCGACCTGCGCACGCAGTTGACGATTCCGGTGATTGGGATTGGTGCCGGTGATGGTTGTGACGGCCAGGTGCGCGTGACCGCTGATCTGCTTGGTCTCACCCCTCAGCAACCCCCATTCAGTCCTGCACTGATCCAGGGCCGGCAGCTCTGCGTGGAGGCCCTCAAAGGGTGGGTGAGCCAGCAGCAGGCCCCACAGCTTGTAGCGCCGTCGGTAGCTCCTCCCACCAACACACCAGCTCCACCAGCACCTGGTTGCTGAGCGCCATGCCTTCCGGGTCGCTCAGTCTCCAGCGGCCCGACTCATGAATCAGCAGCCCTTGGCTCAGGGCGTCCTGCCAGCGTGCTTCCAGAGCGGGCAGGTGTTGATCGCAGCTTTCCTCACTCCATCCACAGCTCTGGGCCTGGTGCCGTAGCTGCACCCCTTCATGGCGGCGTAACCCCACCAGCAGCCGGTCATCCAGCGGTAACGCTGAGGCCATCGATGGTTGCAGTGAGGGGTCTAGGCCCTGGTGCTGCTCCTGCAGCCAGCTGGCATATCCCTCCCGGGTGCGGGGCCGGGCCAGTCGCTCTCCCCAGGGAGCGCTGGTGGCTCCCATGCCGAAACCCCACCAGCCCGCACCACTCCAATACACGCGGTTGTGGCGGGAGGCGTGCCCGGGCTGGGCGTAGTTGGAGATCTCGTAGCGGCAGAACCCAGCGCGCCCCAGCCGGGCACTGGTGCTGGCCATTAACGCCACGGCCAGGTCATCGTCAGGCAGGGGCAGTTCACCGCGGTCCTGGCGCCAGGCAAATACCGTGCCGGGTTCCACGGCCAGGTCGTAGATCGACAGATGGGGAGCACCGGTGGTCAGCGCTTGCTCCAGTTGATCGCTCCAGGCCTCCAAGCTCTGTGCAGGCAGGTTGCGGATCAGGTCCAGACTCCAGCTCCGTAGGGCGCCGTTCTGAGACGCGTCCTGGAGCCAGCTGCAGCACTGCTGAAGATCGCTGCGGCGATGGCGACGACCGAGCCCTTCCAACACCCGATCGTCAAAGCTCTGGCCCCCCAGGCTGACCCGGTTCACCCCAGCTTTGATCAATGCCTGGAGATCGCCTTGGTCAAAACTGGCGGGATCCATTTCCAGGGTGATTTCCGCTCCGGCCTGGAAGCCGAATTGGCGACGTAGGGCATCCAGCAGGCCCCGGATCTGGCTTGGGCTCAGCAGCGAGGGCGTCCCGCCGCCGATGTAGAGCGTGGCCAGGGGTGGACCCTCGGGGGCCAGAGCAATCTCGCTGTGCAGCTGGTTGAGATAAGTGCGGATTGACCCACTGCCTGTTCCGGTTGGTGTGCCGGCGTTGTCTCCCAGGGGAACAACGGCAAAATCGCAATAGAAACAACGCCGATGGCAGAAGGGAATATGCACATAGGCGCTGCGCGGTGCGGACATCTGCCCAGGCCATCCGTCGGAGGATGGTGCATGCTGCCTGCAGCTGGAATGAGCTGCCAAAAGCCGAACCATGGTTGAACCGCTCATCCTGATTCTGTTCCTGATCTCCGGTGCCGCCACTGGATGGATGGGAGTTCATCTGCTGCCCCAGGAGCTGCTGGATGAAGGCACCGATGTGGAACTGGTGCGCTGGGGTCTTACCGCCGGGGGCGCGGCTGTTGGCGGGGTGGCCGGTCTCGTGTTCCGTCGGCTGCGGCAGCAGCTGATGCGTCAGGTGCGCACCATGCCCACCGATCTGTTGGTGAGCCGCGCTGTAGGCCTGATCCTCGGTCTTCTGGTGGCCAATTTGCTGCTGGCGCCGATCCTGTTGCTGCCCCTTGCGGGTGGCTCGGCCTTGGTGAAGCCGCTGGCGGCCGTGGTCAGCAATGTGTTTTTCGGGGTGCTGGGTTACAACCTCGCTGAGGTGCATGGACGCACCCTGCTGCGGTTGTTCAACCCCACGTCCACCGAGGCCTTGCTGGTGGCCGATGGGGTGCTTACTCCGGCCACCGCCAAGATCCTCGACACCAGCGTGATCATTGATGGGCGCGTCCGCGGCATGCTGGCCTGCGGCTTGCTGGAGGGGAAGGTGATTGTCGCCCAGACGGTGATTGACGAGATGCAGCAACTGGCCGACTCCACCAACCTGGAGAAGCGCGGCAAGGGGCGTCGCGGCCTCAAATTGCTCACTGAGCTGCGGGAAAACTACGACCGGCGACTGGTGATCAACACCACCCGCTACGACGGGGCCGGCACCGACGATCGCCTTCTGCAGCTCACGGAAGACACCGGCGGCACGCTGGTGACCGCTGATTTCAATCTGGCCCAGGTGGCCCAGGTGAAGGATCTCAAGGTGATGAACCTGAGTGAGTTGGTGATCGCCCTGCGCCCTGAGGTGCAACCGGGCGATGAACTCAAGCTCAAGATCGTGCGCGAAGGCAAAGAGGAAAGCCAGGGGGTTGGCTACCTCGAGGACGGCACGATGGTGGTGGTCGACGATGCCCGCCCTCTGATTGGCAGCCGCCATCCGGTGGTGGTCACAGGGGCCTTGCAGACCCCCACCGGACGCATGGTGTTTGCCCGTCTAGACGACGGAAAGCAGGGCAAAAGTGGCAAAAGTGGCAAAGCCATCCGCAACAACAAGTCGAAACCGTCCAAACCGAACCAAAAGGACGGGCGCGCTAACGCAGACCCCCGCTAGGCTCCTGCCACGCCAGGGGATGCGCCACGGATGACCACCTCAGCTCCTTACTACGGAGAGTCCACCGTTCTGCGGACCCCACCGCCGGATCTGCCCTCGTTGATGCTCAAGGAGCGGATCGTTTATCTGGGCCTTCCGCTGTTCTCCGACGATGACACCAAGCGTCAGCTTGGACTCGACGTCACCGAATTGATCATTGCCCAGCTTCTCTATCTGGAGTTCGACAACCCCGAGAAGCCGATCTATTTCTATATCAACTCCACTGGCACCAGCTGGTACACCGGTGATGCCATTGGCTTTGAAACAGAAGCCTTCGCGATCTGCGACACCATCAGCTACATCAAGCCGCCGGTGCACACCATCTGCATCGGTCAGGCGATGGGGACTGCTGCGGTGATCCTCTCCGCAGGCACCAAGGGTCAGCGGGCTGCATTGCCCCATTCTTCGATCGTGCTGCACCAGCCCCGCAGCGGAGCCCGCGGCCAGGCCACGGACATTCAGATCCGTGCCAAGGAAGTGCTTCAGAACAAGCGCTCCATGCTTGAGATCCTTTCGGCCAATACGGGTCGCAGCGTTGAGCAGCTCTCCCAGGATTCCGATCGGATGAGCTACCTCAACCCCCAGCAAGCCGTGGAGTACGGCTTGATTGACCGTGTGCTCACCAGCCGTAAAGATCTGCCCAGCCAGGCCGTCTGATTCGCTGGCTGACAGCCGCCACCTTCTTTTCGTTCACCGTTCCCTTCTTCCCACCCCACCGGACCCATGCCGATCGGTACTCCCTCCGTTCCTTATCGCCTGCCCGGCAGCCAGATGGAGCGCTGGGTCGACATTTACACCCGTCTTGGTGTTGAGCGGATCCTGTTCCTCGGATCAGAGGTGAATGACGCCGTGGCCAACAGCCTGGTGGCCCAGATGCTTTATCTCGATTCCGAAGACAGCAGCAAGCCGATCTACCTCTACATCAACTCCCCAGGTGGTTCGGTGACAGCCGGTTTGGCCATTTACGACACCATGCAGTACGTCAAGAGCGACGTGGTCACCATCTGCGTGGGTCTGGCCGCCTCCATGGGAGCCTTCCTGCTGGGTGCCGGCACCAAAGGCAAGCGACTGGCCCTGCCCCACAGCCGGATCATGATTCACCAGCCCCTGGGGGGCACAGCTCAGCGCCAGGCCAGCGACATCGAGATCGAAGCCAGGGAGATCCTGCGCATCAAGGAGATGCTCAACCGCTCCATGGCCGACATGACCGGTCAGAGCTTCGAGAAAATCGAAAAAGACACCGACCGCGACTATTTCCTCAGCGCGGAGGATGCCAAGAACTACGGCCTGATCGATCGGGTGATTGCCCATCCCAACGAGGCCTGATACATCTGCGCCTGGGCGCCGCAGGCGCTTGCGTAAGCTCGGTCGTTACCCAGCTCAACGATCCAGCCCGGATGGCCCAGCTCTTTTACGATTCCGACGCCGATCTCGGTCTGCTCAACGGCAAGACCGTCGCGATCATTGGTTATGGCTCCCAGGGCCATGCCCACGCGCTGAACCTCAAGGACAGTGGCGTCAACGTGGTGGTGGGCTTGTACGAGGGCAGCCGCTCTGCGGAGAAGGCCAAGGCCGACGGTCTGGAAGTGCTGAGCGTGGCCGATGCCTCAGCCAAGGCTGACTGGATCATGGTGCTGCTGCCCGATGAATTCCAGAAGGACGTCTACGAGAAGGAAATCGCTCCCCACCTCAGCGCTGGCAAGGTGCTGAGCTTTGCTCACGGTTTCAACATCCGCTTCGAGCTGATCAAGCCCCCCGCTGATGTGGACGTGGTGATGATCGCCCCCAAGGGCCCTGGTCACACCGTGCGCTGGGAATACCAGAACGGTCAGGGCGTGCCTGCCTTGTTCGCGATCGAGCAGGACGCCTCCGGTAATGCCCGCGGTCTGGCCATGGCCTACGCCAAGGGCATCGGCGGTACCCGCGCTGGAATCCTGGAAACCAACTTCAAGGAAGAGACCGAAACCGATCTCTTCGGTGAGCAGGCCGTGCTCTGCGGTGGTCTCTCCGAGCTGGTGAAGGCCGGTTTCGAGACGCTGGTGGAAGCCGGTTATCAGCCTGAGCTGGCCTACTTCGAGTGCCTGCACGAGGTGAAGCTGATCGTGGACCTGATGGTCAAGGGTGGCCTCAGCTCCATGCGCGATTCCATCTCCAACACCGCTGAATACGGTGACTACGTCAGCGGCCCCCGCCTGATCACCGCCGATACCAAAGCGGAGATGAAGCGCGTTCTGGCCGACATTCAGGACGGCACCTTCGCCAAGAACTTCGTGGCTGAGTGCAACGCCGGCAAGCCCGAGATGCAGAAGATCCGCGAGCGTGATGCTGAGCATCAGATCGAGAAGGTGGGCAAGGGCCTGCGCTCCATGTTCAGCTGGCTGAAAGCCTCCTGATCACCCCTTGTTGGTGGGGGTGGGGCCGATTCGGTCCTGCCCCCTCAACTTCATGTCAGGTCGGTTGCGAGCACCGATGTGATTTCCTGGGCATGCTGAGGCCGGATCCGATTCGGCTTGTGCATGCCGTCTCCCGTCGTCATCTACGACACGACCCTGCGTGATGGCTGCCAGGGTCTCGGTGTTGCTCTGGCCCTGAATGAGAAGCTGGCGATTGCGCGCCGTCTCGATCAGTTCGGGGTCGACTACATCGAAGCGGGATGGCCTTTGGCGAACCCGAAGGACACCGCCCTATTCGAGCATTTTCAGGTCAACCCGCTGCGCAAAGCGCGGCTTGTGGCCTTCGGGAGCACGCGTCGGCCTGGGGTTGCCGTGGAGGACGACCCTGGTCTCGCTGGCTTAGTGCAGTCGAAGGCCCCGGCGATCACCTTGGTGGCGAAAACCTGGCGCCGCCAGGTGGAACTGGTGCTGAGCACCAGTGCCGAGGAGAACCTGGCCATGGTGCATGAATCCGTGGCTTTTCTTCGGACCCGGGGGCGGGAGGTGATGCTCGATGCCGAGCATTTCTTTGATGCCTACAGCGAGGATCCTGCCTATGCCCTGGCGGTGTTGGAGGCAGCGCAGCAGGCTGGTGCTCTGTGACACCCGTGGTGGGACCCTGCCTGAGCGGATTGGCGCTGCAGTGGCTGCTGTGCATCAGCGGCATGGTGATTGCATCGGCATCCATGTCCACAACGATGCTGATCTGGCCATCGCCAACACGCTGGCTGCAGTGCAGGCCGGAGCCCTGCAGGTGCAGGGCACGATCAATGGCTACGGCGAGCGCTGTGGCAACACCAACCTCTGCTCCCTGTTGCCAACCCTCCGGTTCCAACTGGGCAGGCGATTTCAGGCTGCAGACCAGCTGGATCAGCTCACGCCCCTTTCCAAGGCGATTGATGGGATTGCCCATCTGAAAGCCAATCCCCGACTTCCCTTTGTGGGCCAAGCTGCTTTCGCCCACAAGGGTGGGTTGCATGTGGCTGCGGTGCGCAAGGACCCCTCTTGTTATGAGCACCTGTCCCCTGACCAGGTGGGAAACCAGCGCCGGGTGTTGCTCAGTGATCAGGCGGGGCGCCACAACATCCTGGCGCTGGCGGAGCGTCTCCACCTGCGTCTGGACCCTGAGGGAGAGCTCGTGCGTCAGATCGCCGCTCAGGTGAAGGTCTTGGAATCCCAGGGGTTCCAGTTCGAGCAGGCGGAGGCCTCGATTGAATTGCTGCTGCGACGCCAGCTCCCGGGCTATCAGCGACCGTTTAAGCCGATTTCCTATGAGGTGACCTCACGCAGCAGTCCAGGCCAAGACGGCTCCCATTGCCTGGCCAGTGACTTGATCCAGGCCAGTTGGCTGGCCTGGATTGATGTGATCGAACAAGAGCTGCTCAGCGCAGCGGAGATCCCCGATGGGGCATGCCGGGGGGAGGAGCCTCTGCGGCTGGCCTTGGCTCCTCGCTTGCGCCGCTGTCTGCTGCAACCCGACGACATCCAGTGCATCCGCCGGATTCAGTCCATCGACTGGCGCACCAACGTCTTTGACCTGAGCAACAGCGAGGACCGTGCTGAAGCGGCACGGGCCACGGCTCTGGGGGCTGCGTTGTTTTATTCCTTCGGCAACTTCTGCGCCATCGCCGCCCGGCCGGAACTGGAGTCGGTGCAGCGCGTCAATTTGATCAAGGGGCGTCCGATCAATCAGGTGGGCAGCATCACCACCACGCGTCGTCACCTGGAGAGCGTGTTTGATTGGGATCAGTTCCCATGTGGCCTCACTCCAGAGCAACTCCTGGGCCTGATCGATGCCCTGTTGGAGATCGGACCGATTGGGTTGCGGGGACCGGCCTCTCCTCTGATCCCATCCCACCTCACCTCCTTGGATGCGGGCTGTCGCACCACGCAACTGATCAGCCCGGGCCTGCGTTGCCGTTCCAACGCGTTGCTGGACGCCATCCTTGATCAGGTGCCCTACGACTTCTTGTTCATTACGTCAGCCAACATCTCCAGTGGTCGCACTGGGCAGGTGGAGCCCGCCCATGTGGAGCTGCAGGGGATGCAGCGTGACTTCGGTGGCTGCGACGGGGTGGTGATGATCGGCCATCGCGACGAGCCTGCCGTTCGGCGCACCTATCCCGACCATCTGGCGATGTCCACGTCGATCGTGGCGTTTCACGCCTTGGCAGCGGGGGAGGGATCCAACCCCTGCCTCATGCTTGAACGCCATGGCTCCCTGGCTGCTGAGCGAATCCGTGATGTGGCATCGCGCTTCTCGCTGGATCTACGACTGGGAGCCGCTGCCGATGCGCGCCTGCCGATGCGTTCCCCCCTTGGAGACTCTTGATGGCTGACCGAAGCCGCTCCGCCCCGCCTGTCCTGTTGGGGGCTTCCCAGGCTGGAGCCAGCCTCACCCTGGCCTCGACGGCCTGGATGGTGAGTGGCTTAACCGCGTCACCCCTGCTCAACAGTCTGTTGCCTGCTCTTGGGGCCTTGCCCTTGCTGGTGCCGCTCAGGCGGACCCCGAAGGGCTATGGCTTGCAGCTGTTGTCGGTGGTGGTGTTGATCGCTCTCAGCCTGGCCGCTGGCATCAAGACGTTCAATCCAACACCTCTGCTGATCGGTTCTTTTGTGGCCGTGCTGTTGTTTGGGGTGGGGCAGGAGATGTCCTCTCTGCCGCTCCAGAGGCGCCTGTTGAGTCAAAAAAGTTGTTCGATGCTGCGGCTGCGCCGTGGTCAGGATGTGGGCGCCCTGGTCGGCAATCTGCTGGCCGCCCTGCTGTTCCCGGCCATTCGTCAGTTTGTGCCGGCCTTGGTGCTGCTCTTGCCCCTTGCCGGGGTGGCCGCTTCCCCCACGATCCAAGGCACCACCGCGGAGCAACCTTCAGGAGAGCCGTCCACAGGCGAGCAGCACATTCCATGGGACGCGCGCTGCATGCTGCAGGGGCTGGTGATGGGAGGTTTGTTTGCCCTTCTGGCGCTGTGGGTTCGGCAGGTGGATGGCGGCAAATGCTTTGATTTCGCCATGGTGCTGGCGGCCTATGGACTGGGCCGCATCGGTGTAGGGCTGATCCCTGCCTGGCATCGTTCGCTGGGCTACCTCCTGATGGCGGTTCTGCTGGTGATCACTCAGGTGGGTGTGCCAGCTTCGCTTGCCGTTTTGTTGTTTCTGCCCATTGGGGCCCTGGCGGCCAGCACGGATGCTGCTTTGGTCGCGCAGCTCGAACGGCTTGGAGATGCTCCTTTGCGCTGGCAAGTGATGCTGCGATCCGGCGCCGTTGGCGGGGTGGTGGGCAGCATCGGTCTGGGTGTGATCTGTCAGCTGTTGACCCTCTCCATCGCTTTGCCCCTTGTCGTAGCTGGATTCCTGCTGTTGGCGATCACGCAGCTTCGATCTCCGCTGGCCCTGTCGCGATGACGGTCAGTGCAGGGGGGCTGGCTGCCACGGCTGTGTTGCTGGCGGCGCTGCTGGATCGCCTGATCGGTGATCCGATGGGTTGGCCCCATCCGGTGGTGGTGATGGGTTGGTGGATCAACCGGCTGCGCCAAGGGTTGGAGCGATGGGCCGGAGAATCACCCTGGCGCCTGCGTTGGGCCGGGGGACTGATCACCCTGCTGTTGGTGATGGGCTCCGGGGTCAGCGGTTGGTGGCTTGAGCAGTTCGCTCTCGGTCGCTGGATGGCCGGGGAGCTTGCCGTGGGGGTTGTTGGGCCCTTGTTGCTGGTGGTGGGCATGGCCAGTGCCCTGGCCGGCCGTAGTTTGGAGCTGGCGGTGATGGCCGTTGTCAAGCCATTGCAGGCCAATGATCTGCCCACGGCACGGCAGCGCCTGCAGTGGATCGTGGGTCGCGATACCTCCAGCTTGAATGCGGCGGAGATCCAGCGAGCTGCTGCGGAAACCGCCGCAGAAAACAGTGTGGATGGACTGTTCGCACCGCTGTTCTGGATGGTTGTGGGGCTGGTGATCTGGCAGGTGGAGGGCAGCTGGCCCGGACCATTGGCCTTGGCCTGGAGCTTCAAGGCCGCCAGCACCCTCGACTCGATGCTTGGCTATCGCCGCGGGACGTTGCGCTGGCTCGGCACCGCCGGGGCCCGCCTCGATGATCTGTTGGTGTGGTTCCCGTGCCGGCTTGTGATGTTGACGCTGCCGCTGGTGAGTCGGCCTTGGTCAGCGTGGTGGGGGTTGGTGCAGGCTGCGGAGCGCGATGGTGCCCCTGATCCTTCACCCAATGCCGGACGCGCGGAAGCGATCTATGCCCATTGCGCTGGTGTTCGCCTTGGCGGCCGCAATCGCTATGGCGATCGCTGGGTGGAGAAACCGTTGTTGGCCAGTCAGCAACCGGCTGCCGACAGTGCTGCAATCATGCGCATCCTGGCCTGCAGCCGGCGGTTGGAGGCGCTCTGGTTGTTGCTGCCGCTTCTGGTGCTGATGGCTTCGTTGGGCGTCTGATCGATGCCGGGCCCGAGCCTCAGTAGGCGCCGCGGTCCATGGGCAGGAGCAGCACGCCAAAGGTGCGCAGGATGATCGCGAAATCCAACATGAACGACCGTCCGCGTGCGTAGGCCACATCGAGCCGCACCCGTTTGGCATAGCTGAGATTGTTGCGTCCGCTCACTTGCCACAGCCCTGTCAGTCCTGGTCGAACGGCCAGCACTTCGTCCATATAAGGGCCGTAGCGCTCGATTTCCTTGTCGACGATCGGGCGCGGCCCCACCACGCTCATCTCACCGCGCAGCACGTTGAGAAACTGGGGTAATTCATCCAGGCTGGATCGGCGCAGGAATCGGCCGATGGGGGTGATGCGCGGATCGTCCTTCAGCTTGAAATCGCGCTCGAATTCCTCGCGCATCTCCGGTGATTCTGCGAGCACACTGGCCAGCACCCGGTCTGCATCCGGACGCATGGTCCGGAATTTGATGCAGCCGAAATGTCGGTAGCCCCTGCCGACTCGGCGCTGCACATAGAACACCGGACCCGGTGAACTCACTTTCACAAGCAGTGCCAGGAGCAGGAAGACCGGAGACCCCAGGCCAAGCACGGCCAGGGAGAACAAAACATCCCCGGTGCGTTTCAGACTGCGGCCGGTGGTGCTCTGCTGGCGAACCAGGGCCCGCGCGGTCAGGGTGGAGGGAGGTGCAGCCAGAAGGGCGAGATGGCGGCGGCTGGCCTGGCGTCTCAGCGTTGCCCCACTGGCGGTGAACACGAGGCGACGCGGGGCGTTGACCATCCTGTCTCCCATGTGTCTCAATCTACTCAATCGCAACGGCTCAATTCCGGCAGCCCGGCGGGGTCACTCGCGGCAACGGCACAGGATTGCTGATGGGTTTCCCAACTGCGTTGCACCAGTGTCTCAAAGCGCGACACGAAGGCTTCCGGCTTGAATCGTTCGGCCCACTGCCGCAGCTGCTCAGGCGGTAGCTCTCGCCAGAGCCGCCGTTGTTCAAACCATTCCACGGCCTGCGCCACTGAGGTGGGGGTTTGCTCGGGAAACAGCACTCCGGTGGGCTCAGTGGAGCCTGCGGCTGCACAGCGGACGCTGTCGAGCAGACCGCCCCGGCCCAGGCCGATCACGGGTGCTCCAGAGGCCATGGCCTCCACGGGTGCAATGCCGAAATCCTCCAGCCCGGCATAGACGAAGGCTCGGCAATGGGCCAGCAGGGTTTCCACTTGCTCCTGGCTTTGCCGTCCGAGGATTTGCACGGTGGGGCCCGCCAGTTGCTCGAGTCGAGCACGTTCGGGGCCATCACCCACCACCTTCAAAGGCAGGCGCAGCCGATTGAAGGCTTCAACCACCACATCCACCCGCTTGTAGGGCACCAGGCGACAGAGGCAGAGGTAGCTGTCATCCCGTGGTTGATCCCAGCGGAAACGCTCCACTTGCACCGGCGGATGCAGCACGTGCGCATCACGCCGCCAATACTGACGAATGCGCCCAGCGGTGAAGCGGGAGTTGGCGACCAGCACATCCACGCGGGCCGCACTCAGTTGATCCCATTGGCGCAGGGCATGCAGTTGCCAACGGATCCAGGGCCCCAAGCCACGCCGTGCCAGGGCTGAACGCCGCAGATAGGCATGCATCTGATCCCAGGCGTAGCGCACCGGGGTGTGGACGTAGCTGATGTGCAGTTGCTCAGGTGAGGTCAAAACGCCTTTGGCCACGAGATGGCTGCTGCTGATCACGAGCGGGTAGTCACCGAGATCGATCTGCTCGATCGCCAGTGGAAGCAGCGGCAGATATTGCTGCACATGACTGACGCCCCAAGGCAGCTTCTGGATCGGGCTGGTGAGGATGCGGCGCCCGGCCCAGCGGCTGTGGGGGAGGAGACTTTCACCATCCACAAGAGCGGCCAGATCCGGTTTGCGGCCCCGGGTGGTAAGCCACTGGTCGATCGCGTCCACCACCTGCTCTGCGCCGCCGACCGATCGGGGGGTGAACCACTCATGCACGAGTGCGATGCGCTGCGGCAGGTCAAGGGGCCGCTCGACACTCATCCCAGCTTCGGCATCTACATCAAGAAGTCTCTCAGCTGATTGCAGGCCTGGGGACAAATCCCGATGCTGATCGTCATGGCGACTCAAACCCAACCGATCAACACGTTGCTTGAGGATTCCCTCAAGGAACCTGAGATCGGCATCACCGATAGTTTTCGATGGCACGCAACGCCCGTGGGGATTGCGGCTCTGTGGAGTAGTACTCAACATCCTTCCACGCCACCGTTTGAGGATGCCATTAAGGAAGGTTTGCTCGTGGGATTGGATTTAAGCCGTGAGGAGAAAGAGTTTCACCAGGTCACTCAAGGTTTGGTGCTGCTGTTTCACTCTTAAGTGGATAAAGCGTGTCGAGACGCACGCGGAAATGAAGATATCCCTTGGGGTTAGGGTCGATCGTGACGATCACATCCTCAGGAACACGAATTCCATATTCCGCCAGAATTTGCACATGGTTGGCAATGAATTCCCGGCCTGACACCCGCAAGACGGGGCAGCGATTGATCCGTTCATTGCTTTGCCGCATCGCCAGCAGCGACGTGCTGCCGTCCGTCGCATCGGGCAGCTTGGGGATCGAGGCCTGAAACCAGACTTGCTCGCCGCTGATCTCAACGCCGACCGGAATGTCGGAGGGCACTCCAACGATCTCCTCCATGGCTTGGCGTGGATTTTGCAGAAACTGCTGACGGCGCTCAGGGGTGCTGTTCAGCCAGGGTTCGAAGAAATCCTGCAGCTGAAAGGCCATGGCTGGAGCAGCGGATGGAGCCATTCTCCGGTCATTTCACGCAGACGGAAGGTCGCGACGGACGAACAATCAGCAGATGACTCAATTCAAAGCCTGTTCAGTGGCTGAATGGGTGTGAACGGAGAGGGTGGGATTCGAACCCACGAGGGTGTTACCCCTACACGATTTCGAGTCGTGCGCATTCAACCGGGCTCTGCCACCTCTCCAGGCGTCAACCGACGCTGCCACACTTTAACTGCCTGCCTCAGGCCTGCCTGTTGCCGACAGGCGTAGACCGTGGCGTTGCATGTGCATCCTGCGTTGGCCTGCCTGAAGGGCAAAGTGCCGGCCTCGGGAGGTCAGCGGTTTCAGTTCCAGCCCTGGTGAGGCCAATCGCTGCCCCCTCTGAAGCGGCTCCAGTCCCACCTGCTCGGCCACCACGGTGTGGGCCTGATCAGTCCAGCAGCGGTGGTCATCGGTGGCCACTGGGTCAAGGACTGCCACCCAATCAAAACGGGCATGGCCGGATCCCTGGCCGAGTTGCTGGGCCACCCGGCAGCTGAGGGTGTCGCCGGAGCTGCTGATCAAGGCGGCTCGGCCCTGATGGCGCAGCAATACCCATTGCCGCCCCCATTGCTCCACATGCACGACGGCATCGGCCATCAGTTCCGCTCCATGCAGGCCAAGGGCGAGTAGTGATAGCGGTAACAGCAACACGGGCGCCCTGAGTCGGCGAGTGCCTGGGTTGCAGCTGGAGAGCACGGCCAGCACGACCACCAGCACCATCCACCACTGCGGTCTCCCGGTCAGCACCTGGGCCCAGGGCCATTGACTGATGGCGGTGACCACATGCAGCAAGAGGAAGGCCAGGGCCTGCATCGGCAGGGTGATCAGCGGAGCGATCAGAGTCAGCCATCCTCCGGGCAGCAGCAGCACCAGAAGCGCGAGCCCCATCGACAGCAAGGTGAGCGCCATCAGCAGGGGGGAAGCCAGCAGGTTGGCCACCAGGGCATAGAGGGGCATGGCGCCGAAGTGCAGCCATTGCAGGGGCAGGGTCCAGACCATGGCGGCCAGCGGCACCGCTAGGGCCCCTGCCAGGCCTTGCGTCCTTGGGGGCAGGTGGGGCTTCAGTCGGGCTTCCAGCCCTGGAGCCGTCAGCACCAGGCCAGCGGTGGCGGCTGCGCTGAATTGAAAACCGATGCTCCTGGCCCAGGCGGGGTGAAGCCACAGCATCAGCACCAGGGAGGCCAGAAGCACGCCGAGGGGCCGACTTTTCCCGCCGGTTTGATGGATCAGTAGGCCCGCCAGCCCCATCAGCACAGCGCGCACCACGGAGGCCTGGGCGCCTGCCAGGGCCAGGAACACCAGCATCGCGCCGACGCCTGCAAGTAGCCGTCCCCGCGCCGGCCAGGATCGTGTGATCAGCAACACGCTGCCGAGCAGCACCGAAAGGTGAAACCCAGACGCGGCTAAGGCATGGGACAACCCGGCGACGCGAAAGGCCTGACGTAGCTGCTCGGGTAGCTCCACCTGGGCTCCTCCCAGCACGAGAGCAGCCAGCATGGGCCCTTGCTCGGGGCCAAGCACGGCCTCGAATTGGTTTTGGATTCGGCGTCTGGCATTAGCCAGAGGGCTCCAGCGTTGGCCGACCACCTTCAGCTCCGCTGTCTTGAATTGGCTCCAGCTGTTTTGCCTGGCCAGGCGTTGGGCGGGCGATAGCAACAGCGGATGGCGGCTCAAGCTGGGTTTTCGCAGCTGTCCTCGGGCTTCCACCAAGGCCCCTGCCTGAAGGCTCTGACGGCAGGGAGTTAGCAGTACTTCCGTGAGGCCATGCACGCGTTGGCCCTCCAGGCGCTGCACCTGCACCAACCCTCTGCAGCGCCCCTCTCTGGGGCTGGCATCCTGCTGCCAGCGGCCCTCCAGGCGCTGGAGTTCCCCTGCCTGCGCTGGGTGGTGAATGGGATCGAGAGGGCCTGGACCGATATGGGCTGCATGCCCTCCGCGCAAGGCACTGACGAGCAACATCAGGCTCAGCAGGAGGGCCTGGGGGTTAGTCCAACGGCGTTGCCGAACCAGAAGCGTGGCGCAACTCCCCAGGGTGCCCACCAGCAACCCCCACTGGAGCCCCCCTTCAGAGACGGCCGCGCCGCAGAGGCTGAGCAGCATCAGCGTTGCAACGGCCACGGCGGCGGGCATGGATGCTCGAGCTCACTGCTCAGAGCATTCCCCTGGTTGTCCCGTATTCCGCGGGCCGGCAGTGGTGGGTCAGCCGGCGGTGACGGGCTGCTGTTTCAGCAGTGGGAAGCCAAGGGCTTCCCGTTCTGCCAGCCAGGTTTCGGCAACCTTGCGGGCCAGATTGCGGATCCGGGCGATGGTCGCGGTGCGCTCGGTCACGGAGATCACGCCGCGGGCTTCCAGCAGGTTGAAGGTGTGGGAGCACTTGAGCACGAAGTCAAGGGCCGGGGCTGGGAGTTGTTTTTCGATCAGATCGGCCGCTTCGGCTTCATAGATGGCAAACAACTGCTTGAGGCGCTCTGGATTGGAGGCTTCGAAGTTGTAGTGGCACTGACCCTTTTCAAAGGGGAGCCAGATGTCGCCGTATTTACGGTCCGCATTCCAGCTGAGATCCCAGATGCTCTCCACGTCTTGGAGATACATGGCCAGGCGCTCGAGGCCGTAGGTGATTTCGATCGAGACGGGCCGGCAATCAATGCCGCCGCATTGCTGGAAGTAGGTGAACTGGGTCACCTCCATGCCATCGAGCCAAACCTCCCAGCCAACGCCCCAGGCGCCGAGGGTGGGGGATTCCCAGTTGTCTTCGACAAAGCGGATGTCGTGGTCAGCCGCTTTGATGCCGAGTGCTTCCAGCGAGGCGAGGTAGGTCTCCTGGATCCCGTCCGGGGAGGGTTTGATCAGCACTTGGTACTGGAAATAGTGCTGAGCTCGGTTGGGGTTGTCGCCGTAGCGCCCATCGGTGGGCCGGCGACAGGGCTCGGGATAGGCCACAGCCCAAGGCTCAGGACCAATCGCCCGCAACACGGTGTGAGGGCTCATCGTGCCGGCGCCCTTTTCGGTGTCGTAGGGCTGCAGCAGCAGGCATCCCTGGTCCGCCCAGAAGCGGTTGAGGGTGCTGATGATGTCCTGGAAATGCACTTCTGACCTTCCTCCAGTCCTGACGGGGGTTTACGGGGATGAGGTGTGTTGACACACTGTTGACACACCACCGAAAACACTGGGTTTAGGAGGGGTCGTTGACACGGTTGT
>CAXQPR010000027.1:0-24168 GCA_964225855.1 Salipiger bermudensis | reverse complement strand
GGCGCGGCCTGGCTGATGACCGTTCGGCCTTTGGTGATGCCTTGCGGCGTTGGCAACAACGCTCGGGGTGGCCGGTGTTGGTGGATCCCCTCGCTGCGGTGCCTGCCGATTTGCCCGGCCAGGTGCGGGGCTGGGATCTGTTGCTCCCCCATCAGCTGCCCTTCCCAGACGGCTTGGCCCTCGAGCAGTTGCAGGTGTTGCGGCTCGGACCGTTGCCGGCCAGTCGGCGGCTGGAGGCCTGGTTGAAGCACTGCACTGGCCCCCAGTTGCTCATTAGTGAGGGGGAACCGCGGAACCTTGATCCCTTGCGGCAAGCCCAGCAATGGTCTGGTGGCCTGGCCGGTTGGCCCCAGCTCCAGGACTGGGGCGACAGGGATCAACCCGCGTCTGCTGTCAACCGGCGCTTGTGTGCCAGCTGGCAGCAGCGGGATCAAGCTTTGTCGGCTTGGCTGGGGCACCGGTTGCCTGCCTTAGGAGCGGTCACCGAGCCGGCGTTGATGCAGGCCCTTGCCCGCAACCTTCCTCCAGGGTTGCCCCTGATGCTGGCCGCCAGCAGTCCGGTGCGTGACTGGCAGGCCTTCGCCCTGGCGGATCCAGGCCAGCGCCGCTGCATCAGTTTTCGTGGCGCCTCCGGTATCGATGGCACTCTCTCGCTCGGGTTCGGCCTGGCGGCGGCCCAGGGCCGCACGCTGTTGATCACCGGTGATCTGGCTCTGCTGCACGACAGCAACGGCTGGTTGCATCGCGGAGTCAGTGGAGCGGCGCTCCCGCTGGTGGTGCTGCTGATCGACAACGGCGGTGGTGGGATCTTTCAGCAGCTGCCGGTGCCGGCGGCCCCTGCTGAAGCGTTCGATCAGCTGTTTGCCATGCCCCAGCAGGTGGATCCCCTGGCGCTTGCTGCTGCCCATGGAGTCCCGGGACGGCAGATCGCTTGTCTGGACGACTTGCCCCTGGCCTTGGAGTGGGCGCTCGCGCAGCCAGGAGCTGTGTTGCTGCGGGTGTGCACCGATCGCACAGCCGATGCGGCGTTGCGGCTTGCTCTTCGCCAGGAGGTGCAGCAGCTCACAATGGCCCCACCGTCGGTTCAGCCTTGATGAGCGCTCCTCAGCCCCGCCAGGTTCTTCCCGGTGATTCAGGCACGGCCTGGCAACCCTGGGGCGAGTATCAAGACATCCTGGTGGACCGCTCCGGGGACGGGATTGCCCGGGTGGCGATCAACCGCCCTTTTCGGCGCAATGCCTTCCGTCCCCGCACCGTGGTGGAGCTTTGCGATGCCTTCACGCGCATCCGTGATGACAGCAGCATTGGCGTGGTGCTGTTCACCGGCGTTGGCCCCGCCGAAGACGGGGGCTATGCCTTCTGCGCCGGTGGTGATCAGAGCGTGCGCGGCGATGGGGGCTATGTGGATGAGGAGGGGATGCCCCGCCTCAACGTGCTGGATCTCCAGCGCCTGATCCGCAGCTTGCCCAAGGTGGTGATCGCCTTGGTGGCGGGCTACGCCATTGGCGGAGGGCAGGTGTTGCATCTGCTGTGCGACCTCAGCTTGGCGGCCGACAATGCCCGCTTCGGGCAGACAGGTCCGCGGGTGGGCAGTTTCGATGGCGGGTTTGGTGCCGGCTACCTCGCTCGCCTGGTGGGACAGCGCAAAGCCCGGGAAATCTGGTTTCTTTGCCGTCAGTACGGCGCCGATGAAGCGCTGCGCATGGGGCTCGTGAATGCGGTGGTGCCACTCGAGCAACTTGAAGCGGAGGGCGTGCGTTGGGCACGGGAGGTGCTGCAGCACAGCCCCACGGCGATTCGTTGCCTGAAAGCCGCTTTCAATGCCGAAACCGATGGCATGGCGGGTCTGCAGGAGCTCGCCGGTCAGGCCACCCACCTCTTCTATCGAACTCAAGAGGGCCAGGAGGGGCGCAATGCCTTCCTTGAGAAACGCAATCCCGATTTTTCCGGCTCGCCCTGGCTTCCGTAGCTAGCACTGGGGCCGGACTCACCCGTCGGATCGTCGTGACGCTCTCCCGCTTCACCGTGGCCGCTGTGGCTGCTTTGTTGCTGGCCGCTCCAGCCTCAGCCACCACCGCTGCATCCAGCGCGGCGCAGACCAAGCGTCCCGCTGATCCGATCCCGCCAGTGGCGGAGCCCATTTCCCTGGAGGCCTCCTTGGCCCGTGTGCCCATGGATCTGCGCCAACGGCTAGGGCTTCAGCTGGTGTTGGATCGCACCCACCGTCAGTTGCTCGTGTTGCGTGATGGTGTGATCCGGCGTCGTTATCCCGCAGCGGTGGGCACAGAAGGCTGGGAAACGCCGGCCGGGCGTCATCGCGTTTTGCAGAAAGTGCGTGAACCGGTTTGGACCCATCCGGTGGATGGGCGTCACATCAGTGGCGAGAAGAATCCGTTGGGCACCCGTTGGATCGGTTTTTATCGCGATTGCAAGGGACGCAACGGCTGGGATGGAGAGCAATATCTCGATATCGAGGGCTGCACCGTGGCGGGCTTCCATGGCACCCCTCACCGCTGGACTGTCGGTCGGGCTGTGTCCCATGGCTGCGTGCGTCTTTACGAGGAAAACGTGCAGGAGGTGTTCGATTTGGTCCGCGTCGGGACCCCGGTCACCGTTCTTCCCTGAGTTGGTTTCAGTTTTTCCTCTGAATTCAACTTAAAGTCGCGGCGCCTTTCCAAGCTCCGTTTGACCATGCGCGTGCTGTTTGCTGCTGCCGAGTGCGCTCCGATGGTCAAGGTGGGTGGCATGGGCGATGTGGTCGGCTCGCTGCCTCCGGCCCTTGCGGCCCTGGGCCATGACGTGCGCCTGATCATGCCCGGCTATAGCCGTCTCTGGAGCAAGCTCGACATTCCGGCAGAACCGATCTGGCGAGCCCAGACCATGGGCACCGAGTTTGCGGTGTACGAGACCCGGCATCCCAGCAATGGCCTGCCTCTGTATCTCGTGGGCCATCCGGTGTTTGACCCGGAACGCATTTACGGCGGCGAGGACGAAGACTGGCGGTTCACCTTCTTCGCCAGCGCCACCTCTGAGTTTGCCTGGAATCACTGGAAGCCCCAGGTGCTGCATTGTCACGACTGGCACACCGGCATGATCCCGGTGTGGATGCATCAAGACCCTGAGATCAGCACGGTTTTCACCATCCACAACCTCAAATATCAGGGCCCCTGGCGCTGGAAGCTGGATCGCATCACCTGGTGCCCCTGGTACATGCAGGGTGATCACACCATGGCTGCGGCGCTGCTCTATGCCGACCGGGTGAATGCCGTCTCACCCACCTATGCCCAGGAGATCCGCACCGCCGAATACGGCGAACAGCTGGATGGCCTGCTCAATTACGTCTCCGGCAAGCTGCGCGGCATCTTGAACGGCCTTGATCTCGAAGCCTGGGACCCGGCCACCGACAAAGCTCTGGTCGCCAATTTCAGTGCCGATGATCTCTCCGGTCGTGCAGCCAACAAGCGCGAGTTGCAGGAGCGCATGGGCTTGAACGTCAACCCCGACACCTTCCTGCTGGGGATGGTCAGCCGCCTGGTGGATCAGAAGGGCGTTGATTTGTTGCTGCAGGTGGCCGATCGCTTGCTGGCTTACACCGACACCCAGATCGTGGTGCTGGGCACTGGCGATCGGGGGCTGGAATCCGGTCTGTGGCAACTGGCGTCCCGCCATCCTGGTCGGGTTGCTGTGTTTCTCACCTACGACGACGCGCTATCGCGCTTGATCTATGCCGGTAGTGATGCCTTCCTGATGCCCAGTCGCTTTGAGCCCTGCGGCATCAGTCAATTGATGGCGATGCGCTACGGCTCAGTGCCCGTGGTGCGCAAGGTGGGTGGTCTGGTGGACACCGTTCCCCCCCACGATCCTGCGCACAACAGCGGCACTGGTTTCTGCTTCGATCGGTTCGATCCGGTCGACTTCTACACGGCGCTTGTCCGTGCCTGGGAGGCCTATCGCCATCAGGAGAGCTGGCGGGAACTGCAACTGCGCGGCATGCGTCAGGACTACAGCTGGGATCGTTCCGCCTTGGAGTACGACCGCATGTACCGCGAGGTCTGTGGCCTCAAGGAGCCAGGTCCGGATGCGGCGGCTGTTGAGCAGTTCTCCCGGGGGCAAGATGCCGATCCCTCGCGTGAGAACGCGTCATCGCAGTCTCTCCCTTCCTCGTCGACTCGCAATCCCCTTGCCCGACTGTTGGGCAAACAACGCCAATAATCTCTTTCGGGCAGAGCGTTCTGGCCTTGGCCATGATGCTCTCGTCCGAAGGGATCGTGATTGGATGGCCTGGGACTGTCGTTGTCTGACCGTTGCGTAAGTGATGCCAGAGCCGCGAGATGAGCGGTTCCTGCCCGCTCCTTATCAGAGCCCATGGGAAGCTTTGCGTCGAGATCTGGCGGCAGTCGTTGCCGACCTACGCCTTAGAGCGCAGGAAACTTGGCGTCGTAATCGTGAGGGTGATCTCGACGTTCCAGCCTTCTGGCCCCGTGATTTAGCCCCCCTGTTCTGGCCGCTGATTCTGTCGCTGGCGTTGCTGCTGGTCGTTGCTGGTGCGCTGCTGCTGGCCGGGCGGGTTATTCCACAGCAGCAGTTGTCTGAGCCTCATCGCGAGGCTGTACCCGAATCTCTCGCCTCTGAACGTCCTGTTCCCTTTAGCCCCTTTCCCACCCCTGACATCACCAACACGACACCGGGCGATGAAGCCGCACCGGCACAACCAATAGCTCCTGCACAATTGCCCGCTCCGCCAGCTCCTGTGGCGCAATCGGGCGCCCCGTCAGGTGCGGAGGTGCAAGCTGCTGATCAACCCCTTTCTGCCTCGTTAACGGTTCGCGATCCTTTGTTGGTGACATTGCAGCAAGCCGCTGAGCCGTCAGGTGTGGGTGTTGAGGCCCCCAATCTGGTGCTGGCGATTGCTCGGCAACCTGATCGCAATGGTGTGCAGCTGACGCTCGCAGCGTCTTGGTGCAACCTCAAGCAGAGCCGTCGTCAGGCCCTGGCCGATCAGTGGTTGGAGCAGATTCAGGCCGCGGGCTACGACGAACTCCTGCTCCAATCTGATCAGGGCGACCGTTGGGGGCGTTCCGCTCGTGTCGGGCTGGGCATGGTGATCCCGGAACCGGAGGCTGCTGCCAAGGCGTGATTGTCTTGCTCTCACCACTTGAGCGGGTGGCAGTTCTGTGCAGTTCCCGCAGGAGTCGACGGCATGATCATCCAGTGTGTCGATCGCTTTGCTGTGGTGAACCTCGGCCAGTTGGTGCAGCTCTGGGGTGAGCCGGCAGGTCTCGCTGCTGATCAATGGTTGCAACGCCAGTTGGAACCGCTGGGCCCGGTGTGCACCGACAGCCGTCGCCTGGAGGCCGGTGCCCTGTTTGTGCCCTTGGTTGGGGAGCAGTTTGATGGCCATGCCTTTCTGGCTGATGCAGCCCGATGCGGGGCCCAGGCGACGTTGGTCGCTGCCGGGTCCAACGCTCCTGTGCCCGAGGGTTTGCTGCATTGGCAGGTGGATGACACGACCTTGGCCTATCAGCAGCTCGCATCCCTTCATCGTCAGCAGCTGAACGCAGCGGTGGTGGCGGTGACCGGTTCAGCCGGTAAGACCACCACTCGGGAATTGATTCGTGCGGCCTTGGCCTCTTTGGGACCCATCCAGGCCAGTGCCAGCAATAACAACAACGACATTGGCGTGCCCCTCACACTGTTGGGGACCACCCAGCACCATGCCGCGGTCGTGGTGGAAATGGGGATGCGCGGCCCTGGCGAGATCGAACGCTTGTCCCGTTGTGCTGAGCCCGATATCGCTGTGATCACCAATATCGGCACCGCCCATATCGGTCGGCTTGGCAGCCGGGAAGCGATCGCTGCGGCTAAATGTGAGATCACGGCTGCTCTCAAGCCCGATGGGTTGGTGGTGATCCCCGCCGGGGACCCCCTGCTGGAGACGGCCTTGGCTCGAGTGTGGCAAGGCAGGATCCATCGCGTGGCCTTGGCTGGTGATCCAGGGCTGACCGACCCCCAGTTGCCAGTGGCGAATGATCTCGCTGATGTGGATGAACGCACAGGGGTGCTGACCCTGGATGACTTGGGTTATCGCATGCCTCTGGCCGGTCGCCATAACGCTCGTAATTGGCTCCTGGCACGTGCCGTGGCCTCAGCCTTGAACGTCGATTCGGCCAGCCTGGTTGCTCTGGATGTCGACGTTCCCGGCGGCCGTAACCGACGGCTGCATCTGGGGGCGCTCACCGTGTTGGATGAGACGTACAACGCCTCACCAGAGGCAGTTCTTGCCGCTCTCGATTTGTTGGCGCAACAACCAGGCCGTCATTTTGCAGTGCTGGGCACCATGCTCGAGCTGGGGGAGGAAAGTGCCGCATTGCACCGTGCTGTGGTCGAGCGAGCCGTGGCGTTGAAGCTCGACGGGCTGGTGGTGGTGACGAGCGGTGCGGAAGCGACCGCCATGGCCGAAGCCGGCGCTGGTCTGAAGCGTTTTGCCGTGGTGGCATCCCCGGAGGCCGCGGCCGAGCCCCTGCGTGGCTGGCTCAGCGCAGGTGATTGCCTGTTGCTCAAGGCCAGTCGAGGGGTGGCGCTGGAGCGCTTGCTGCCAGCGTTGGAGACACTCGCGCTTTGACGTAGGCCAGCACGCTGCAGGCCCAGCCAGCGGCATGGGGCGCAGGAGCTAAGGCAAAGCGGCCCTCATGAATGAAGTCGGCGAGGCGGGGGTGGGGGCCCTTTGGACCAGGCACGACAACACTGTGATCTCCCGCATGGAGCAAGGGCAGATCGTTCGGGGAGTCTCCCAGCGCGATCACGTGCACATTTCCCTGGTGGAGCTTCCGTTTAAGCGCGTCGAGTGCTGCCCCTTTGCTGGTGCCGGCCTGCAACAGGTGGCTCATGCGATTGCCTTGCACCACAGTCAGGTTGAGGCGAGTTGCTTCCTGCTGCACCAGGCTCTGCCGATCGCTGGGTGGATTGAGAAACGGCACACTCCATTGGCGTCGCTGGGCCATCTCGATCGCCTCCCCCTTCAGTCCTGTCAGGTCGGTGACCTGCTCAGGGGTGAGATCCTCCAGCGCCCGTAGAGGAGTGTCAGTGACCTCCGCCAGGGTGCTCAACTGCTCCCGCAACACGGCATGGGGGCTTCCCAGACCCTCTTCCCAGGCTTGGGCGTCAGTGCCACCCAGGATGGCGCCACCGTTTTCGACGATGAACGGTCCGTCGAGCTCGGCATCGCGCCGGAATCGCCGCACTTCCTCCGCCGTTTTGCTGGTGCAGGGAATCACGGAGATCCCAATCTGCTTCAACCAGGTCAACGTGGCTGTCGCCGCACTCCAGTCGTAGTGGTGATCCAGAAGGGTGCCGTCCAGGTCGGTGACGACCCAGAGATTGGCGGGATCTTGTGCTGCGTTGGTCAGCATGGTTGAAACCAGTGCACGGCAAAGGGTTCCAGGGTGAGCTGGGTCGGCACGGGGGCCGAGTCCTGGAGACAATCGCACCAATGCTCTTGATTGACGAGGCTGCGCAGGTCGAGGTTGAGTCGACTGGCGCTGAAGTTGTGCACGGCCCACACGCTGTCTGTGCCGCTGCCGCGACGAATCACCACCCGATCAGCCATGGATCCGCTCAGGCAAGCGAATGCGGCCTGCGGGTGAAAGGCTGGGAGCGAGCCCCGCACGTCCATGGCATCACGCACGGTCTCAAGGGTGAAGCGGGAATCGCTGTGGGGATCACCGAGACGCCGTTCCAACCCCTCACGATTGAACCGTTCGCGGTTCAAGTCTCGACGCTGACCACTGCTGCGGAAGCTGGCTTCATCGTTGCCGGAGGCCACCAGGGTCGGCAAATAGAACGCGGGCACTCCAGGGAGAGCCATCACGAACAACTGACTCAGGCGAAAGCGCTCGCGTTGTTGCAGGCGCGGATCCCTGCCCCCTGCGGCCATCGCTGCCCACCAGCTGATGTTGATTTCGTAGGGACGTTCGCAGCCATCGCTGAGTCGACGATGGCTGATCAACCCTCCACGTCGCTCACAGAGGGCTAACAGCTGCTCCAGTCTTTCGGTCTCCATTAACCCCTCCAAAGGGCGCAGCCCGACGCCGTCATGGCTGGCGCTGAAGTTGAGCAATGTGGTCTGCTCGGGCAGCTGCGGCCATCGCTCCAGCCACCGGTTGAGTAGATCCGGGCGCTCCCGCAGCACCGCCTCCAACAGCAGAGGCGGGAGGGGAAAGTTGTAGGCGATGTGGGCTTCATCGCCGGGCATCAGGTAGGAGAGGTTCTCCGCCTCTGGCACGTTGGTCTCGGTCACCACGACACCGTTGCTGTGCTGGCTGTCCAGCAGAGCCCTGAGCAGCTTCACCAGCAGATGGGCGCGCGGGTGGTGAATGCAGCTGCTGCCGGATTCCTTCCACACGTATCCCACTGCATCCAGGCGCAGCCAGCTCACCCCATGGCGCACCAGTCGTGTCAACAACTGGGTGAAACCCAGCAGTACCGCCTCGCTCGACCAATCCACATCCACCTGATCAGGGCCGAAGGTGGTCCAGACCGGGACCAGACCGTCGGTGGTTTGCAGCGGCGTGAACAATGCTGAACTGCGCGGACGCACCACCTTGCTCCAGTCGGCTTCGGGATCAGGCGCCAGAACGCAATGCACGCCTGGCTCTTGGCCTTGCCGGAATTGCTGCACCCAGGGATGGGCGGCTGAGACATGGTTCAGCACCAGATCAGCCATCAGGGTGCGCCCCACGCTCAGGGCCTGAAGCGCATCCCAGTCACCCAGGTGAGCCTCGAGCTGTTCATGACTGGCAACAGCAAATCCACCATCGCTCGTGGCTTGCAGAAAGGGGAGCACGTGCACAACGCCTGCCAGGGGATGGAGGTGTTGGTTGAGAAATGCAGTCAGCGTCAGCAGCGCAGGTTCATCAGGGCTCTGAACCGTGTCGCCATAGGTGATCAACACGCTTGTGGATTGATCCCAGCGGCCGTGATGGGGTGTTGGCTCTGTGGTTGTCTGCGCAAATTGAAGCAACGGCGACATCAGAGAAGGGATCTCCTCCCGATCGTCGAGGGGTCGCCACCGCTTCAGCAGTTCAGCTAGTTGCTCCTGCCCCTCTCTCCCCACCGATTAGCCCCCTCTCGATCAACCCCCAGGGTGCGTGGTGAGGCTTCTTCAAAGTTGTTGCACTGATCACGGAATGGATTTTCAACAGAATCTGATCACCACCATTCACGACTACAGCCTGGCGCTTCAAGATCCAGTTCAGTTGCGGAAGGGGCTGCGAGACAAGCCCACCACCATTTTGATCCCTTGCCTGATGGAGGAATTCCGCAGGCCGGCGTTGCGGTTGATTCGCTCTGTTCTTCAAGAGCTGGAGGGTCTGCATCAGCTGGTGATTGCTCTGTCTGCCGGCAGCGTGGAAGAGGTCAGAGAAGCGGAGCAGTTTTTCGCTGAGATGCCCTTCCCGGTGCATGTGCAGTGGACCAATGCACCGGCGGTGAAGGAGCTGCTTAGTGGGTTCAGTGACCAGGGTCTGGATTTGATGGGCCCACCGGGGAAGGGTTGGGCCGTCTGGCAAGGGCTGGGCGTCGCGATCCGTGACGCAGAAGTGGTGGCCTTGTTTGATGCCGACATTCGCACTTTTACGCCGGCTTATCCCCAGCGCATGCTCCTGCCTCTGCTGCTGCCTTCCAGTGGTGTTGCCTATGTCAAGGCTTTCTACAGCCGCCTATCTCTTGAGACCCATGCTCTCCAGGGACGAGGGACGCGCCTGTTTGTCGGTCCGTTGCTCACGGCTCTGTCACAGCTTCTGGGCGATAGTCCCTTCTTGAACTATCTGCAGGCTTTTCGTTATCCACTCGCCGGGGAGTTCGCCTTCACACGCGACCTGGCCGTGAATCTGCGCATCCCCTGCGATTGGGGTCTGGAGATCGGTCTCCTTTCGGAAGTGCATCGTCATGTCGCCCTGAGTCGGATCGCTCAGGTGGATCTGGGGTTGTTTGACCACAAGCACAAAACCCTTGGTGAGTCCCCGCGGGAAGGCTTGCAGCGGATGTGTTCGGAGATTCTTGCCAGCGTGTTGCGCGGTTTGATGGAGCATCAGGGCACCACGATCTCCGCTGAGCAAGTGGCGACATTGGAAGTGTTGTTCCGGCGGGTTGGTGAAGACCGGATTCGTCAGTTCGCCCTTGATTCAGCGGTGAACAATTTGCCTTACAACCGTCATGGTGAAGAACTGGCGGTGCAGCAGTTTTCGAGTTTGATTCGACCAGGATTGCAGCGCTTCCACGAGGATCCTCTGGCGATTCAGCTTCCCAGCTGGTCCAGGCTGCTCAGTTGCGCTTCACGGCTTCAGGATGATTTGGCAAAGGCGGGATTGGATCGCTGCGGAGAGAACGATCCAGCTGTCTGCCTCGCTTCAACCTCTCGATCGGAGTGCCCTTCGTTGGTCTAGGCGGCGCGATAGCGCAGGGGATAGCTTTCGCAGCGGATTAGGTCGATTGCGTGTGGATGGTCGTGGATGTAGCGCACCATCTCCATGGCCAGCACCCTGGCCTCGAAAGCATCGTGGGCGTAATAACAACTTTCCTTCGTGGTGCTGTCGGAGTCGCGATAGCGCACCGTATAGCGCTTCTGTGTAGGCATGGTCGTAATTGCGACGCCTTCACGCTCACACACAGGCAGATGATTGCCATCCACCTCTGTGTGAAAACAATCTGAGGATTGGTGATTCAGCTCCAGTTTTCCTTGATCAGTTGTTTGGCTCGGCCCAGTGCCAGTGAGTTGTCTGGCACGTTTTTGGTGATGGTGGATCCCGCACCAATCGTCACGTTGGCGCCAATGGTGACCGGAGCGACCAACACGGAATTGGCACCTGTTTTGCTGCTATTGCCGATCACAGTCTGGTGCTTGTTGACGCCGTCATAGTTAGCGGTGATCGTGCCCGCGCCCACGTTCACGTTCTGCCCGAGCTGGGCGTCGCCGATGTAGCTGAGGTGATTGACCTTGCTTCCATTGTCGAGACGGCTCTTTTTCACCTCCACAAAGTTGCCGATGCGGCACTGATCGCCGATGTCAGCGCCGGGGCGCAGGTGGGCGTAGGGCCCTATTGCCACACCATCACCGACCTGGGCTTCCCGCACCACGGAAAGCAGCACGGAGACCTCCTTGCCAAGACTTGCGTTCTCGAGCAGAGAGCCCGGGCCGATGCGGCAGCCATCTCCGATGCTGCAGGTTCCACGCAGATGGGTCTGCGGTTCGATCACCACGTCACGGCCGAAGCTGCAGTGCTCGCTCAGGGTGCAGCTGGAGGGATCCACAAAGGTCACCCCCTCGTTCATCCAGTGATCCCGCAGCCGCTCCTGCAGCACTGCTTCGCACTGGGCCAGTTGCTTGCGGTTGTTGATGCCGTTGACTTCATCCGGATCGGCTACTTCCACGTGCATGGCCTTGTCCAGCATGGCCACGGTGTCGGTGAGATAAAGCTCCCCCTGGTCGTTATCGGTGCTCAGTTTTGGCAAGGTGGCCGCCAGCTTGCTCCAGTTGAAGCAATAGATCCCAGCATTGGTGAGGTTGTTGCTGCGTTGCTCGTCGCTGCAGTCGCGGTGCTCGATGATCCCGCTCACCTGGCCGGAGGCATCGGCGAACACCCGTCCATAACCAGTGGGGTCCTCCAGGCGCGCGGTGAGCAGGGTGACATCGGCGCCACTGCTGCGGTGGGTGCTCACCAGTTCGTCAATGGTTTCGGCCCGCAGCAGAGGCACATCCCCATTCAGCACCAGCAGCTCCCCACTGAAGCCTTCAAGGGAAGGCATCAGTTGCTGCACCGCATGGCCTGTGCCGTTTTGAGGCTGCTGGAGCACAAACTCCAGGCCATCGATGCTGCTGAGCTGTTGTTCGACCCGTTCGGCCTGATGTCCAACGATCAGCAGTCGCCTGTCGGGGTTGAGGTTGCGTGCGCTACCAAGCACGCGCTCCACGAGCGTGGCCCCAGCCAGGGGCTGCAGCACTTTCGGCAGGGCGCTCTTCATGCGGGTGCCTTTTCCGGCGGCCAGGACGGCAACGGCGAGCATGAGGCGGCTGAAACGGTTGGGCGGAATCTACCGGGACTCCGCCGCCGGATCGATCCCCGGTTCAGCGACCGATCAGGCTGCAGCTGGGGCAGCGAATCAGTTCGTGGGCACGGGCGTGGGTGTCGTCCATCGGATTGAGAACGGTGCTCAACCGTTCGCCATCGCGCAGAGCTTCCAGCACCAGCAAGCTGCCGTAGAACACAACTTGAAAGGTCCAGGAATCAAAGCCGGAGAGGGAGAAGGTCATCGCTGGGTTGGCTGGTGATGCCTTCACGATCTCCCTTTTGGCTGTGAGTCATGGTGCTGAAGGTCACGCAGCGCCGTGATCCTGGTCACAGGCTCTGATCAGCTCTCGCATTTCTTTAGTTCGGCATTTTTTGGAATGTCGATGCTGTTGAGATGTCATTGCGCTGCCTGAATCCAGCGTCGTTGCCATTGGCTGGTGCTTTCGAGCTTGCAATGTTGCTGTTCATCGCGGCGGCGTTGCTGAATCGTGGCTGCGGGATCTCTGCCCTCAGGGTCCCGATAGGGAACGGCGGCGCGGGTGTGCAGATGCTCGATCTCCATCGGGCTGAGGGCTTGCCAACCGGGTCCGCTGGCCGCTAGTTCATGGCCTGGGATCAGGCGATGGGCCATGGTTCCTGAGCTCCATTCCTTGCGTTGACCCGGTGCGGGCAACAGGGAGCGCAGCTCGAGGCCAGCACGCTGCAGGCTGCCCCGGATGGACGCGGCGCGGGAATAGGTCAACAACCGTCCGCCCGGTGCCAGTCGTTGCCCCAAGCCCTCGAGAAATTCTTCACTCCACAGTTCCGGGCAATGGCTGGGGGAGAAGGCATCCATCAGGATCAGGTCCAGCTTCAGGTCGCGGGGGAGTTGCTGCAGTTGTTGCCTGGCATCGCCCCAGAGCATGCGCCCGTAGCTGCTGTTCACTGCTTCCCAGTAGCCGTGATCCCTGAGCGCTTCGAGCCGGCCCAACACCGGAGCACTCCACTGGGCGTTGAATCCCTGATGCCCTAAGGCCAATGCCAAGGGGCGCGGGTCTAATTCCAGCCCCCACCACTGCAGCTGGGGTGGCGCATCCAGAGGCAACGCCTCCATGAGGGCGGCGCTGTTGTAACCCAAGCCCACGCACACATCCAGCACGCGAAGGGGTGTGCCGGATTGGAAGCGCTCCAACTGCGCGGGTGCCACAAACTTGGCCTTGGCCTCCGCCAGGGCGCCGGCTGAGCTGTGGAAGGCTTCCGAAAAGTGTGAGCTGTGCAGGCTGAGGCTGCCGTCAGCCGTGTCGAGGGCCGTCAGCTCCCCGAGGGGGTGGCCCGCCGGATCGAATTCAGCTGCGGAGCCGTGCGAGGTCATCCCAGAAGGTGGGGTAGCTAACCGCTGCGGCTTCACTGCGGGCCAGGGTGGAATCGCCCTCCGCCATCATCGCGGCAATGGCCAGGCTCATGGCGACCCGGTGATCGGTCTCGCTGTCGAGTACCGCTCCCTTCAGCGGGCGGCCACCGCGAATGGTGAGACCGTCAGGGTGCTCTTCGATGTCGGCACCCATCGCTTGCAGTTGCCGTGCCATCACGGCCAGACGGTCGGTTTCTTTCACCCGCAGTTCTTCGGCTCCGGTAATGCGGCTTTCACCGTCGCAGAAGCAGGCGGCAACGCTCAGGATCGGCACTTCATCCACCAACCGGGGCATCACCTCTTCGCCGAAGTTGAACGGCTTCAGGGGGCCATGGGTCACCCGAAGATCGCCCACGGGCTCACCGGCCACATCACGCTTGTTGAGCACTTCGATGCGGGCACCCATCTGTTCCAGCACCTCCAGCACACCAGTGCGCGTGGGGTTCAGCCCCACATTCTCGATGGTGAGATCGGCCCCGGGAACGAGGGCGCCAGCCACCAGCCAGAACGCAGCGGAGCTGATGTCACCTGGGACCACCACGTGTTGGCCGGTCAGGGAGGCACCGGGTTTGACGCTCACGTGGCGTCCCATCTCTCCGCCCACATCCAGGTCGGCTCCAAAGGCCTTGAGCATCCGTTCGCTGTGGTCGCGGGAGTGGGCTGGTTCGATCACCGTGGTGGGGCCATCGGCTGTGAGTGCTGCCAGCAGCAGCGCTGATTTCACCTGGGCGCTTGCCACCGGGGTGCCCACCACAGCGCCGCGAAGCTTGCGCCCCTGCACGGCCAATGGAGCCAGATTGCCTCCGTTGCGGCCTCGTACGTCTGCGCCCATGAGGGCCAGAGGCTGGCCCACCCGTTGCATCGGTCGCCTGCGCAGCGATGCGTCGCCGCTCAGGACGAAATGACGTCCGTCACGGCCCGCAAGCAGGCCCAGCATCAGTCGCATCGTGGTGCCCGAGTTGCCGCAATCGAGCACTTCTCCTGGTTCCTGCAGACCATCGAGGCCCACACCCTCAACGGTGATCAGCTTGCCGTCTTCGATCGGACTGATCGTGGCGCCCATAGCTCGCAGGCAGGCGGCGGTGCTGATGGGGTCTTCGGCGGGAAGAAGGCCTTCGATGGTGGTGGTGCCTTCCGCAATGGCACCGAACAACAGGGCGCGATGGGAAATCGACTTGTCACCTGGCACGCGCACCCGTCCGTTCAGTCCGCCTCCCGCTTTCAGTTCCCGCGGAGCGCCATTGGATCCGGACACGTGCAATCAGTCGCCTTGGATTGCCTTGGATCCTATGGGCCTGCTCAGCCCCGGGGCCGGCCTCAGTTCAGCCCTGCCTTATGGAGCAGCGATTCCAGCACGTAGCCAAACAAGGCCGGATCCGGCTCTTTGCCTGCCAGGTCATCGAGTCCCAGCTCCGCCATGCGGTCACTCACCCGTTGCTCCAGCTCGGCTGGGCGGCGAAGCGGTTCGCCCCATTCGTGGTTTTTCTCCGGACCGATCTTGGTGGTGGCATCAATCGCCATCCGGCCTCCAAGCCCAAGTTGTTCGCTGGCGAAATCGAGGGTGTCAAAGGGAGTGTTCTCGAGCACGAACAGATCCCTTTGGGGGTCCACTTGGCCGGCGATGGCCCACACCACCTGGCGTGGATCGCGCACGTTGATGTGGCTGTCGACCACCACCACAAATTTGGTGTAGGTGAACTGAGGGAGGGCACTCCAGAAGGCCATGGCAGCCCGTTTGGCCTGGCCGGGATAGGCCTTGTCGATGGAAATCACCGCCAGCTTGTAGCTCAGCGCTTCCATCGGCAGGAAAAAATCCTTGATCTCCGGAATCTGCTGGCGCAGGATCGGTGTGTAGATGCGATTCAGGGCGATGGCCAGCATCGCTTCCTCTTTGGGTGGGCGGCCGCTGAAGGTGGTGAGCATCACCGGATCGCGGCGCTGGGTGACGCAGTGGAACCGCACCAGCGGGGAGTCTTCGACATTTCCGTAAAAGCCCATGTGGTCGCCGAAGGGACCATCCGGAAGCACCTCTCCAGGTGTGATGGTGCCTTCCAGCACGATTTCGCTGTGGCTGGGCACCTTGAGGTCGAGGGTTTTGCAGGGGGCGAGTCGTACCCCCTCGCCGGCGTAGAGGCCAGCAAACAACCATTCGCTCAACTGCACGGGGATTGGTGTGGCAGCCGCCATCACCAGCAGGGGATGCACCCCGATGGCCACAGCGACCTCCAGCTTCTTGCCCATGGCTGCGGCCTTGCGCAGGTGACGGGCTCCGCCACGCACACTCAGCCAATGCACCGTCATGGTGTTGATCGACTGCTTCTGCAGCCGATACACGCCCACGTTGGGGACACCGGTTTCCGGGTCTTTGGTAATCACCAGGCCCAGGGTGATCACCCCACCGGCATCACCAGGCCATGGCCGGATCAGTGGTAGCGCATCGAGATTGACGTCGTCCCCTTGCCACACCTGTTGGCGGCAGGGGGGGGTGAGGTCCCGGTCGGGGACCGCTTTGATCAGGTCCCAGAAAACCCGGGCGAAGGCTTTGGTCTCTTGCAGTCCTTTGGGCGGTTTCGGTTGCTGCAGCAGGGCCAGACGGCTACCGAGCTCTTCCAGCTGCTCAGCGCGCTCGAGCCCCATGCTCCACACCACCCTCTCCACCGTTCCCAGCAGGTTCACGGCCACTGGCATCGAGGAGCCAATCACGTTTTCGAACAGCAGGGCCGGGCCGCCCATGGCCAGCACCCGGTCGGCAATCGCGGCCAGTTCCAGGTCGGGGTCCACGGGGGCTGTGATCCGTCGGAGCTGACCCTTGTCCTCCAGCAGTTTGAGGAAGCCCCGCAGATCGCGGGTCGCTGGTCCGGAACGGAACAGGGCCATAGACGCTTTCGGTGGCTGGGATGGCGGTCTCGTTACTGTGACGCACGCCCTTCGTCCAGCGTGGCCATGCAGCTCAGCTATTTCCACGTCGCTGCGGATGTTCCCGATTGCGGGCCTGAGATTCAGGCGGCTGACAAAGCCGATGCTGCTGTTGTCATCGACGTTCTGCGGGCGACAACCACCATTGCCTGGGCTCTGCACAACGGCGCAGAGGCGGTTCAGGCATTCAGCGATCTCGATGAGCTGCGCGCCAATGCTCAGCAATGGCCCGAAGCATCTCGGTTGATGGTGGGGGAGCGGGGTGGCAAAACCCTGGATGGGTTTGACCTTGGCAATTCACCCGTGGCTGTGACCCCTGAGGTGGTGCAGGGGAAGCGTTTGTTCATGAGCACCACCAACGGCACCCGTTCGCTCCACAAGGTGCGTGACATCCCCCGTGTGGTCACGGCAGCCCTGCCGAATCGACGCGCAGTGGCTGAGCGCCTGCTGCAGGAGAAACCTGAGCGGGTATGGATTGTGGGCAGCGGCTGGGAAGGGGCCTATTCCCTGGAGGATTCCCTGGCGGCGGGAGCCCTGGCTGCGGTTCTTATGGAGCAGGGGGCTGTGGTTGCCAACGACGAGATGCAGTCGGCGTTGGTGCTCTGGGAGCGTTGGCAATCCAATCCCGAGGCTTGCTTGCGTTTGGCCACGCATGGCCAGCGTTTGATCGGGATCGGCAACCACGATGCCGACTTCCGCTGCTGTGCCGGTCTGGACGAATTGGCGGTGGTACCGACCCAGGTTGAGCGCGGGGTGTTGCGGGCTGTTGGCCTTGCGGGTGCCACGGCTTAATCCCCCTAAAGTTCGATCCTTTCCCGCACTCCTGTGAGCGACTTTCTGGCGGCCGCCGTGCAACTCACCAGCACATCGGACCTGGAGAGAAATTTCGCCGCCGCAGAAGAGCAGATCGAACTGGCGGCGCGGCGGGGTGCCGAGCTGGTGGGACTGCCTGAAAACTTCGCCTTTATGGGCGATGACGCCACCCGGCTCGAGCAGGCTCCCGCCCTGGCGGACCAGTGCGGTCGTTTCCTCGTCACCATGGCCAGGCGCTACCAGGTGGTGGTTCTCGGTGGTGGCTTCCCCGTGCCCTCAGGTGATGGTGCGACCACGTTCAACCGGGCGGAGCTGGTGGGTCGTGATGGTCAGCTCCTGGCCCGCTACGACAAGATCCACCTCTTTGATGTCGACCTGCCGGATGGCATTCCCTATCGGGAGTCGACCACGGTGACTCCTGGCTGCGAGCTGCCGCCGGTGGTGGATGTGCCTGGTTTGTGCCGGGTGGGGCTGTCCATTTGCTACGACGTGCGCTTCCCTGAGCTCTATCGCCATCTGGTTGGCGCCGGAGCTGAGGTGTTGATGATCCCCGCCGCATTCACCGCCTACACAGGCAAAGATCACTGGCAGGTGCTGCTTCAGGCTCGTGCCATTGAGAACACCGCCTATGTGGTGGCCCCTGCGCAGACCGGGATGCACGACGGTCGCCGTCAGACCCATGGTCACGCGATGGTGATTGACCCCTGGGGCACGGTGATGGCTGATGCCGGAGTCAGTGCTGGCGCCGCGATTGCTCCGGTCGACACCACGCATCTGCAGCGCATTCGCCGCCAGATGCCCAGCCTTCAGCACCGTCAACCGGCCCTGTTCTGAGCCCCATGCCTTCGGCGCAGTCCCGTCGTGTTGCCTTCATGGCCGCCGCCCTGCTTCAGGCGGCGAGTTTGCTCAGTGCATTGCCTGCTCGCGCTGCCAGTGCGCTGGCGGCCTGGCAGCTCACCAATGAAGGTGTGCTCAAACTCCGCACGGCGACGGGGGCCCGTTTGGAGGCCTTCTTTGAGGCCGGTGATGATCGTCGCGGTCCTCGCGTTTGGATTGATTTCCCTGGCGAGTTGAGTCGCTCCAGGTCCCTGCGGGGCAGTGGGCCGGTCAAGGAAATTCGGCTCGGGAAGCCCACGCCGGGTTCCACCCGACTGGTGGTCGAGTTTGCTCCTGGTATCGAGCTTGATCCCGGGCGCCTCAAATTGGTGGGCACCGCTGTTGATCGCTGGTCGATGGCGTTTGAGGGGCTTCCCACCCGTGGCTTGCGCTCCATCGGCGAAGGGGATCTCACCCGCAGTGGCGGACGCTGGAATCAGGGGATCAGCATCACCCCATCCACAACACCGGTCGACCCCTCCGGGCTGCCAAGTGTGCCGCGTGGCCGTTACCGGGTCGTGATTGATCCGGGTCATGGAGGCCCTGATCCTGGCGCAGTGGGCATTGGTGGTTTGCGGGAAACCGATGTGGTGCTCGACCTGTCGCTGCAGGTGGCGCAGTTGCTGGAGGCCAAAGGGGTGCAGGTGGTGTTGACCCGAACATCCGAAATCGATGTGGACCTACCGCCTCGGGTGTCCCTGGCCAATCGCATGCGGGCGGATGCCTTCCTCAGCATCCATGCCAATGCCATCAGCATGTCCCGTCCGGAGGTCAATGGAATCGAGACCTTCTATTTCTCTGATCCCCGTTCGGCTCGCTTGGCAGCTCATGTGCAGCAGCAGGTGCTCAATGTGTCTCCGGGCAGTCCCAACCGGGGGGTGCGCCAGGGCCGCTTCTTCGTGATCCGCCGCACCACCATGCCGTCGGCATTGGTGGAAACAGGTTTCGTCACCGGGCGACTGGATGCACCACGACTGGCTGATCAGGGGCACCGACGACGACTGTCGCTTGCCATTGCTGCAGGCATCCTGAATTACCTGAGGGGGCAGCAATGAGCGTCTGTCTGGGATTGTTTGATAGTGGCCTGGGTGGGCTGACCGTGCTGCGCAGCATTCTTCAGCGCCACGGCCCAGTGCCCACGGTTTATCTCGGTGACACGGCTCGAGTTCCCTATGGCAGTCGTGCGCCGGCTGAGATTCGCTCCATTGCCGCTGAGGTGGTGGCCTGGCTCAAGCTCCAGCAGGTGTCCACCGTGGTGATGGCCTGCAACACCACCAATGCCTTGGCCAGGGATGTTGCCGAAGGCCAGGCCGGGGTTCCGGTGGTGGGATTGATCGGTGCTGCAGCCGCCATGGTGCGTGAGACCCGGGTGGGGGTCCTGGCTACGCCCGCCACTGTGGCTTCGGGTGCCTATCGGCAGAGTATTGAAGCGCTCAATCCGGGGACCCTGGTGGTGCAGCAGGCATGCCCGCACTTTGTTCCGCTGATCGAAAGTGGCGACCTGTCCAGTCAGGAGCTGCGACAGGAAGCAATTCGCTATCTCACGCCATTGCTTGAAGCCTCAGTGGAGGCCGTGATCCTGGGGTGCACTCACTACCCCTTGCTGGAGCCGCTGCTGCGCAGTCTTCTGCCTCCAGATGTGCGCTTGATCGACCCCGCGGAAGGGGTTGCCCGTCAACTCGATGCGCTCCTCGGTGCCCCGGTCCCCGGTCGACCAGACCGGCCGCTATCGCTGGAGAACACCCGTTTGTGTGTGACCGCCGATCCGGAGAGTTTTGCCCGCCGGGCCACGCCCTGGCTTGGGGCTCGCCCGCTGGTTGAGGGGGTCAGTCTGCGAATGGTGGGCTGAGCCCTTTAGGATCGCCGCACCGAGGGGATCCATGACCACCGTCACTGAGCTGTTGCAGCCGGTCGAGCTCGATCTCGAAACACTGCTCAGTGATCTGCGCAGTCTGATCGGTGCTGGTCATCCGATTCTCCAAGCGGCCGCTGAGCACCTGTTCAGTGCTGGTGGCAAGAAGATTCGCCCTGGCATCGTTCTGCTGGTTTCCCGGGCTTTGGCGCCAGATGGTGAACTCACCGCCCGCCATCGCCGCCTGGCCGAGATCACTGAAATGATCCATACGGCCTCGTTGGTCCATGACGATGTGGTTGATGAAGCGGCCACCCGGCGCGGCGTGGCCACCGTGCACAGCCGCTTCAACCACCGTGTGGCTGTGTTGGCCGGAGATTTTCTGTTCGCCCAAGCCAGTTGGCACCTCGCCAACCTCGACGACCTCGAGGTGGTCAAGCTGCTCAGCCGCGTGATCATGGATCTGGCTGATGGTGAGGTGAAGCAGGGGCTTTTCCGCTACGACACCGGTCAGTCGTTCGAGACTTACCTCGAAAAGAGCTACTGCAAGACGGCATCGTTGATTGCCAACAGTGCCCGTGCGGCCGGGGTTCTGAGTGAACAAAGCCCAGATCGTTTGGATTCCCTTTACCGCTTTGGGCGTCAGCTCGGCCTGGCCTTTCAGGTTGTGGATGACATCCTTGATTTCACCGGCAGCGATCAGCAGCTGGGCAAGCCCGCGGCCAGCGATCTGGCCAGTGGTTATCTCACCGCTCCCGCCTTGTATGCCCTGGAAGAAAAGCCGGCCCTTGGCAGCCTGATCGAACGGGAATTCAGTGAAGAGGGTGACTTAGAGCAAGCGCTCGAGCTGGTGCGGGCTTCAGACGCCATTCAGCGCAGCAGAGCCCTGGCTGAAACCTTTGCTCGCGAAGCACGTGAATCACTGGAGTGGTTACCAGAATCGTCCTGCCGCCGTGCCCTTCTCGATCTTCCCGAGTTTGTGCTCAGTCGTTTGTACTGACTGGAACCATCCAGCTTTCAGCAATTCATTCACCTACTGAAGTTTCTCCAACACCTCATTGAGGCTTTTGATCGCTTGCCACCGCCCACCGGTGGGCAGTTGTTCAAGGTCGAGGTTCTGGCCTCCGGGATTCAGTACCCACACCTGGCAGCCGGCGCTGATCGCGGCCTGCCCTCCAGCCGCTGAGTCTTCAAAGGCCCAGCATTCCTGCGGGTCGACTCCTAGGCGTTGGGCGGCCAAAACAAACGGGTCTGGAGCAGGTTTTCCCGCGCGCAGGTCTGGGTCGTCCCCCAGAACCCGGGTGTTGATCTGGTCGATCCAGGGATGGGGCGCGGTCTTGTAGGTCACCGACTCCCGCGCACTGCTGGTCACCAGCGCCATGGGCAGAGCATGGGAGACGCACCACTGAATCAGGGCTTCAGCCCCAGGGTTGGCCGCGGCCGAAGGCAGCAGTTGTCTGGCGATCGGTTGTTGAACCTCTAGTAGCTGTTCGCAGCTGATCGGAGCTTCGATCCAACGCACCACCTGCTCAGCGCAGTCGCGGCGCCGGCGGCCCCGCAGCATCAACAACTGCGCAGGGCTCAGGGGCGTTCCGAAATGGGCAGCCGCCTTGCCCCAGGCCTGACCATGCAGCGGCTCGGTGTCGAGCAGCAGCCCATCGAGATCAAACAGGCAGGCCGCAGGCACAGGCATCAGCCGATGTGTACGAAGGCGTTCCTCCAGATTCTCACCTCGACGACGAGTTGCGAAGCAGTCGGCCATTGGGCCAGACGGGCTCACTACCCTGCTGAGGGCCCAGATCAACGATGACCGGCGTGACCAGCGAGACTTCCACGATCGAATCGGTGTTGCACGAACAGCGCGTGTTCGAGCCTCCAGCTGCGCTGGCTGCCGACGCCAAGATCGGCAGCCTTCAGGCCTATCAGGCCCTGGCGGATGCGGCGGCCCAGGATCCTGATCAGTTCTGGGGGGAGGCTGCCAAGCGGGAGCTGCATTGGTTCGAACCGTTCAAGACGGTGCTCGATTGGAGTGATGCCCCGTTTGCCAAGTGGTTTGACGGTGGCAAAACGAACCTGTCTTACAACTGCCTCGACCGCCATCTCGAAGGCCCTCGCGCAGAGAAAACGGCGTTGATCTGGGAAGGCGAGCCCGGTGATGTTCGTCGCTTCACCTATCGGGAGCTTCACGCTGAGGTGTGCAGAGCTGCCAACGCCTTGAAGGCGATGGGCATTGGCAAGGGGGATCTGGTGGCCCTCTACATGCCGATGATCCCCGAGGCCGCGATTGCGATGCTCGCTTGTGCCCGGATCGGCGCTCCCCACTCGGTGGTGTTCGGAGGCTTCTCGGCTGAAGCACTGCGGGATCGTTTGATTGACGGTGAGGCCAAGGCGGTGATCACCGCAGATGGCGGCTTCCGCAAGGACAAGCCGGTGTCTCTGAAGCCGGCTGTCGATGCCGCCCTCGCTGAGGGTTCCTGCCCCAGTGTTCAGTCCGTGCTTGTGGTGCAGCGCACCAAGCAGCCGACGGAGATGACCCCGGGCCGCGATGTGTGGTGGCACGACACCGTGCCCGGTCAGTCGGCGGACTGCCCTGCAGAGGCGATGGACAGCGAAGATCGGCTGTTCGTGCTTTACACCTCAGGCTCTACGGGCAAACCCAAGGGTGTTGTGCACACCACAGCCGGATACAACCTCTGGGCCCATCTCACCTTCCAGTGGATCTTCGACATCAAGGAGGACGACGTCTACTGGTGCACCGCCGATGTGGGCTGGATCACCGGTCATAGCTACATCGTCTACGGCCCTCTTTCCAATGGCGCCACATCGGTGATGTACGAGGGCGCACCTCGTCCCTCGAAGCCGGGTGCGTTCTGGGAGTTGATTCAGAAGCACGGCATCACGATCTTCTACACGGCCCCCACGGCGATCCGTGCCTTCATGAAGAGCGGTCGTGAGGTGCCTGATCAGTTCGACATGAGCACCCTTCGTCTGCTGGGAACCGTCGGTGAACCGATCAATCCCGAGGCATGGATGTGGTATCGCGAGGTCATTGGTGGTAATCGCTGTCCCATCGTCGACACCTGGTGGCAGACCGAGACGGGTGGTGTGATGATCAGCCCTCTTCCCGGTGCTACCCCTACCAAGCCAGGATCAGCCACCCTGCCCCTGCCGGGGATTCAGGCTGATGTGGTGGATGCCGAAGGCAACAGCTGCAAGGCTGATGAGGGGGGGTACCTCGTGGTGCGACGCCCCTGGCCGGGGATGATGCGCACTGTGCATGGCAACCCACAGCGTTTCCGGGAGAGCTACTGGGAGCACATCCGTCCTGCCGATGGCAGCCACATCTATTTCGCCGGTGATGGCGCCCGTCGCGATAGTGATGGCTACGTCTGGGTGATGGGTCGTGTGGATGACGTCATCAACGTTTCAGGTCACCGTCTCGGCACGATGGAAATCGAGTCGGCCCTGGTCAGCCATCCGGCCGTTGCTGAGGCTGCCGTCGTGGGTCGCCCCGACGATCTCAAGGGGGAGGGCATTGTTGCGTTCGTCACCCTCGAGTCCGGACGGGAAGGCAGTGATGCGCTGGTGGCTGAACTGCGGGCTCACGTCGGTCAGGAGATCGGTCCGATCGCCCGCCCCGATGAAATTCGCTGTAGTGACGCCCTGCCCAAAACTCGCAGCGGCAAGATCATGCGCCGGATTCTGCGGGCCCTGGCTGCTGGTCAGGAGGTGAGTGGCGACACGAGCACCCTGGAAGATCGCTCAGTCCTCGACAAGCTGCGCGCCTGACGCGTCTGGCTCCATTGGTGTCAAAGGCCCGGAATTTCCGGGCCCATCAGGCCAGCATCGGGCCATGCCCCCTCTCCAAAAAGAGCATTGCCGATGAGCTGAATCAGCGATTTTCCCTGCTTCAGCTCTGTCATGGCCGCCCACTCAATTTCGCTCAGTTCCTCTTCCTTGAGGTTCAGTGCCGCCACCAGTTCGCGATAGGCGGAACGTTCCTTGGGGTTGATGTCTTGTTGATCGTCTGGATTACGCGAGACGCCTGCCACCAGACAGGCGATCCGGGCTGCGAGACATCGCTCACCATGGGTCGTGAGACCGCTGGCCAGGCTTGAGAGAGACGGCAGGGTCTGCCTAGACGGCTCTTCAGCGTTTTGCAATCCCAGGCGTTTGGGGAGCTCCAGAAGGAGCTGCTCCTCCTGCTCTGACACGCTTCCATCACTGCGGGCGATCACCTGGGCGATTTGCAGCAG
>CAXQPR010000026.1:0-4432 GCA_964225855.1 Salipiger bermudensis | reverse complement strand
CCGAGATGCTGAACAAGCTGAAGAAAGGGCAGCGTGAGCTGAGTCAGGAGCTGGGTCGGACCCCCACGGTGACGGAGCTGGCGGAATTTGTGGAGCTGCCGGAAGAGGAGGTGAAGGACCTGATGTGCCGCGCCCGTCAGCCGGTGAGCCTGGAGAGGAAGGTGGGCGAGGGGGATGACACCGAACTGCTGGAGCTGCTGTCGGGTGACGGCGAGCTGCCAAGCGAGCAGGTGGAAGGAGAGTGCCTGAAGGGAGATCTGCGGGATCTGCTGGAGCAACTGCCGGAGTTGCAGCGGAAGGTGCTGCGGATGCGTTACGGGATGGACGGCGAGGACCCGATGAGCCTCACCGGCATCGGTCGCATCATTGGCATCAGCCGTGACCGCGTGCGCAACCTCGAGCGCGACGGCCTTGCAGGCCTGCGTCGCCTCAGCGATCAGGTGGAGGCCTACGTCGCCTGCTGATTCAGGCAATTCAGCAGCAGTGGATTGACTTGATCCGGGTGTTCGTCGTGGGGGCAATGTCCCCCACCGGCCACCACCGAGAGCGAGCGGATTGCTGCGAAGCTTGCGGCCCATCGTTGTGCTTCCGGGAGTGGCTCCCAGGGATCGTTTTCGCCCCAGATCAAATCGACAGGCACAGAGAGATCTTCCAATAGATCGGGTGCGAGGTGATCGTCGAACAGGTTGATGAAACCGCGGAACGCTTCTGCGGCTCCAGAGCGTTGCGTTGGTTGAAAGAGCAGCTGCACCAAGGCGTCATCGACGTTGCTTCCGCTGGGGTAGGCCTGTTTCAGCACGCTGCGGATCACGGAGGGGCGGGCGGCGTTGCGAAACAGGGCGGAGCTCAACCAGCGCTGGCTCACCAGGCCTTTGAGTAGGGGCCTGATCCAGGCCATCCAGGCCGGTTGGGTGGCCAATTGCTTGTCATCCATCAATCGCTGGGCGCAATCGATCAGCACCACACCCCTGCAGGTGCTGCCGTCCGGATGGGCTTCAAGCAGCTGGGCTGCCCTCAGTGCCACCACGCCGCCGATGGAATTGCCCACCAACAGCACGGGTCTGTTCACCACCTGCCGGCAGAAGCTGGCCACCTGCTCACCCCAGAGGTCGAAGCTGTAATGGAGGCCATCCTTGATGGCGGTTGTGGTTTGTTCTCCCTTCAGCAGTGCTTGAGGTTGGCTGCTGCGTCCGAAGCCGATCAGGTCAAGGGCATAAGTGGGGGTCTGGGCGCCGAGAGTTGGCATGGTGTGGCGCCAGTGGTCGGTGTTGGCGCCAAAACCGTGAATCAGCACCACCGCGGGGTTGGTCGCGGTGGGTAGTGCGTCAGTGCCGGCCTGGCTCCAGCCCACCTCCAGCATGCGCCCTGTTGTGTTGGTCCATCGCCAGATCTTCTCAGCCGGCATGGCTTTCTTCAGCACCGAACCAGCGCCGTTCTAACGCCTTCACCACCACATAGAAGGGCGGCACCACCCCAAGGGAGAGCACGGTGGCTACCACCAGTCCCCCAAAGATCACCGTGCCCAGGGATTGCTGACTCTGGGCGCCGGCACCATTGGCCACCACCAGGGGCAGAAAGCCAGCCAGGGCAGCGATGGCGGTCATCAAGATGGGCCGTAGACGGGATTCGGCTGACGCGATCACAGCCTCTGCGGGGGCCATGCCCTGCTCCAAATGCTGTTCTGCGACTTCCACGATCAGGATGCCGTTTTTTGCAGCCAGGCCGATCAGCGTGACCAGGCCCACCTGGGCATAGATGTTGAGGTCGATGGAGCGGATCGCCAGAAAGGCCAGGGCGCCGAGCATGGCCAGAGGCACCGTCATCAGAATGATCACCGGTGTGACGTAGCTCTCGTACTGGGCCGACAACACCAGGTAGACGATCAGGATGCCGAGGCCGAACACCAGCACGCTGGCGTTGCCAGCCGAGAGCTGCAGGGCGGCCAGACCCGTGAAGGCGTAGCCGATGTTGGTGGGGTTGAGCTGTTTGAACAGGTTCTGGATCGACGTCAGTGCCTGACCAGAGCTCTTGCCGACCGCCTGGGCTCCCTGGATCAGCACCGTGCGATAGAGGTTGTAGTGGCTGATGATCGGCGGTGCGCTGTCCAGTTCGGCTTCGGCGAACTGAGACACTTGCACCAATTGGTCATCGCGGCTCCTCACGTAGTAATCGAGGATCTTGTTCACCTCGGCGCGCTCCGTGGCTGTGGATTGCACGTAGACGTTGCGCACCTGGCCGTTTTCGTAGGTGAGGCCCGTGTAACTGCCTCCAGCCAGCGTGGCGATCGTGCTCATCGCCTCCTGGTAGTCGACGTTGAGGGCTCCCATCACGGCTCTGTTCACCTTGAGCCTGAATGCCGGGGCGCTGGGAATGAACTGGGAGTAGAGCGCTCCGAAGTCACCTGACGCTTTGCCGGCTTTGATCAGTGACTGCGCCTGTTGATCGAGCTCGTTGAAGCTGTAGTTGCCGCTGAGATCGTTGAATTGGAAATAGAAGCCCCCTTGGGCGGAAAAGCCCGGCACGGCAGGAGGCTGGCCAATCCTGGCCATGCCACTGCTCAGTTGGGAGAGCTTCGCGTTCAGGCGATCGGCGATCGCGAAGGAGCTGTTGCTGCCCCCAGATCGTTCACTGAGGGGCTTGAGGCCCACCAGGATCGTGCCTTGATCAGGGCTAGAGCCATTGAAGCCGTAGCCACTGATCACGTTGCCGTTGAGGATGTCGTCTTCCTCTTTCAGGATCGCGGCGATCTCTGTGGCCATCGCTTCGGTCTGGTTGAGGGAGGCTCCGTTCTGGAGCTGATAGATCCCTGCCAGGTAGCCCTGATCTTCATCGGGAATGAACGCCTGGGGTAAGGCCATGAAGGCGAGAGCCGTCACCACGATGCCGCTGATCAGCGCCACCATCACCATGCGGCGTCCATCAATCAGCCTGCTGATCAGACGGCCATAGGCCTGTTGCAGACGATCGAAGCCGTTGTTGAACACCCGGAAGATCAACGGCAGATTGGCGCCCGCCAGTCCGAACACCACCACCCCGAGGGCGTAGGTCCAGACGCCGAAGGCGGCGGCGCTGAAGCGCCCGAAGGCCAGGCCGACAATCACGCCAGCCACAGGCCATGCCCAGCCTCGTGGTTCCTCGGAGGCTTCGCCCCGCAGGATCAGGCCTGCGAGCATCGGTGAGAAGGTGAGGGCGTTGAAGGCTGAGATCGCAATCGAGAACGCGATCGTGAGCGCGAATTGCTGGTAGATGATGCCGATGCTGCCCGGATAGAAGGCCACCGGAACAAACACCGCCATCAACACGAGGGCCGTGGCCACCAGGGCGCCGAACAGCTCGCCCATGCAGGCCAGCGCCGCCTGCCGGGGGCGCATGCCCCGTTCGATATTTTTCGAGACCGCTTCGATCACCACGATCGCGTCATCCACCACCAGGCCGGTGGCCAGCACCAGTCCCAGCAGGGTGAGCTGGTTGATCGAGAAGCCGAACACCTTGATGAAGGCAAACGTGCCCACCAGGGAAATCGGAATGGCCAGGCTCGGCACGATCGTGGCGCGCCAGTTTTGGAGAAAGACGAACAGGATCACCAGCACCAGCACGATCGCCAGGCCCAGGGCATCGATCACTCCCTCCACGGAGGATTCAATGAATTGGCCGACGTTGTACACCTGTTGCACCGTGACGCCAGGTGGCACCTGGGCGGCGAAGGCCTCCATCTGTTTCACCACGGCGTCTGCAACATCGAGGGCATTGCTGTCCGGTGTTTGGAACACCGCCACGGAGATGGCGTCGTGGTTCGAGGTGTCGACGGCGGCTGTTGTGTAGTTGTTGAAGCCGTAGCGAACCTCCCCTACGTCTTTGAGGAGCAGGAGATTGCCGGTGGGGGTGCGACCCACGATCAGGTTGTTGAACGCCTCCAGCGAGAGCAGGTTGCCGTTGTTCTCCACCAGCAATGGGTAGGTGTAAGCCTGGTTGCCTGATGCGGGTGGCCCACCCACCAGACCGCCGACGGCGATGCTGTTCTGCGCTTTGACGGCATTGACCACATCGGTGGCTGTCAGCCGGTTGGCGGCCAGTTTGTTGGGATCGACGAACAGCCGGTAGGCGGGGTTTGTGCCGCCGAGAATGTTGACGTTGGCGACACCCGGGACCCGTTCCAGGGGGTAATAAAGCTGCTCGTAGACGAGCCCATTCAGGTAGGCGGCGTCGAACTGCCCTTCGGTTGACGACACCTGGTAGGCGAGCAGGATCGATGGCGTGCTTTGCAGCACGGACACGCCTGTGTCAGCGACTTGCTCCGGAAGCTGGGGCATCGCCAGCGAGACCCGGTTCTGCACATTGACCTGGTCGATATCAATATCTGTGGTCTCGTCGAAATAGACCTGGATGATGCTCTGACCCTCCATGTTGCTGGTGGAGGAGATGTAGGAGGCAC
>CAXQPR010000025.1:0-2001 GCA_964225855.1 Salipiger bermudensis | reverse complement strand
CTGCGCGTCGCCTTGGTAAGGGTGCACCGGTTGCTGCTCCTGCGGGATCCAGGCGTGGGCCAGAACACGGATGCAGCGGGGGAGGTCTCCTTGAACCGCCATTTGCTGGCAGTCCAGCAGGGCCACTGTGTCCCAGCCGGGCCGGCGGCGTGCAACGGCTGCCGGGAAACAGGCGTCGAGATCGGCGGTGACCGAGAAGGTCACCGACACCAGTTGGTCGGGGCTCAGACCATTGCGATCGACAAGGGCATCCATCAAAGCGGTGACCGCCGCTTGGATGGCCTCCGTGCTGTTCTCCGTGCAGGTGGTAGCCCCGCGCAGGCCTCTCAGAACAAGGGGTGAGCTGGTCATGGGCGGTACAGCCAAAGCACCTGACCGCTCCCCATCAATTCGACCGAGAGGCGCTGCTGTAGTTGATGCAAGAGCTGGGATCCCGGCAGCAAGCCACTGAGCTTGCGGCGTTGCTTGCCCAAGGTGACGGGACGAATGTCGTCCGCGTCGAGATCGGCCAGCTGCGCCGCGAGGCGACGGGCATGCTCTTCGTCGCCGAGTTCATCCACCAAGCCCAGGGCCTGCGCCTGTTCTCCGCTGAACACCCGTCCATCGGCGAAGCGCTTCACCGTCTCAAGATCAAGGTTTCGCCCCTGAGCCACAACCCCAACGAACTGGCTGTAGCTGCTGTCGATCAGCTCCTGAAGCAGTGCCCGTTCGGCATCGCTCAGCGGACGATCCGGGGAAAGGATGTCCTTGAACGGACCGCTCTTCACGGTGTCGAAGCGAATCCCGATCTTTTCGAACACCTGCGAGAGGTCGTTGCCCCGCAGGATTACCCCGATGGAACCGGTGATCGTGCCGGGATTGGCGACGATTTTCTCCGCGGCAACGCCGATGTAGACGCCTCCGGACGCGGAGATGTTGCCGAAGCTGGCCACCACGCGACAGCCCTGTTCCCGGAGTCGCAGCAGGGCTGCATGAATTTCCTGGCTGTCTCCAACCGTGCCGCCGGGGCTGTCAATTCGCAGCAGTAGCGCTGGAAATTCCCTTTGCTTCACCTCCCGCAGCGCTTTAAGCACACGCTTCCGCGTGGCGCCGGTGATGGGGCCATCAACAACGATGCGCGCCATCCGTCGTCGTGATTTTCGCCGCCAGGGCCAGATCATGTTGCGCATCTGCATCGCTCCAGATCTTAAAAAGAGCACCCAAGCGCTCATCCATGCCGTCATTGCGACTCTGGTTCCTCATGGTGTTGCCCTTTGCGCTCTGGGGAACGGCGATGACCGCCATGGCGCCGTTGCTCGCCAGCGCAGGGCCCTGGCTGGTTGCTGGCTTTCGCCTCGTGCCCGCCGGTTTGGCTCTTTTGCTCTGGGGCCAGTGGACCGGCCGTGGCCTGGCGATCGATTCCCGTGATCTGCTTTGGTTCCTCCTGTTCACCCTGGTGGATGCCACTTTGTTTCAAGGCCTTTTGGCGCGGGGGTTGGAGGGCACAGGGGCGGGTCTCGGTTCCGTCCTGATTGATTGCCAACCTCTGCTGGTGGCCCTGATGGCACGAGCTCTTTTCAGGGAGTCGATCAATCCCATCGGTTGGATGGGGCTGGCCATCGGTTTGGCGGGAATCGTCTGCATTGGCCTGCCCTCTGAGCTGTTGGGACACTGGTGGTTGCTGGCTGATCCACCGGCGGTGCAGGAGGTGTTTCAGCCCGGTGAGGGCTGGATGTTGCTGGCGGCCGTTGCCATGGCTGCTGGGACGGTGTTGATCCGCTTTGCCTCACGCCACAGCGATCCGGTCACCGTCACGGCCTGGCACATGGTTCTGGGGGGACTTCCCCTGTTCGGGCTTCATGCCCTCCAGCGCACAGATGCTGGTTTGGCCTGGACGGCAACGGACTGGGCGCGTATGGGGTACGCGAGCCTGCTCGGAAGCGCCTTGGCCTATGGATTGTTTTTCTGGTTCGCCAATCAGCGCGATCTCACCAGTTTCAGCAGCCTGGGATTTCTCACCCC
>CAXQPR010000024.1:0-13269 GCA_964225855.1 Salipiger bermudensis | reverse complement strand
GGTGAGCTGCGCGAGAAGGAAGTGGAGCTGCGCGAGCAGATCCGTTCTCTGCTCCAGGCCAACAAGGACGAGGTCAAATCCGATGCAACCTCTGAATCGGGTGAAGCGGCAGCCACCGAAGCGGTCGCTTCAGACAGTTCCCCGATGGTGAACGAGGAGGACATTGCCCAGATCGTCGCCTCCTGGACCGGGGTTCCGGTGCAGAAGCTCACCGAGAGCGAGTCGGTCAAGCTGCTCAATATGGAGGAAACCCTCCACAAGCGTCTTATTGGTCAGGACGAAGCCGTTAAGGCGGTGTCCAAGGCCATTCGCCGGGCTCGGGTTGGCTTGAAGAACCCCAATCGCCCAATCGCCAGTTTCATTTTCTCCGGCCCCACCGGTGTCGGTAAGACCGAGCTCACCAAAGCACTGGCCACCTATTTCTTCGGCAGCGAGGAGGCGATGATCCGCCTCGACATGTCGGAGTTCATGGAGCGCCACACGGTCAGCAAGCTGATCGGTTCACCTCCGGGTTACGTGGGCTTCAACGAAGGCGGTCAGCTCACTGAGGCGGTGCGTCGCCGGCCTTACACCGTGGTGCTCTTTGACGAAATCGAAAAAGCGCACCCCGATGTGTTCAACCTGCTGCTGCAACTCCTGGAAGACGGTCGCCTGACCGATTCCAAGGGCCGCACGGTCGACTTCAAGAACACCCTGATCATCATGACCTCGAACATCGGTTCGAAGGTGATCGAGAAGGGTGGCGGCGGCCTCGGCTTCGAGTTCTCCGGTGAAAGCGCTGAAGAGTCTCAGTACACCAGGATTCGTTCCCTGGTGAATGAGGAGCTCAAGCAGTACTTCCGCCCTGAATTCCTCAACCGTCTCGACGAAATCATTGTCTTCCGTCAGCTCAACCGCGACGAAGTCAAAGAGATCGCCGAAATCATGCTCAAGGAGGTCTTTGGCCGCATGGGCGACAAGGGCATCACCCTCACCGTGTCCGATGCCTTCAAGGAGCGCTTGGTGGAGGAGGGTTACAACCCCGCCTACGGCGCACGTCCGCTGCGTCGTGCCGTGATGCGTCTTCTCGAGGATTCCCTCGCTGAGGAGGTGCTGTCGGGTCGAATCAAGGACGGTGACCATGCCGAAGTTGATGTCGACGAGAACAAGAAGGTGGTGGTTCGCCACAAAGGCCAGGTCGACTCGGCACCGCAACTCGCTGGTGCAACCGTCTGATGGTTCGATCCATCTCGGCTCATGCCATTGCCCCCGCCAAGGTGTTGCGGGGGGATGGGGCCTGGGATGAAGCTCTGCTTCAGATCAACTCCCTCTGTTCTCGACCACTGGTGCTGGGTCGCAGTTCTTCCACAGCGGAGCTGCGGCAGAGCTTGGTCGCGGATCTGCAAGCCCAGGGGCTCAATCCTCTCCAGGCTCAGCTTCAGTTCGACTGCTGTGAGCAGGATCTCCAGAGAGTGGCTTCGGAAGCCCAGGGTTGTGACGCTGTTCTGGCGGCAGGGGGCGGAAAAGTTCTCGACTCCGGCAAGTTGCTTGCCCACCGCCTCTCTCTTCCCTGCATCACCGTTCCGCTGAGTGCCTCCACCTGTGCGGGCTGGACGGCTCTGGCCAACATCTATTCATCGAAAGGGGCGTTCGAGGGTGACGTAGCCCTGGATCGCTGCCCTGATCTTCTTGTGTTTGATCACGGCTTGGTGCGCCAAGCCCCGTCCCGCACTCTCGCCAGTGGCGTCGCTGATGCCTTGGCCAAGTGGTACGAGGCCTCGGTGAGCAGTGGCGACAGCAGTGACGGTCTGGTGCAGCAGGCCGTGCAGATGGCCCGTGTGCTGCGGGATCAACTGCTGATCGACAGCCTTTCGGCGTTGGAGGATCCAGCCAGTGCAGCCTGGGTGCGCACCGCCGAAGCCTGTGCCCTCACCGCTGGGGTGATGGGGGGTCTTGGCGGTGCCCGTTGCCGCACCGTCGCAGCCCATGCCGTCCACAACGGCCTCACCCAATTGGAGGCCTGTCACCACGTTCTTCATGGCGAGAAGGTGGGGTTTGGAATCCTGGTGCAGCTTCGCTTGGAGGAACGCCTGGGAGGTAACCGGCTCGCAGGCCAGGCGCACCGCCAGCTGCTGCCGCTGTTGCGGCAGCTGGGTTTGCCCGTCAGCCTGGATGATCTGGGTCTGGCCCAGGTCAGCCTCAGCGAGTTGCAGGAGGTGTGTCGCTTCGCCTGCCGTGAGGGTTCCGATCTGCATCATCTGCCTTTCGCTGTGACGCCTGGTGCTTTGCTGGAAGCCCTTGTGGGTGCCGCTGAACTCAGCCCCATCCACCCTTGAAGACGCTTCTGGATCAATTGCGGCCGGCTCTGCTTGACCCGCAGGCCGAGTCATTGGCCGCCCAGGTTCAGTGGTGGGATTTGCCCGGCCTGGGTCTTGAGGATCCCTTCCCCGTGGCAGTTCTGGGTCAAGGATCTCCACTGCTGCTGCTGCATGGTTTCGACAGCAGTTTCCTGGAATACCGACGCCTGGCTCCCCTGCTGGCCAATCGGTTTCAGCTGTTCATCCCCGATCTGTTCGGTTTTGGTTTCTCCCCGCGTCCCTCGGGGATGGCCTACGGACCGGATGCTGTGTTGCGTCATCTGGATGCCCTGCTCGAGCGGATCCCCTCGAACGCTCCTGTGGGATTGATCGGTGCCTCGATGGGGGGCTCTGTGGCGGTGGAGTTGGCCCGGCGTCACCCCCAGCGGGTGGGTTCTCTGGTGCTGCTGGCTCCTGCCGGTCTCACGGGGCGTCCGATGCCCGTACCTCCGCTTCTGGATCGTTTTGGTGCCTGGTTTTTGGGCCGTCCGGGGGTGCGTCGGGGCTTGTGTCGCCAGGCTTTTGCCGACCCCGATGCGGATGTGGGAGCGCCGGAAGAGCAGATCGCCTCGTTGCACTTGCAGTGTCCCGGCTGGGCTGAGGCCTTGGCTGCCTTTGCCCGCAGTGGGGGTTTCGCTGGCTGTGGTGACCCCCTTCCATCCCAATCACTGCATGTGATCTGGGGTGCCAATGACCGCATTCTGCGCGCTCCGCAGAAACAGGCGCTGCAGGCCTTGCTGGATCAACCGGTGGAGACCTTTCCTTCCTGCGGACATCTTCCCCACATCGATCAGCCCGATCGGGTGGCTGAACGTTGTCATGCGCTGCTGACCGATGGCTGATCCCCTTCTCAATGTGCTGGCTGGAGCGCTTCGCCTCTGGATTCGCAGCCAATGCGACAGCCTCGGCAGCCTCGAACTCCAGCTGATCGGGTCCAGCTGGTCCTTATTGCGAGGACGTCTGGACGGCGTGTCCCTGAAGGCTCGGGACGTGTGTTTTCAGGGGTTGCCACTGCAAAGCGTGGACCTGTCCAGCGGTGCAATTGCGGTGGACATGAAGCTTCTGAGTCCAGGTCAGATGCTGGCGTTGCAGCAGCCGTTCCAGGTGGAGGGGGAGGTGAGCTTCAACGGCCGTCAGCTCAACAGCGCCTTGCTGGCCGAACCCTGGCGCTGGCTCGGGGACTGGATGGCCGAGCAGCTGATGGGTCTCACCCCATTGGGGGCCCTGCGCATTGACATGGATCTTCTCGAGTTGCAGGTGCCTGTCGCTGCCCATAAAGATCCCGCCCGCCGTCGCTTCCGTCTTCATGCTGAGCAAGGAACCTTGTGTTTTCGGCCGGAAACTGCCGATGAACCGCGCATCTTGCTTCCGATGGACCCCGCCATTCGAATCGAGCAAGTGCAGCTGGCGGGTGGTCAGTTGGCCCTCAAAGGTCAGGCCAGCGTCATCCCTTAGCGCTTTTTACTGGGAGAGAAGTGGTTGGCATAGGGCGATCGCGTAAAACACCACCGCTGGTGTGAACAGATAGCTGTCGATCCGGTCCAAGATCCCGCCATGGCCGGGCAGCATGTCGCCGGAATCCTTCACCCCTGCATCGCGTTTCATCATCGATTCCGTCAGGTCTCCCACCAAGGCGAACAGAGCGATCAGCGCCCCCAGCAGCAGGCCTGGTAGGCCATGCAGGGCCCAGCCCATCAGCTGGCCGCAGCCCAGACCGATCAGCATGGCCGAGAGGAACCCCCCGATGGCTCCTTCAATGGTCTTCCCGGGGGAGATCGGTGAAAGGGGCCGCTTGCCGTAGCGCCGTCCCACGGCCCAGGAGCCGATGTCGGTGGCCACAATCATCAGGCAGGCCGAGAGCGTGATCTCAAGTCCGTTGTCCAACCCACGCAGACTCAGCCAGTGGCTGGGCAGAAAGCCGAGGTAGAACAAGCCGAAGATCGATGCCGCAATGTCGGCGATGGAGCCCGTCACCGGTTGCAGCAGCAGCCAGCCGCAGATGGCGGCGCCGGAGAGGGGCAAAACAGCATGGGCCACATCAGCCGGGAGTCCGCCCTGGAGCGCCCACTGGGTGGTGAATAGCAGCAGCTGGCAGGCCACCAGGGTGGTTTTGGTGGCGGGGCGGATCCCTTTGAACTGCGCCATCCGGAAGAACTCCAGCAGGCCGAGGTGAACCATGCCCCCCAGCGCAGCGGCGAACCACCATCCCCCCAGGCTCACCACCAGCAGGCCAAAGCCACCCACACCAATGCCACTGATCAGTCGCTTGCGCAGCGCTGCTCGGGCCGCTGGCGCTTGGCTCTGATCGAAGACAACCTCACGAATCACACTGGTGGGAGGCTGCCTCAAGTCACACTATCAATTGCCCTTGGCGAGGATCTCGAGCTTCACCGGCACTTCCCCCGCCTGCATCATCTTGAGTTGTGAGGCGGCGCCATGGGCAAGATCGATCACCCGGTGGTACTTAAACGGCCCACGGTCATTGATCCGCACCACAACGCTGCGGCCGTTGCTCAGATTGGTGACGCGCACCTTGGTTCCGAAGGGGAGTGTTCGATGGGCCGCCGTCAGCGTGCCCTTGCGGAAGCGTTCACCATTGGCTGTTGTTCGGCCGTAGAACCCCGGCCCATACCAGCTCGCAGCTCCCTGAACAACCTTGATCAGCTTGCTTGAACCGTCCGTTTCGGGTGCCACCGGGATTGGCGGAAGGGCTGGCAGGGGCATGACCGGGACGGCCTGTCGGATCGCTGTGATGTGCTCGCTCTCCTTGATGGTCTCGATCCTGAATTCCTCACCGCTGGGGCTGGCCCCAACGGAAGGGGCTAGCAGCAGCGTCAGCACCAGCCCGGTCAGAGGTTTCATCCACCACAGCCGAATGCACCGATTGAAGCGGCTGTGGGGATGGATTTCACCCCCCGCTCACCACAGACAGCGCATCTGGAATCTGGTCTCCCCAGAGCAGCTGCTGGCGTTCGAGCCAGCTCTGCCGCTGGCGATCCAGGCGTTCGCCAGGAATCAGAAGGGGGATCCCAGGGGGATATGGGCACAACAATTCAGCCGCCACGCATCCCTCGGCCTCCTTCAACGCCACCTGGTGACGTTCAGCTGTCCAGGCCTGGGTTGGTGACTGGTCGGTGGTGGTGACCAGCGGAAGCGGTGGGGCTTCGAACGTCGGCAAGGGAGCGCGATCGGGGAAGCTCCGCAGCAGCTCCTGCCAGTGGTGTCTGATCTGGCGCCCCAGCCCCCGGTGGCGTGCGAGCCCCAGGCAGAAGGTGAGGCTGGCTGGTTCCGGCAGTTCGCCCACCAACCCTCGGGGCAGAAACCAATCGTCGGCATCCAAGCCGGTGATTCCCGCCCGGCCTGTGTGCAGGATCAGGCGCAGCGGATCCTGGTTGCTCAGCAGAGGCATGCCGCTGTTGCGCAAGCCATCGGCGAGTGCTTCAGCCTCCTGCAGACGCTCAAGAAGCTGCCGGCGTCCCTTGCGGTGCTGCCAGTGTTGAAGGGCTTCTTCGCAGGAGGCCAGCAGCAGCGCACTGGGGCTCGTCGTCTGCAGCAAGCCCAGACTGCGGTCCACGCGAACGGGATCCAGACGCTCTCCCTGCAACCAGAGCACGGCTGTTTGCGCGAGACCGGCGGCGGATTTCTGCAGGGAATGCACCACCAGATCGGCGCCGCAGTGAAGGGCACTGGGGGGGAGGGGATGATCCACTCCAGCGGCGAAATGACAGCCGTGGGCTTCATCCACCAGCACGCAACAGCCCCGTTGTTGCAGTTGCTGAATCACCGCCGTGGGGTCGTTGGCATAGCCCTGGTAGGTGGGATGCACCAGAACCGCGGCGCGGATGGGTGCTCCCTCGCAGGGCAGTGCTTCCAGGACCCGTTCGATCCATGGGGAATCCACCGGTGCCGGCTGGCCTCGGTCGCTTTGAAAGGGAAGATCGAACAGCACCGGCTGCAGATCCCCAAGAACGCAGGCCTGAATCAGGCTTCGATGAACATTGCGGGGAAGCAGCACCCGCTCCCCGGGGCGGACCATGGCCAGCAGAGCGGCCTGCAGCAACCCCGTGGCCCCGTTCACCCCATACCAACAGCGCGCCATACCCATCTGGGCCGCGGCCGAGCGCTGGCTCTCGGCGATGGCGCCGTCCGGCTCCAGCGGACCGCCGAGGGCCGGCAGTTCCGGTAGGTCCCAAACGCCAGCACGCCGTCGCAGCAATTGACGCAGTCCATCTGGAAGCGCGGCTCCCCGTCCATGGGCCGGCAGAAACAGGGGCTGACCGAGGCGACGGGTGAGCTGGGGCAGAAGCGCCATCGAATCAGCCTGATCTCCTTAGAGTCTCTTCTCTATTCAGCGCGATGCGATGCGTTATGACCCCGGGCGGGATCTGGGATGGCTGTTGTTGCGTCCCTGGGTTGCCTTCCCACGCCTGGTGCAAGTGCTGTTGTCCTTGGCGGGTCTGGTGCTGGTGTTGCTGCTGCGTGGAGGCAGCAGTGATACCGCTGTCCAGAAGGGGTTAGCGCGTCGCATTCTCAACACCCTGACGGGGCTCGGGCCCTGCTTCATCAAGCTGGGGCAGGCCCTCTCCACCCGCCCTGATCTGGTGCGTCGGGACTGGCTGGAGGAATTGACCCGCCTGCAGGACGATCTGCCGGCTTTCCCCCACGACACTGCCCTGGCCTGCATCCGCGAGGAGCTCGGTGCTCCGGCCGAGGAGTTGTTTGAGGAGTTCCCCGACACGCCCATCGCCGCCGCCAGTCTCGGGCAGGTTTACAAGGCTCGTCTGCAGGGCCAGCACTGGGTTGCCGTCAAGGTGCAGCGCCCCAACCTCACCTTCATCCTGCGGCGGGATCTGGTGCTGATCCGGGCGCTTGGTGTGCTGACCGCGCCGTTGCTGCCGCTCAATCTCGGCTTCGGTCTGGGCGGAATCATCGATGAGTTCGGCCGCAGCCTGTTCGAGGAGATCGATTACGGCCTGGAAGCGGCCAATGCCGAGCGGTTTTCGGCCCTCTTCGCGAATAACGATGCTGTCTACATCCCGAAGGTGGAGAGGATGCTCAGCTCCACCCGGGTGTTGACCACCACCTGGATCGATGGCGCCAAGATGCGCAACAGCGAAGAGCTGCGCTCCCAGCAACTCGACCCGACGGCGTTGATCCGCACCGGCGTGATTTGTGGCCTACAGCAACTGCTGGAGTTCGGCTACTTCCACGCCGACCCCCACCCCGGCAACCTCTTTGCCCTGCCTGGTCGCACCGGCGATCTCGGCCATGTGGGGTATGTCGACTTCGGGATGATGGACTCCATCAGCGACAGCGACCGGCTCACCCTCACCGGTGCGGTGGTGCACCTGATCAACCGTGATTTCTCCGAGTTGGCGAAGGACTTCCAATCCCTCGGTTTTCTAAGCCCAACGGCAGACCTCACGCCGATCGTTCCTGCCCTCGAGGAGGTGCTCGGCGGCAGTCTTGGCGACTCGGTTGGATCCTTCAACTTCAAGGCGATCACCGATCGTTTCTCGGAGCTGATGTTCGATTACCCCTTCCGGGTTCCGGCGCGCTTCGCCCTGATCATTCGTGCCGTCGTCAGCCAGGAAGGTCTGGCTCTGCGGCTCGATCCGAACTTCCGGATCATTGCTGTGGCCTATCCCTATGTGGCCCGTCGACTGTTGGCGGGAGACACCAGCGAGATGCGCGAGAAGCTGCTGGAGGTGATCTTTGATGAATCAGGCCGCCTGCGCCTGGACCGGCTGGAAAGTTTGCTGGATGTGGTGGGTCAGGACGCTCCTGCTCCTGGCAAGGAACTGATCCCTGTGGCCGGGGCAGGCCTGCGGCTGCTGTTCAGCCGTGATGGTGCTGACCTGCGCAAGCGTCTGCTGATGACGCTGATCCGTGACGATCGTCTACACACCGACGACGTGCGTGCCCTGGTCGGACTGCTCGGACGCACCTTTGGCCCTGGGCGTCTGGCCGGTGGATTGCTGAAGCGTCTTAACCCCCTGGCGGCAGCGTGATCCAGCAGCCGAAGATGCTGATCGAACTGAAGATCACAACGGTGAGAGGCCAGAGCTCATCCAGCTGTTCCAAGCGTTCCCTCTTGCGATCTCTGGCTTCGCCTTCAGGCATTTCATCCAGCTCTCCATAACGCCGGCCGATGAAAATCACCAGGATGAAGGCCAGCAAGGTGACCACGTAGGCGATGACATACACCTGATCCAGAAAGGTGAGGAAGGGCAGGTCGGGGAGTTCGTCGCGATAGGTCTGCTGCAGGAACACCAGGGTCAACAGCACGGTGACGGGGATTCCAGCGCGAGCATCTTGTTCATCCGCCCGGACTTTGAACACCAGCAGCACCATGGCCATCACCACCAGCAGGGGCAGCATCAACCGCCAGAACGCAGACCAGGAGGAGGTGCCGAAGGAGATGTCGAAAATCACCAGGCTGTAGTCATCGGCGCTGCCCCCCCCCTGCCCGAAATTGGTGGCGTAGTTGTGCCGGTATTCGGCGATGGACCAGCCCCGGTTCAGCCAGCCGATGATTTCCGCGAACAGCCCCATCCCACTGTTTTGGATGTCGGGTTCGAAGCGGAAATGGGGATAGTCCAGTGCCCCATTCACGTCTTCCATTTCAAGAACCAGGGGCAGGCTCACCGTCACAAAAGGAAAGTGCCTGAAGCTCGCCTTGTCGATGTAGAAGCGGCCGATGTAGGTGAACAGTTGGTAATACGACCCGTCCTCGTTGTGAACAGGGGCTGAGGACAGTGGCGTCAGCACTGGATCGGCATCGGAGACCAAGACGTTCACCAGGGAGATTCCCTGTTCAATGGTTTGGTCCTGTTCGTTCAGGTAGCGCTGAAGCTCCTCTCCCCAGCGCAGCCAGACATAACCGTTGGAGGAGTAGCTGGGGACACTCAGATCGAGGTCGTAGGTGTTGCTGACGTAAATCCCGACCTGAACGTGGTAATCGGCCTCGTCCAGCCCCTTTTGATCCAGAGCCATCTCCTGGCCTGTCAGCTTTTCGCCCCGCAGGGATGTCCAGCCGTCTCCGCGACTCCGCCGTGTGTCCGTCGTCAATGCCCGCGATGCCGATGACAACCGCAGTGCATCGCGGCTGGGGACACGGCCGACATCCAGCTTGTTGATGCCCGTGAAAGCCAGAAGACCCGCAAGCAGAATTGAAACAACGGCGAGGATGTTCCAGTGCTTTTTTTTCTTGGAGGCCATCTGCGGCGCTGCTCTGCAATCACTCTGACGTGCGGGACGTTATTAAGCAGCGGGTTGCTGACGCTGTTGCAACCACGCCCTCTCGCCGCCCAGATGGATGGGAGCGGACACGATCCCAATGCTCTGGTGCTGGGCCAGTCGTTACCGCTCTCGGGCCCATCGGCGAAGCTGGGCCTCGACTATCGACGCGGAGCGTTGGCCTGGTTTGAGGCCGTGAATCGTGAGGGAGGAATTCACGGGCGCAAAATCAAGTTGATCAGTCTTGATGACAAATACGAGCCTCCGCTGACGTTGATCAACACGCGGGAGTTGTTGAAACGCAATGATCTTCTGGCGTTGTTTGGATATGTGGGCACGCCCACCACAAAAGTGGCGTTGCCGCTGATCGAGGCCGCCAAGGTGCCTCTGGTGGCGCCGATGACGGGGGCCAGTCTGTTTCGACAGCCGGAGCTGCGCATGGTGTTCAACATGCGAACCAGTTACCGCCGGGAGATTGCGGCGATGGTCGACGAGATGGTGCGCGACGCGCACCATCGCATTGCGGTCGTTTACCAGGACGATGCCTTTGGTCAGGATGGTCTCGACGGTGCCATGGCTGCTCTCAAAAGCCATGGGTTGAAACCTGTGGCGGTGACCACCGTGCAGCGCAATTCAGCCCAGGTGGGTGAAGCTCTGGACGACCTGATGGCGGTCAAGCCCAGTGGCATCGTGATCGTTTCTGCTTATGTGAGTTCGGCTGCCTTGTCGACTGCGCTGCGGGATCGGGGCAGCAGCGCTCAGATCATGAATGTGTCGTTCGTGGGCACCCAGGCGTTGCAGAAGGCGATGCCGGTGGGAGAAGCCAATGGGATCGGCGTGGCCCAGGTGGTGCCGTTCCCCTGGAACCGCTGGATTCCTGTTGTGGCGGACTATCAGCGCTGTTTGCGGCTGAGTGATGCGGCATCGGGCTTTGGCTTCACCAGTTTTGAGGGGTATCTGGCGGCGCGGATGATCACCGAAGCTCTCGTGCGGGCTGGCAAGAATCCGACGCGTCAATCCCTCGTTCAGGCCATGGAGTCGATCAGTGACCTTGATCTGGGGGGCTTCCGTCTTCAGATGGGCCGGGACGATCACGACGCCAGCGACTTTGTCGAACTCACCTTTCTTGGCTCACAAGGCTGGGAACCTTGAGCTGAGATCGCTAAGGTCGCAGCTCTTTGAGATCGGCGTCGATGCCTGAGGAGATCAGCGCCCAGGAGCTTGAGCAGCTGCTGCAGATGATGACCCTGCCCCAGCCGCCCTATCTGCTGGCCGGCATCGGTCTGTTGATGGGTGTGCTCTGCGGCCTCACCTTCGGCCGTCAGGTTCAAAACAAACTGGATGGCTGGAAGCAGGACCGGCTCCCTCTGCTGCCGCTGGGGACGGCCGAGATCAATCTCAGTTACGCCGGCACCTTGATTGGTGTGACCCTGTTCATTGGTTGCTGCCTTCAGATCTTCGGGTTTGCATCAGGTGCTGCCCTGCTTGTGGCTTTGCTGTTGTCGTTGCTGACGGGTGGAGCTTTGTTCTCTCAGCTCGAGCGCCTGATGCAGCAGGTGGAAGAGGGCAAGTTCAAGGCGGTTGATTTCGACAATTTCGATGAATTCTTTTGAGCTTCGTCTGAGCTTCGTCTCGCTGCGGGGCGTTTCATTCGTGATCTGAGCCCTTAAGCGAAGCCGCTGTTCTGCTTAAACGGCGTGGCCGCTAGGCAGAATGGATTCCAACCACTCCTTTTGGACGTGACAACTCTGTCTGCGTCTGTCTCCACCAGTCGTCTCCTCGTGGTGGAAGACGACGACAGCATTCGCGAAACAGTCGGAGAAGCCCTGCGCGCGGAGGGTTTTGAGGTGCACACCTGTGCCGATGGCGCCTCTGCCCTCAATCTGATTACGGCTGATGGTTCAGATCAAGTGGATCTGATTGTTCTTGATCTGATGCTTCCTGGTCTGGGCGGGCTTGATCTCTGCCGTGAGCTTCGTCGCATCAACAACACAACCCCGATCCTGGTGATCAGCGCCCGCGACAGTGAAACCGACCGCGTTCTTGGGCTGGAGGTGGGCGCCGACGATTACCTGGTCAAACCCTTTGGTTTGCGTGAATTGGTGGCACGCTGCAGGGCGCTGCTGCGGCGATCCCGTCAGGCGGAGGCGTCAACGCCCTCCGAATTGCACAGTTACGCCAATCTTTGCCTGTTCTCCAGTGAATGCCGGGTCACCCGGGACGGCACGGATCTGACCCTCTCCCCCAAGGAATACAAGATTCTCGAGCTGTTCATTCAGAACCCAAAGCGCGTCTGGAGTCGCGATCAGCTGCTGGAGAAAATCTGGGGTGTTGACTTCATCGGCGACACCAAAACTGTTGACGTTCACATCCGATGGCTGCGGGAAAAGGTTGAGGACGAGCCCTCATCTCCTCAGTTGATCCGTACGGTTCGCGGCTTCGGTTACCGCTTCGGCTGAGGGCGAGGTGTTGATCTCTGCGGCACTCGGCTTTGTCGCCGGCATCGCGCTCATGGGTCTGTTGCAGCGTCGACGCCATGTTCTGGCAGCTCGTCGAGCGCCCAAGGATCGCTCCATCGTCTTGAACGCTCCCCAGCTGCTGGCCTGGATTGATGCGGCGACCCAGGGCTGGATGATTCTGGCCCCGGATCACTCCATCGCCTACATCAACGATCGGGCGGAACGGCTGCTGCACATCCCCTCCAATCGCCTGGTTCGTGGCATGGAGCTCGGGGATGTCCTCGACATTCCTGTCTTGGAGGAGTTGATCTTCAGCAGCCGCTATCAGCTGCGTTCCCAGCGTTGTGAATGGGATCAACAGGGGACCCCGCTGGAGGCGGTTGTTCTGCCGGGCAGTGACGAATGCTGGCTGGTGCTGATCCAGAGCCGTCAGTCCCTCGAAGCCCAGCAACAGCAGCAGGAACGCTGGGTGAGTGATGTGGCCCATGAGCTCAAGACCCCCCTCACCGCCCTGATGCTGGTGAGCGATCGGCTGGAACTGGCCGTCAAGGAAGACGACACGGCTCTGGTGCAACGGCTGCAGAAGGAACTCCGGCGTCTTCAGCTGCTGGTGGAAGACCTGCTGGAGCTGTCGCGGTTGGAAAACAGCCTGCCGCAGGACGACAGCGAGCATGTGCCCCTCACCCTGGAGGATCTGGTGGACAGCGCCTGGGGATCCATTGGCCCGATCGCGGAGGAACGGCGGGTGACGCTGCAGCTGGACCGCAGCGAATCAGGCCCCCTGAGTGGTGATCAGCGCCGGTTGCACCGTGCGGTGCTCAACCTTCTCGACAATGCCCTGCGCTACTCCCCTGATGAGAGCAGCATCGACGTGTCCGTCCGCCAGAGCGGCGGCTGGTGGTTGCTCAGCATTCGTGACCATGGCCCTGGCTTGAGTGAGGCCGATCTCACGCGCATGTTTCAACGCTTCTATCGGGGGGATCCCTCCCGCACCCGCTCCAACCGCAGCGGCAGTGGCCTGGGACTGGCGATCGTGCAGCAGATCGCCGTCAACCATGGCGGTCGCATCGAAGCCCGCAACCATCCCTCCGGTGGAGCCTGCATGGATCTGCTCCTGCCCCGGGAACCCCTGCAATGACGCGCCAGCGCCTGCAGAAACTGATCGCTGCTGCCGGCCTCTGCTCCAGGCGCCGGGCTGAGGAATGGCTGCAGGCCGGCCGCGTGACGGTGGATGG
>CAXQPR010000023.1:0-6114 GCA_964225855.1 Salipiger bermudensis | reverse complement strand
GATGACGCAGGGAACGCCCGCTTCACCAGCCACAGCTGTGGACAGCAGGGTCTTACCGGTGCAGGGAGGGCCCACCAGCAACCCACCCTTGGGAATGCGCGCACCGATCTCGGTGTAGCGCTCAGATGACTTCAGGAAATCGACGATCTCCGTGAGTTCGTCTTTGGCCTCATCCACACCGGCCACATCCGCAAACGTGATGCGCGAGCAGACCCTCAACCAGCTGCTCACCGAAATGGACGGCTTTGCCTCCAAGGACAAGCCGGTGATCGTGCTGGCCGCTACCAACCAGCCCGAAGTGTTGGATGCGGCTCTGCTGCGTCCGGGTCGCTTCGACCGCCAGGTGTTGGTGGACCGCCCCGACCTGTCGGGCCGCAAGACCATCCTCGACATCTACGCCAAGAAGGTGAAGCTGGCTGAAGGCGTCGACCTCGACCGCATCGCTCAGGCCACCAGCGGCTTCGCCGGTGCCGATCTGGCCAACCTGGTGAATGAAGCCGCACTGCTCGCAGCCCGTGTCAAGCGCACCAAGGTGGAGCAGCAGGATCTCGGCGAAGCGATCGAGCGGGTGGTTGCTGGTCTGGAGAAGAAGAGCCGTGTTCTCCAGGACGACGAGAAGAAGGTGGTGGCTTACCACGAAGTGGGCCACGCGATCGTCGGTCACCTGATGCCTGGCGGCAGCAAGGTGGCCAAGATTTCGATCGTGCCTCGCGGTATGAGTGCCCTGGGTTACACCCTGCAGCTTCCCACCGAGGAGCGTTTCCTCAACTCCCGCGAAGATCTCGAAGGTCAGATCGCCACCTTGCTGGGGGGCCGTTCGGCCGAGGAAATCGTGTTCGGGAAGATCACCACGGGTGCCGCCAACGACCTGCAGCGGGCGACCGACATCGCTGAGCAAATGGTCGGCACCTATGGCATGAGCGAAACCCTCGGCCCCCTTGCCTACGACAAGCAGGGCGGTGGTCGTTTCCTGGGGGGCAACAACAACCCTCGCCGCACGGTGAGTGACGCTACAGCCCAGGCGATCGACCGGGAAGTGCGCGGACTGGTGGACCGGGCCCATGAGCAGGCCCTCGGCATCCTGCGCCAGAACATGGCTCTGCTGGAAACCATCTCCCAGAAGATCCTCGAGAAAGAGGTGATCGAAGGAGATGAACTCAAGGAGATGCTTTCCGCCAGCGTGATGCCCGGCTGACGCTCAAGCGATACGTTCCACTCCCTGTGGGGCGTGGCAGCAGCGGTCCCGCAAGGGGCCGCTTTTTGTTGTGATGTCGATCACAGCAATCGGTGATCCCAGTCAATGCTGGTTCTGGGGGATGGCACCACAGTGAGTGGCATCAAGACAGATCTCAAGCCTCATAACCCCCTCGCCATGACTGATCCCACCTCCACGCTGCCACCGCCATCACTGCCGCAGCCGTCGCTGCAGAACGCTCTCGGACCGCTGCTCCAGCGGATCGCTCCCCATCACCCGGCCCCACCAGAGGCCAGCGCCTGTCTGTGGCGACCTGGTGCGGAGCCTGGTGAGGGTCAGCTGCGTTATGTCAATTGCGAGGCGAAGCGGGGGATTGATTTCTCCGTGGAAGACAACCCCTTTGCCGCTGCTGAGGTGCTCGATCCCCGGGTGGTGCGCATCGCCCCCGGAGCCAGCAATGAGAAGCATCGCCATGCCCATGAAGCCCTCTTCGTGGTGCTTGAGGGGATGGCAGAGATTCAGATCGGTGACCAGACCCATGGGCTGCAGCGGGGAGCGGTGGCCTTTGTGCCCCGCTGGGTGGTGCATCAAACCCGCAACCCTTCTCAAGAGCAGCCATTGGTCCTGCTGGCGATCACCGATTTCCGGCTGACCAGCACGGTTCTTGGTGATTACGATTCGCGCACCCGGCTGCGTCACAACGGGGAGGACGTCGCGTGAGCACTCCAACGTTTGTCTCGTCGTTGTCGGAGCCACTGCGGCAACGGTTGCTGGCGATGGGAACGCAGCAATCCCTCGCCGATGGTGAGCAATTGATCCGCCAGGATGATGTCTCGACCCATCTGTATGTGGTGGAAACAGGCGCTGTGTTTGCAGTGACGCCCTCAGCTCCTGTGCCCATCACGGCTGGCGATGTGGTGGGTGAAATGGCGTTTCTGGACAACCGCCCCCGCACGGCGACCGTGCTGTGCCGTGGTGGTGCCACGGTTCGGGTGATTGACCGGGATGACTGTTTCCGCGCGCTAAGCGACCAACCCCTGTTGCTGAATGAACTGATCACGGCGCTCAACGCGCTCCAGCGCCACCGCCTTCACACCGATGCGGAAACCGATCAGCGCAGCAGCTTCGAGTTGGTAGAGGATCTCACCGTGGCTGCTTTGCAGCACCGAGCCGTCAACCATTCCTACCTGCAGGCTCTGGCGCAGGGCACCTTGCCGGACCCTCGCTTTGCATTGGCTGATTTCGCCCGTCATTACTACGGCTACTCCGCTCACTTCCCCCGTTACCTCACAGCGCTGATCTCGCGCTTGGTGGATCCGGCCCATCGCCGGGCCCTTTTGGAGAATCTCACTGAGGAGAGTGGTGTTTATGAGCAGGAGGAGCTCGATGAATTAGCCGCCATCGGCATCCAGCCCGACTGGATCGTGGGGATTCCTCACCCGGAGTTGTTTCAGCGCTTCCGTCAGGCTTTGGGGGTCGCCAATACCGCAGTGCAAGACGACCACATTGAAGTGCTGTGTTGGCGGGAGATGTTTTTGGCGATTCTCACCAATGGCTCACCGGCGGAAGCCGTGGGGGCACTGGGGTTGGGCACAGAAACGATTGTGCAAACCCTGTATCAACCCTTTGTGGCAGCGATTCAAGGTCTCGGCACGATCAACGCCCGTGATGCCGTGTTCTTCCCGTTGCACACGGCCGTTGACGACCATCACCAGGCCACGCTCAAGCAGGTGGCGGCCGCCTATGCCGTGGATCCCCAGGGGCGTGCTGATTTGGCCAAGGGCATGGTGAAAGCCCTCAGCCTCAGGGACGCCTTCTGGAATTGGCTGCATCAACGGGCCCTGGATCCAGAGGCTTGCCGTTAGTCCGACGCCGCCACTGACCGATGACGATGCCGCCCTCAACAGAGCATCTTTACGACCGCCATGCCAGCAGCTGGAATCGCCAGGAGCCGGTGCTGCTGAGCGATTACACAGCTCGCCCGCGGGTGCTGGAGCGCTTGGGCTCTGTGGCTGGCCTGCACATCTGGGACCTGGGCTGCGGTGAAGGGTTCATGGGCCGCCAGCTGCTTCCTCAGCGTCCCGCTTGTGTGGAGGGGATTGATCTTTCTCGCGAGATGGTGGAGGCGGCGCGACGTCAGGCCGGAGCGGGCGGTGAAGATCAGGGCGGACCGCTCCGCTACCGGGTTGGGGATCTGTCCCAGGTGGATCAGTTGCCTTCAGGGCCATGCGATCTGGTGATCGCGGTGTTTCTGTTCAATTACCTCTCCCTTTCCGCCACCACGGCGGTGCTGCGCCACGTGCACCAGAGCCTGCGGCCGGGAGGACGCTTCCTGTTCACCGTTCCCCATCCTTCTCTGGCCTATCTGAGGCCGCAGCAGCCGCCCTTCTTTTTTGATCCGGCCGACCACACCTACCTGGAGGCCAGTGATCAACTGTTGGAGGGGCGCATCTGGCGCCGCGATGGGGGCTCAACGCCAGTGCGGTGCGTGCACAAAACCATGGCCGACTACCTGCGGGCCTTGGCAGAGGCGGGCTGGACCAGCCTTCCCTATCTCGATGAGCTGGGGGTGACCGCAGAGCACCTGGCTCTCGATCCCGCCTTCTTCGGGCCGCTGAAAGGGATACCGCTGCATCTGTTGTTTGAGCTGAAGCGATGAGCCGTGCCCCTGCGAGCAGGAGCCAGGTGAAGCCCTGGCTTGCCGCTGATTTGGCGGATTCGCCGGAGTGGATCGTGGCGGCGGATCCCGAGCTGGCTTCGCTGACAAGCGATGCCTTGCAGGCCTGGTTCGCACCGGCCCGTGAGCAGCTGTTGCATGGCTACGGCGTGGTGTTGATTCGCGGTTTGTCGCCGCAACCGGAGTCGACGTTTCGCCGTCTTTATCTCGCGCTTGGTCGGTGTCTTGGTACCCCCGATGGCACCTATGGCGAGTTGTACGACGTCACCGACAGTGGCCAGTCGTATCTCACCAAGGCCATCCCCGTCTCCCAGACGCGGGCTGCCACCTCGATGCATACCGATAGCTCGCGGCTTGAAACGCACCCTCGCTGGGTTGGTTTGGCCTGCGTGCAGCAAGCACCTGTGGGGGGAGGGTCGCGTTTGGCGTCTGCGCTTGCGGTGCATGACCACCTCAAGGCCAACGATCCCAGCAGCCTGGAGCGATTGCACCGCAGCTTTGCGCGCGATGTGGTGACGCCCGGTGCAGTAGACCCCCTGGCTCTGATCGCCCATAACCGCTTCCCCGTGTTCAGCTCAGAGGCCGATGGCCCCACCCTGCGCTACATGCGCTACTGGATTGAGAAGGGGCATCAGCGCCTGGGGCAGCCCCTCGAAGCTGAGGACCTGCATGCTTTTGATGCCCTCGATGCCGCCCTGAATCACCCCCGTTTCTGCCACAGCTTTCAGCTGCAGGAGGGCGACATCCTGCTGATTGATAACCACAAACTGGTGCACGACAGGGAGGCCTATGAGGATGATCCGCACAGGCCGCGGCGGCTGATTCGTCTCTGGTTGAACGAAACCCCTTGACGGCAAGGGGGCTGATCCCCGATAAAGCTCCTTTGAAAGCCTCGCCATGGTCAGCGCCTCTCAGGGTGTCGCTTCCGTTCTCTCCCCTCTGAGCGGCCGAGATTTCCTTTCGTCTGAGGATGCGAATGCGGACCAAACCGCAGCGCTGCTGAGCCTTGCCGCTCAGCTGAAATCAGGCGACCGGCGCATCGACCTGGGCAATCGAGTGCTGGGTCTGATCTTCACCAAGGCCTCCACCCGCACCCGGGTCAGCTTTCAGGTGGCGATGGCACGTCTGGGTGGTCAGACCGTGGATCTCAACCCCCAGGTCACCCAACTGGGCCGCGGCGAGCCCTTGGAAGACACCGCTCGGGTGCTGAGTCGGTTCTGTGATGCTTTGGCGATCCGCACCTTTGCCCAGCAGGAGCTGGTGGATTACGCCCATTGGGCATCGATTCCAGTGATCAACGCCCTCACCGATCTGGAGCATCCCTGCCAGGCCCTGGCCGACTTCCTCACCATGCAAGAGGCCTTCGGCGATCTGCAGGGTCAGACCCTGGCCTACGTGGGGGATGGCAACAATGTGGCCCACTCGCTGATGATCTGCGGCGCCCTGCTCGGGGTGAATGTGCGCATTGGTTGCCCCGATGGGTTTGAGCCCTTGCCGGGGGTGCTCGACCAAGCCCGCGCTTTGGCCGTAGGTGGTGCTCAGATCACCGTCACCAGCGATCCGGTGGCGGCTGTGCGGGGAGCCCAGGCGCTTTACACCGATGTGTGGGCATCCATGGGGCAGGAGCAGGAGCAGGCTGAGCGGGAGAAGGCCTTCCAGGGCTTCTGTCTCAATGAAGATCTGCTGGCAGAGGCTGATTCCCGCGCCATCGTGCTGCACTGCCTGCCGGCCCACCGCGGTGAGGAGATCAGTGCAGGGGTGATGGAAGGCCCTGCAAGCCGCATCTTTGATCAGGCCGAAAATCGCCTCCATGCGCAGCAGGCCCTGCTGGCTGCACTGATGGGCGGCCTCTGATCCAAACCCTGTCCAGCAAGCCCAAGCAAAAACCCCGCTCATAGCGGGGAGAGCAGTGCTTAGCGGTGCAGACCAGACAAATGCCTCTTGATCCACCAACTGTCGTCTTCTGGAGGTTCACCCGGCCCTGGTGCGATCACATCGACACCTGCAGAGATCTTTTCAAGTAGCTCGTCAGTTAACTCGACAACTTGAGCTTGGGTGTTGCGTTGAGTCATGATTTTGATCGGAAGTTGTGTTTGTGTTGATTGCGTATCCAGGGATCATTGCCAGGGGTAGCGTCCACCGGCAATCCATTCGCCAATGCGAACTGCGGGAGAGCTATACCGGATACCTTCATAGACATCACGAACTGCACTGCCCCCTTCGATCAGTTCCAGTTGGTCGT
>CAXQPR010000022.1:0-24923 GCA_964225855.1 Salipiger bermudensis | reverse complement strand
GCTGAGATCGCTATTGCGCAGGTCAGCTCCTTCGAAATTTGTGGTGAGCATATACATGTTGCTGAGATTGGATTCACGCAAATCGGCGTTCGAAAAGTTTGAATCGACGAATCTCTTGTTGCCCATCCTCTTTGAATTGAAATCAATTCCGCGCAAGTTGCAACCTGGGCAGGTGATGGGCAGTTCAGGAGTGTCAGCGATTGCCGCCAATGGCATGAAGCAAAGCAGGGCCTGGCTGGCGAATTGAATGAAGCGTTTCAACATGTTCTGGGGTTGAGCGTGGAGAAATTAAACAGTGATGAACTTGTTTCTGAAGTCCAGCAGGGTCCCAGCGGCCAACCCAGCTCAGCCTTAAACCAGCTGTGGATGAGGCTTGCGTGTCGAGGAATAAATCAGCGCATGAAGTGCCGGATCTTGCATGTAGCGAAGGATCCGAGCCGGATAATCAAGTTTGCCGTTGTGTAGATAGGCCAAGGTTGCGATCGCCTTGGCTTCTCGATAGGAGCTGCTTGCGGAGAGCATCCGGGTCTCAGGAAGATCGAGGGCGCGTTTCAGCCGGTGCAACTTTCCAGCCAGCAAAGAGACGTTCTGTTCTGGATCGAGGAGCAGATCACGGGCTGCTGAAATCTCTGCGTCTGTGGGTTGGTTGGGGAGCAACCCCTGATGTATCAGTTCGTTGATCCCAAGCTGGGCAGGACCATGGGTGGACACCAATCCAGAATGGGCAATGAAAGGAAGTGCTTCCCCAGGTTTCGAGTGTTGGATTTCGTCGTAAAGGATGCCTGTGAGCAGCATCGGATTGAGGTGGTGTGCCGCTGATTCACGCAGAATCACCGGTTTCAATTCGGCCAGCTGTGTGAGTGTCCTCGCACGCAAGGGTTCGAATTGGTCAACCCCATGGGTGAAGAGCTGGGCGATTGAGGTTTGAGGACCATGCACCCCAAAGCGGCGCTGCAGGTTCTGAAGTTCTTCAGCTGAGAAGTCTGTTGGGTTTCCCCGCTCCGGAATACTGAAGCCCGGGTTCACCTCGTTGGCAATTTGCGCATCGATGATTCGGCCGATTGGCTCGGGCGTCGTCAGCGAACGAATCACTCCCACACTGGCCAACAACAAGGCGCCAGCCGCGAGAGCCCGAGGTTTGCAGGCAATGGGGAACACGCGACCTTCTGTGGCCATGAACAGACGCTAGCTGTGCTGTCGCAGAAAATGGGCAGCACCGGAAATCGAGGATAGCTTCAGGCAGTGAGCGGCTTCGATGACCAGCGATGAGCTTCCCGGACTTCTGCGCTAATGATCCTCAGGTTCAGTGGCAGCGCTTCTGTGAGCTGCTCTGGTTCCACGATGGGCTTGGAATGTGGCTTGACATCAGCCGCATGCACGTCAATCAGACTGACCTCGAAGCTCTGCGACCACGGTTTGATCAGGCCTTCAAGGCCATGGCGGCCCTCGAAGGTGGAGCCATTGCGAATGCTGATGAGCAACGCCAAGTAGGCCATTACTGGCTGCGCCATCCCCAACTCGCCCCTGACCCTGAGGTCCAGGCTCATATCGCCACTGAAATTGATCAGATCGAAGCGTTTGGTCGGGCCATCGTTCGCGGCGAGATCAAGGCGCCGAACGGCCAGGCCTTCACGGATGTGCTCTGGATTGGTATTGGCGGCAGTGGTCTAGGCCCACTGCTGATGATCCGAGCTCTGCAAGAGGAAGGTGCGGGGCTTCCCTTCCATTTCTTTGACAATGTTGATCCCAATGGGATGAGCCGTGTCCTTGCCGGCATCGGCGACGCTCTTCCGACCACGTTGGTGATCACCGTGAGTAAATCCGGTGGCACCCCAGAGCCCCATATGGGCATGGAGCAGGCACGTCATCGCGTGGAAGCCAGTGGCGGTAGCTGGGCAGGTCAAGCCGTGGCGATCACGATGGCCGATAGCAAACTCGATAAAAAGGCCAGTCAGGAAGGCTGGCTTAAGCGCTTCGACATGTTCGATTGGGTGGGTGGCCGCACCAGCATCACGAGTGCTGTGGGGTTGGTGCCAGGAGCGTTGATCGGGTCGGATATTCGCGACTTTCTTGATGGTGCTGCTCAGATGGACGCCGCGACGCGTGTCGCCGACCTAGAGCGCAATCCCGCTGCCCTGATGGCTGCCTCCTGGTTCGTGGCAGGGGAGGGTTGTGGAAAGCGCGACATGGTGGTCTTGCCTTACCGCGACCGTCTTGAGGTCTTCAGCCGTTATCTCCAGCAGCTGGTGATGGAGTCCCTTGGCAAGCGCCTCGATCGGGACGGCAATGTCGTGCATCAGGGCATTGCCGTTTATGGAAACAAGGGGTCCACAGATCAACACGCTTATGTCCAGCAGCTGCGCGATGGCGTTGACAATTTCTTTGTCACGTTCATCGAAGCCCTGAAGGACAGCCAGGACATCCCTGAAATCAATGGGGAGCGTCCTGGTGATTTCCTTGATGGTTTCTTGCAAGGGACCCGTTCGGCCCTAACCGAGGGTGGTCGTCAGAGCATCAGCATCAGCATGCGCCAGTTCGACGCTCGTCGCCTTGGTGCTCTGATTGCCTTGTTTGAACGTGCGGTAGGCCTGTATGGCGAACTCGTCAATGTGAACGCTTATCACCAACCCGGAGTTGAAGCTGGCAAAAAAGCTGCTGCAGCGATTCTGAGCTTGCAAGGCCAGGTCGAGGCCGTACTGGCGGATGGTCAGTCACGATCAGTCAGTGAGGTCCACTCCGCCATTGGTGAGGGGTCCGTTGAAGCGGTCTTCTGGATCCTGCGTCACCTCACAGGCAACGAACGTGGTTACAGCGCACAGGGCAGCTGGGATGCACCGGCAACCCTGCGATTCAGCAAGTCCTGAATTCCCTCATGAATCTGGTGCTCAGGGCACCAGATTCACGAGCTTCCCTGGCACCACGATCACCCTTCGGGGGGCTTGTCCTTCCAACCATTTCTTTGCCACATCACTGGCCAGCGCAAGCTCTTCCAACCTTGCCTTGTCGGCGTCGGCGGGAACTTGAAGGCTCCCGCGCACTTTTCCCTTGACCTGGATCACCAGTTCGATCGTGTCTTTCACCAGAGCAGCTGGGTCGTGGATCGGCCATGGCTGTTGATGCACGCTTCCGCTGCCATCGAGGCGCTGCCAAAACTCTTCTGCCAGGTGCGGCGCGAATGGAGCTAACAGACGGATCAGCACAGAAAGTGCTTCGTGCCTGACAGCAGGATTCACCGTCTCCAAGGCACCACTGAGGGCGTTGGACAGTTTCATCAGCTCGGAGATGGCGGTATTGAATTGAAAATCTCCGCTGAGATCCTCTCCGACTTCGGCAATGGCGGTGTGAACGGCGCGGCGCACCTCCTGTTCAGACTCGGTGAGCTCCGCGGGAAGGGGGATCGCAACCTCGTTCCCTAGGCACACCTGGTGGTCAGAGTTGGTGGCAGCTGACTCCACCAACCGCCAAAGGCGCTGGAGAAAACGGAACTGGCCTTCCACATCCGCGTCATCCCATTCCAAATCCTTTTCAGGAGGGGCTTTGAACAAGATGAACATGCGGGCCGTGTCGGCGCCGTAGCGATCGATGACCGCGGCAGGATCAACGCCGTTGTACTTCGATTTGGACATTTTTTCGAACAGCACTTCAAGCGGACCGCCATCGTTCGGGTCGCGCGGGTCACCTTCATCGCTGACACGGTCAGGTGCCACATAGCGACCACTGCGTGGATTGCGATAGGTCACGGCTTGCACCATGCCCTGAGTGAGCAGCCGTTCAAAAGGCTCATCAATGGTCAGAAGACCGCGATCACGAAGTGCCTTCGTGAAGAAACGGGCATAGAGCAGGTGCAAGATGGCGTGCTCGATTCCCCCGACGTATTGCTTGACGGGCAACCAGCGTGCAATCGCTTCCGGTGTGAACGGTGCGTCGGTGTTGCCGGGATCCGCGAAGCGAAGGAAATACCAGGACGAACACATGAAGGTGTCCATGGTGTCGGTTTCGCGGCGGGCTGGTTTGCCGCAGCAGGGGCATGGCACTGAGACCCATGACTCCAGCTGTGCGAGTGGAGAACCACCCTTGCCGGACAAGTCCACGTCCTTGGGAAGCCTGACCGGCAGCTGCTCACGAGGGACGGGGACGGCACCACAACTCTCGCAATGGATGATTGGAATCGGACAACCCCAGTAGCGCTGGCGTGAAATCAACCAGTCACGCAAGCGGTACTGCACTTTTGTTTGTGCCCAACCTTCTTCCCGTCCTTTGGCGGTAATGGCCTCCTTCGCCTTTTCCGAGGCCATGCCATCGAACGGGCCCGAATGAATCAAAACGCCCGGCTCAGTCCACGCTTCCCCATCGTTGAGGTGCTCATCAGTACCTGGTACCTGAATCACCACCCGTACCGGCAGTTCATGTCGGCGGGCAAAGAGGAAATCGCGTTCGTCGTGCGCAGGAACACCCATCACAGCGCCTGTGCCGTAGTCCGCGAGGACGTAATCAGCGATCCAGACCGGAAGCTTTTCCCCATTCACTGGATTGATCACATCAGCGCCGATGGGGATTCCGCGCTTGGGTTGATCGTCCGCGGTGCGCTCGTCCGTGCTGAGGGTGCTCATCAGGTCGCGAAATGCCGTGACGGCATCGCGATGCTCTGTCGAGGTGATCACATCGACGAGTGGATGTTCCGGTGCCAGCACCACGTAACTCGCACCGAACAAAGTGTCAGGACGCGTGGTGAACACCGTGATGGCGTTGTCGCTCCCGACAACTGCTGCGGCAGCTCCCGTCAGGGAGAACTGAATCTCAGCGCCCCTTGAGCGGCCAATCCAATTGGCCTGCATGGTGCGCACTCTCTCTGGCCAGCCTTTCAGCTGATCGAGGTCATCCAGCAAGGCATCGGCGTAATCGGTGATTTTTAGAAACCACTGGCGTAGAAGACGCTTTTCCACCACAGCACCGGAGCGCCAGGATTTGCCATCGGCATCAACCTGTTCGTTTGCCAGAACTGTTTGGTCAATCGGATCCCAATTGACCTGGGCCTCCTTTTGATAAGCGAGGCCACCTTGTTGCAATTCCAGGAACAACCACTGTGTCCAGCGGTAGTAGTCGTCGTGGCATGTGGCCTGCTCTCGGCTCCAATCGATTGATAACCCCAGGCGACCGAGCTGATCCTTCATCTGACCGATGTTGTGATCGGTCCAGACACCGGGGTCAATGCCCCGTTCAATCGCTGCATTTTCGGCAGGGAGTCCGAAGGCATCCCACCCCATCGGATGCAGCACCGCATCACCGCGCATCCGTTGCACCCTTGCGATCACGTCGGTAATCACGTAGTTACGAACGTGGCCCATGTGCAGGCTCCCCGATGGATAGGGGAACATCGACAGGGCATAAAAGGGAGGCCTGGGGTCGTCTGCAGCCGGTGTGCTGTCGAGATCGATGTCCTTCCAGTGCGACTGCCATCGCTGCTCTGTACCGAGAGGGTCGTAGCGGCGCTGGCCGTTGCTGGATTCAGGCTGGGAAGACGACGCGACAGTCACGGGCGAAAGACACCTGGCTGAGATCGTGCCACAGCCCATTCACGCAGCCTGGTGGAGTCGCAGTTCAGCCGAGGGGACGGATCATCAAAATCTGCCGTCGATTGATCAAGACGAGCTCACTGGTATCCGTTCGTCGTAGCGCAAGAAATTCTGGGTCTTGCCATTGCAAGACGCCCTCTTGAACCGTCCCGTTGGGCAACTCGAGCCTCAGCAGCCGCTGTTCACGGGTCCAGGTCTGCAGCTGTCGCACACCCGGCAGACTGGGGTCGAAACTGGTGTCATCCATCGCTTCGGCGCAGACAGGGAATCCATGCTGCAGTTCAGCAAATATCAGGGCCTCGGCAATGACTTCGTGTTGATCGAAGGCCGAGATGGTCGTCTCGATCCCTCCATCACCTCACCTGACCCTCAGTGGGTTCGCAGCATTTGTGATCGCCGCTTCGGCATTGGCGGTGACGGAATCATCCTGGCGCTCCCTGCTGAAGGTCCTGGGGAACTGCGCATGCGCATCTTCAATGCTGATGGCAGCGAAGCGGAGATGTGCGGCAACGGCATCCGCTGTCTTGCCCGCTTCCTGGCGGATAGCGACGGCGACGCCCCTGGTCGCTCCTGGAGCATCGAAACCCCCGCTGGTTTGATCATCCCTGTCCTGCAGGAGGACGGCCAGATCAAGGTCGACATGGGATCACCGATGTTGGCACCAGACACTGTTCCCACCACCTTGGCTGTGGGTGAGCAGGGTTTGCCTCAAGGTGAACTCAACGTTGGAGGGGACCTGTTGAAGGTCGCTGCTGTGGGGATGGGGAACCCCCACGTGGTCGTTCCGGTGGATGACCTGACCTCCATTCCTTTTGAAGCATGGGGAGCGGCCTTGGAACGGGATGCAAGCTTCCCTGCCAAAACCAATGTGCATTTCCTCCAGGTCAAGGGAAGAGATGCCCTGGAAATCCGGGTCTGGGAACGGGGCGCCGGTCCCACACTGGCCTGTGGAACGGGCGCCTGCGCCACCCTGGTTGCCGCCCACCTGCTCGGTCTGTCGGAGGTCACAGCAGAGGTGATGCTGCCTGGGGGGCCGCTGCAGATCAGCTGGCCTGATCGTGATGGATCGGTGTTTATGACCGGGCCTGCCGAGGCCGTTTTCGACGGTGTTGTGGTGCCAGAGCTTGTTCCGATGCCGACTGCGCAGTCCAGTGAGCCTCCCACTTCGCAACCAGCGCAACAGAAGGCGACTGCATCAGTTCCTTTTGATTGCTCACGGGATTGTCAAGACGGTTGCCGGCAACCGGAGAACTGCCTTCGCGCAGAGGCTCAGCAACAAGTGCAGTCGCTGCTCAATTCCATGTCGCTCGACGCGATGATCAATCTGGCGACCGACTCACTGGAGGAGCGCACGCGTTCCAGGCTCGAACAGAACCTCGGTGGCTGAGCCACAAACCCCGATTTATCTCGATAGCTGCGCCACAACTCCTCCACGGAGTGGTGTTGTCGAAGCCATGGTTCGTGCCCACGAAACAGGGTGGGGGAATCCATCCAGCCTTCATAAACAGGGACTGGATGCGGCGGACCTGCTCGAACGATCACGCCTGTGCGTTGCTTCGGCGTTCAATGCAGGCACGGATGACGTGGTCTTCACGTCTGGAGCGACTGAATCCGTTCACCTTGCTCTTGGTGGGATGGCCTTCAGCCTTCCCCCAGGCCGAGTAGTGATTTCCGCGGTAGAACATCCGGCGGTGACAGCTGCTGCACACCATTTGCAGACGCAGGGGTGGGACGTGCAGCTCTGGCCGGTGGATGCCCTTGGTCGGATTCGCCTGGAGTGCTTGGAGTCACTCCTCGCTCCACCAACGGTGATGGTCTCGTTGATCTGGGGCCAAAGCGAAGTGGGCACCCTGCAGCCCATTCACGCAGTCGGACTGGCTTGTCAGCAACGGGGGATTCCATTCCACGTGGATGCATCACAAGTGCTCAGTCAGGGCTGCCCTGACTGGGCTGAGTTGCCGGTTGACCTGCTCAGTGGTTCCTGTCACAAATTCGGCGGGCCAAAAGGGATAGGGCTGTTGCTGGCACGACCTGATCTTCGTCGGCGGCTCGGTCCTCTTTTCGGTGGCGGCGGTCAGGAACAGGGCCTACGAGCGGGAACTCAGCCCGTGCCCTTGGTTGCAGGGATGGCTGCAGCCCTGGAGCAATCGCCGCGCTGGACGCCCGCAGATTGCAGCAAGGAGAGCAACGATTCCTTACCCCCCATTGCGGCTCTGAGGGATTCGTGGATGGAAGCTTTGCTGCAGGATCCCAGGCTCGAGCTGACGGGAGATCCACGCTGGCGGTTGCCCCATCACATTTCTGTTTTGGCCTGTGATCAGCGAGGGAAACCCCTTTCAGGCCGAGCTCTGGTGCGCGAATTAGCCCGACGTGGGATTGCTGTCAGTAGTGGCAGTGCCTGCTCCTCCGGGAAAGACACAGGCAGTCCGGTGCTGGCGGCCATGCAAGTGGCACCCAACTTGCAACGTTCAGGATTGCGCATGAGCTTGGGCTCCTGGCTGTCCGCACAGGATTTTCCACGGGTTCAGGAAGCCCTCGATCAAGCCCTAGCTGCCGTCTCCGAAGCACCCTGACCTCAGCCCCCCAAGATCAGCTGAGAGATCGGCAACCGCGTTACCCTCCACCCACTGCGATTTGTCCTGTGAGCGTCACCCTTCCTGCGGATCTGAAGACGGCTGAGGCAGATGCACTCCAGGCACTCCTGCACGCTCTCAAGCACGAAGAAGGTCGACGCTGGACGGTGACCTGGAGATTCGAAGGACTCCGTCTTTTGCCGGTCGTCATTCGTTTTGTGGAAGGCCTCAGAGAGGCAGGTCTTGACCCGGTTGTGGCCTGGCCTGATGCCGGCGCTGCAGCACTCGCTCAGCGTGATGCGCCTCAGTTCGCCGATGCGTGCTGCTCCTTGATGGATCTCAAACGGGGGAAGTTTTCAGAGTCAGGCACTCGCCTTCTGTTGGCAATCGCTCCTCAACCCAGTGACTACGAAGAGTTCGAGAGCGTCTCAGAGTCCTGGAGGGGCCCGGTGGCCATGTTGAACGGTCGGCTCGAGGATGCTGCTGTCGGAATCGGCAATGTGGCGAGAACCCGACGTCGTGGATTTGTTGCCACCTGGCAGACGGCTTATTGGCTTGAGCCCCTCGCTGAGGGAGCCCTGCAGCGGCAGTGTCCCCAGCCTTGGTGGTTGTTCCGTCGGGACACCGACGGTCATCGCGCTGTCAGCAGTTTTGAGTCCAGACCTGAACCTGAAGCGATCGAAGAGGCCCTTTATGGAGAGGGCGCTGAACTCAAACGGCAGGTGGGAGCCATGGATCGATTCATCACTGATCTTCGCGGCTGATCATCCATCGCACCGCAAAACCGGTTGATACAGCTTGTTGATGCACCTGGAAACACTCCTTAAATTGGCGTTTCAACTAGGTATCCCATGGCTGGCGCGAACAGGTTCAAGGCGGTCTCTTGGATGGATGCACTGGCCGGAGCTGTTGCTCTGGTTGCGTTGGCCGGCGTGGTCTGGAGCCCGAAGCTCAGCAACACCGTTGCCCGCGCCACAGGCAGTGTCAAACCCGTTCTGGTCAGTGTGGATGTGCGCGGACTGCCAACGGCCAACAAGGCGAAGTTGATCGCTGATGCGTTGGAGCACGGCAAGACGAGCATCGTCATCCGTAACCAACCCGCTGGTTCCGTTCGCTTGGTTGAAATTCAGGACATCTCAAGCAAATTGACGACGGTGTTACCGGACGGAAGCGTTGTTCAGGCTGTCGATCCCAACCGCCAGCTCCAGGGCATTCTTGAAGCCCGATTCGTGCTCCAGGGCGATGCGACTGTGTCGGGTTCTGGCGTTGTGATGGCTGGCACGAACCTGAAGATTGGGTCTCCGGTGGAACTTGAAGGGCCGCGCTATCGCGTCAACGGCACCGTGAGTGGAGTTGAGGTGGAGTGATGAAACCAAACGCTGTCTGCCCTCCACTCGTTGCCTTGTTGCTTGCAGGATTGGTCGCTCCCTCATGGGCGCAATCACGCAAGACCACCTTGGAAGAGGCCCTCGCAGAAGGACGTGAACCAGCGGTTTCCGTTCCGTTGCTGACAGCCCCTCCACCGGCAAGCAACCAGGCTTTGCCCATCCTTCAAGAGGGGCGGGTTTGTGCCCCGTTACAAGCGTCTCTACTGCACTCTCTTGGGAGTGCGAAGGCTGCCTGGAGCGTCAGCGTTGTCGATCCCAGTGGCGCTCTGATTGGAGATGTGAATGGTTCTGTGCCCAGAGTTCCAGCCTCCAACCAAAAACTAATCACCACAGCATTCGCACTGGATCGGTTGGGACCCGATTTCCGCCTTAAGACCAAACTGCTCCGTCGTCCTGACGGGACGATGGAAATCACAGGACAAGGTGATCCTGATCTTGGCCTGGCGGGCGTTCAGCGCTTTGCGATGGCTGCTCTTGGCCAGGGGGGTGCCCGGTCAGCGCCAGATGGTCAGGTGCAACTGCTGTTGCGAGAAGAACCTCAGCAGCGTTGGTGGCCCCGTGACTGGCACCCTGCCGATCGTGTCGAAGCCTATGGCGCTCCAATCACACGCCTGGCCCTCACCAGCAATGCCCTCGGCAGTGCGATTCGCAATCCAGCGGCTCGCTTTCAGACCCTTCTGCAAAGAGAGATCGAGCGCCAGGGAGGCAAGGTTCGCATGGGAGTCACACGACCTGGAGCCACGGGCACCGAACCAGACGCAGTTGTTCTGCATGAAGAGAGCTCTGCTCCGATGCATGCCTTGTTGAGCCTCGCGAATACGGAAAGCCACAACTTCACGGCAGAGGTTCTGCTGCGCGAAGGAGCCGATCAGTGGGATCTGGGCCAGGCTTCCGTTGCGGCCATGCAGTGGATGCGCGCTCAGAATCTCCCGATTGCGGGGTTGCGCGTTGCGGATGGCAGTGGCCTGTCGAGGGGGAACCGGGTCACCAGTCGAACCCTCGCAGCTCTGCTCTTGCGCATGAACCAGCACCCATTAAGTGCGTACTACAGGTCGTCGATGGCGATCGCTGGCCAGAGGGGCACATTGCGGAACTACTTCCGGGGGAGCAGTCTGGAGGGTCGTTTTCACGGCAAAACAGGAACGCTCACAGGAGTGCGTTCAGTGTCTGGAATCCTTCAGACCAAAGATGGTCTGCGCTTTGTGAGCATGATTTCCAATGGAGCACCCGCTCCAAATGCAACGATCGGGCAGGTGCTTCGGTCAGTGCAACAGCTCAGCCCGTGCCCTTCATCGACCTGAGACGGGATGCTGCCCGCCGTGCCCTTGAAATCGGCACGGCCTCCGAACCACCGCGTTCGCCGGATTGGATCCTTGATGTCTGGGACTCACTGGGGCGGATGGTCTGAATCTTGACCAATTCCTGGCGTCCTGAAAGAACGACCTGGGCCATTTCCTTGAGGCGGGTTTCCAGCTCACCAAGAGTCTGCTCCGCGTACCGATTGGCACCGTCCTGCACAGCCACTGCTTCCTGACGGGTGCGCTGAATCAGGCTTTCGCACTGCTGCTGGGTTTGCTGGCGGTACTGAAGGGCGTCCTGATGCAGACGTTCTGCTTCGCTCTGGGCTTCCTTCTGCAGTCGCACACCTTCCTGACGGACCTGCTCCAGTTCCTGCAGTGCCTGGTGCCGGTTGCGTTCGTGTTGTTCACCCAGTTGTCGTTTCAGCTCAATCGCTTCCTGATCAAGTTGTTGTCGACGCTGAAGCGCTTCCTGTTCCAGCTGCTGCCGACGGGTGGCGTATTGCTGCTCCAGCTGGGAGAGCTTGGTCTGCATTTCATGCTCCATCTGTGCAGCCTGCTGGCGGGTGCCCTGCAGCAGCTGTTCACATTGCTGGCGTGCTTGTTCGCGCAGTTCATTCACCTGGCGTTCAGCTTCCTGGCGAATCGCCGCAGCATTCACCAGTTGTTCCCGTTGCTGTTGAGCTTTCTGAACGATGTCCTCAGCTTGCTTTTGCGCCGTCGCAATGAATTCATCACGCTTCTGCAGCAGTTGATCGGCTTGTCCGACCTGTGCAGGAAGAGTGTCGCGAACGGCATCGAGCAGTTCAACGGCATCCTGCTCGTTGACCAGGCGGCCACCACTGAAGGGAATGCGACTGCCCTCGAGCAGGATCTCCTCCAGCTGGTCGAGCTGGTCGAGAACAGGAAACCGTATCTCGCTCATCGCTTCTGGGCTTGGAAAGGCAAATTAAAGAGCCTCGTGAGGTCCTGCGCCACCACCTCAGGGACCATGTGGCTGACTGGCCCCCCGAATCGGGCAACCTCCTTCACCACTGAGCTGCTTAAAAAGCTGTGGTGAGCTGATGTTGCCAGGAAGACGGTTTCAAATTCCTGCGACAGCGATCGATTGGTGTGGGCGATCTGGAGCTCGTATTCGAAGTCGCTCATCGCTCGCAGACCCCGAAGAATCAAGTTGGCCTGCTGCTGCCGAGCGCACTCCACGGTCAGGCCATCAAAGCTGATCACCTCAACACCTTGGAGATGGGCGGTCGCAATGCGGATCTGTTCAAGCCTTTGCTCCAGAGGGAAGGCTGGGGTCTTGCCCGGGTTCTGCAGCACAGCCACCACCACCTCACCAAAGAGATGGCAACCACGTTCAATCAGGTCGAGATGGCCCAGGGTGAGAGGGTCAAAGCTGCCGGGGTAGAGAGCCCGCATCGCTCGTTCTGCACTGATTGGATCCTATGAAGCGTTGGCTGATTAGATTTCCGCCACTGCACTTCCGCCGACCATGACCCTGGATGCCGACGCCAAGAAGGTTCTGCTGCGCAAGATCCCCCATGGTCTGTTCATCTGCGGAGTGCGTGAAGCTGACCAAATCAATGGTTTCACCGCAAGCTGGGTGACGCAGGGTTCCTTTGACCCCCCGCTTGTGGTGATGGCGGTGCGCAGCGACAGCACGAGCCACGGGATGATCGAACGCACTGGTCTTTTCTCACTCAACGTGTTGCGAGCTGATCAGAAGGATCTCGCCGCCGTGTTCTTCAAGCCTCAGTCTGGGGTAGGGGGACGTTTTGAAGCAGCTCCTTACAACGAAGGTCCCCTGGGCCTGCCGTTGCTGAAGGATGCGATTGGTGGCGTCGAATGCAAAGTGGTGGGGTGCATCGCCCACGGCGACCACAGCGTCTTCGTTGGTGAAGTGCAATCGGCAACCCTGATTCAGGACGGTGATGCCCTGAATCTGGCTTCCACCGGCTGGAACTACGGAGGCTGACGCACCTTTGGTGCCCCATTCCGCAGCCGAACCCTTACTGACGCAGCCGGATCGTCTTGAACGGCGGTTGAAGGAGATTCCTTCAGAACCCGGCTGCTACCTGATGCGAGATCGAGAGGATCGCATCCTTTACGTGGGCAAATCCAAGGCCTTGCGCAGTCGCGTGCGCAGTTATTTCCGCAGTCGACACGACCTTTCGCCGCGCATTCGCCTGATGACCCGTCAGGTGTGCGAGATCGAATTCATCGTCACCGACAATGAAGCAGAAGCTTTGGTTCTTGAATCAAATCTGATCAAGAACCATCAGCCGCACTTCAACGTGCTGTTGAAAGACGACAAGAAATATCCCTACCTGTGCATCACCTGGAGTGAGGCCTACCCGCGCATTTTTATTACCCGACGTCGGCGTTTCCGCAGTCCGCTCGACCGTTTTTACGGCCCCTATGTCGATGTGGGCCTCTTGCGCCGCACGCTGTTCTTGGTCAAGCGGGTCTTTCCTCTTCGGCAGCGACCCAGGCCGCTGTACGCGGATCGAACCTGTCTCAACCATGCGATTGGGCGCTGTCCCGGGGTCTGTCAGGAAAAGATCAGTTCCGAGGATTACCACCGCACCTTGCGCAAGGTGGCCATGGTGTTTCAGGGCCGCAGCGATGAGCTGCAGATCCTGCTCAACGAGCAGATGGAGCGCTATGCCGAGCGACTGGATTTCGAATCTGCGGCGCGGGTCAGAGATCAGCTCCAAGGGCTGGACCAGCTGACTGCGGATCAGAAGATGAGTCTTCCCGACTCGTCGGTGAGCCGCGATGTCCTGGCTCTGGCGTGTGATGACAAGGTTGCTGCTGTGCAGCTGTTTCAGATGCGCGCCGGAAAATTAGTTGGGCGCTTGGGATTCACCGCTGATGCGCAGGGGCTTGACCCTGGACAAATCCTTCAACGGGTGATCGAGGAGCACTACAGCCAGGTGGATGCAGTCGAGGTGCCACCGAAGTTGTTGGTCCAGCATCCACTGCCGCAGCAGCCATTGATGGAGGAATGGCTTGGAGAGCAGCGAGAGCGGCGCGTGGTGATCGAATGTCCGCAACGCAGCCAGAAGGCTGACCTGATTGAACTGGTGCAACGCAATGCGGAGTTTGAACTCCTGCGAGCCCAACAGGGACAAGAACAGCAAGCACTCGCCACCGAGGATCTCGCACAGTTGTTGGAGCTTCCCCGCCCTCCACGTCGAATCGAGGGATACGACATCAGTCATATTCAGGGCAGTGATGCAGTGGCATCACAAGTGGTGTTCATCGATGGCTTGCCTGCCAAACAGCACTACCGCAAATACAAGATCCGAAGCGCCAGTATTCGCGCGGGCCACAGCGACGATTTCATGGCGATGGCGGAGATCATGCGGCGTCGCTTTCGGCGTTGGGCCCGGGTGAAGGCAGAAGGGGCCGATTTGGGAGCGTTACGACACCAAGGCGGCAGTGCACTTCAGACCGATGGACTCAACGACTGGCCCGATGTCGTGATGATCGATGGTGGTAAGGGCCAGCTCTCTGCCGTGATGGAGGCGCTTCGTGAACTCAATCTTCACGAGGATCTCAACGTCTGTTCACTGGCGAAACAACGGGAGGAGATTTTTCTGCCTGGTGAGAGTCAACCGGTGGAGAGTGAACCAGACCAACTAGGCGTAGCTCTGCTCCGTCGCCTGCGTGATGAAGCCCACCGTTTTGCAGTCAGCTTCCATCGCCAGCAGCGTGGAGAGCGGATGAAGCGATCGCGACTCTCCGATATTCCTGGCCTGGGTCCCAAACGGATCAGGGATCTGTTGGCCCACTTCCATTCCATCGATGCGATTCAGTTGGCAACGGTCGATCAGCTCTCAGTTGCTCCGGGGGTGGGCCCCTCACTGGCTCAGCAGATCAGGGACTACTTTCACCCTGATGAGTCTGAGGCTCCTGCGCTTGCGTCCACGTCCGAATCAGAGCTCGGTTGACAGGCTTCAGCCGCAAGGACAGCGCGGCTGGTGCTCCGACCATCGCTGGGTTCGCGTAGCTCTGCTGCTGATGTCCTGCCTGCTGGCGCTTGTGATCACTCCCAGCGCGGTTGTTGCGTCTCCAGGCCTGTGTACCGGCCCCGTTTGTGCCGATGCCATCACCCGCAGCGCCAAGAACAACTGGCAGCTTGTTTTACGTCTGGAGGATCAACAGGGCCATCGCGAGAAGGTGGTGATGGATTGCCGCGCCAAGGTGCTCAGTCCTCAGGCGGGCCTTGTGGACCGGGGATATGCCCGTGCCCTTGGCTTGCGCCTCTGCCGTTATGTCTCTGATGCCGGCTGATCTGGACGTTTGACTGAGCGATGGACCTCACACTGATTTACCCCCATCAGCTGTTTGCTGATCATCCGTCGCTCAAGCCCGGCAGACCTGTGGTGCTGTTGGAGGATCCGCTTCTGTTTGGAACCGATCCAACCTGGCCCGGTCGAATCCATCGTCAGCGGGCACTGCTACATCGACTCTCGATGCAGGCCTATGCCGAACGCTTGCAGAGCCGAAGCTTTGAGGTCACGATCCAGCGTCACGATCAGGCCAGCTGCACATCTGAGCACATCTCTCTGCTCTGGCGGCAGGGGTATCGCGTCTTTCACCTCGTCACTCCCCTCGACGATCTGCTCGAGCGGCGGCTGAGAAGCACAGTGACTGAACTGGGAGGAGAGATTGTTCTGAGCAACACCCCAATGTTGCTGACCCCCCCCGAGGTACTTGAGAGCCATTTCGGCTCAGGCCGAAAGCCTTTCATGGCTCGCTTCTATGAGATGCAACGCAAGCGAATGGGTGTGTTGCTGACACCCGATGGGGGCCCTGTCGGGGGGCAATGGAGTTTCGATGCTGACAACCGCAAGAAATTACCCAAGGGGATTGCAGTCCCACAGGAACCGAGCTGCCTACCCCATCAAGATCACGCAAGCACCCTGGCTCAGCTGGAGAAGGAAGCACTCCCACTGATCGGTGCGAGCAACAACTGCTTGTACCCGATTGATCACCAAGGGGCTCAGGTCTGGTTGGATCGATTTCTTGAAGAGCGTTTCGAGCAATTTGGCGACTACGAAGATGCCATTAGCCGCCACCACAGAGTGATGTGGCATGGGGTGCTGACGCCCATGCTCAATATCGGTTTGCTCACCCCTGATCAGGTCCTCCGTCGAGCTCTCGAGGCCGGCGAGTCTCGCTCGATCCCGCTCAATTCATTGGAAGGATTTGTTCGGCAGATTATCGGTTGGCGTGAATTCATGGCGGCGATGTATCAGCGCCATGGGACTCAGATGCGCACCACCAATTTTTGGGGATTTAAAGATCAGCCCCTGCCTGAGGCCTTTTATACGGGAACAACCGGACTGCCTCCCATTGATGATGCGATACACCATGCCTTGGAGACAGGCTGGTGCCATCACATTGAACGACTGATGTTGATTGGTAATTTGATGCTGCTTTGTGGCTTCCATCCCGATCGCATCTACCAATGGTTTATGGATCTGTTTGTCGATGCCTATGACTGGGTGATGGTGCCGAATGTCTATGGCATGAGTCAATTCGCCGATGGAGGTTTGTTCACGACCAAGCCCTACCTATCGGGATCCAACTATGTGCGCAAGATGTCGGATTATCCCAAAGGGGAATGGTGCGAGATCTGGGATGGTTTGTTCTGGAGTTTCATCCACCGGCACCAGGATTTCTTTCGTAGCCAGTACAGGCTCGCCATGATGGCGCGCAATTTGGATCGAATGTCTCCTGACAAGCTTCACGCCCATCAACAACGGGCATCACAGTTTCTTGACGGCTTGAACTGAGTGGTCCCTAAGGTCGTGGCGTTCATCAATCCACCATGACCCTGCCACCTGAGGCTTACCTGTGGTTCAAGACACTCCACATCGTGGGGGTCGTGGTCTGGTTTGCAGGCCTTTTTTACTTGGTGCGCCTGTTCATCTATCACGTAGAGGCTGAGGAGCTTGCTCCGGAGCTGCAGGCACCCTTTAAACAGCAATACGCCTTGATGGAGCGAAGGCTGGCCAACATCATCACCACGCCTGGGATGGTGGTGGCCGTGTCGATGGCTGCTGGCTTACTCGTGACCCAGCCCAGCTGGCTCCAGCAGAGCTGGATGCACGCCAAATTGGCCTTCGTCGCAGCGTTGCTGGCCTACCACTGGTTCTGTTACAGGCTGATGGGTCAGCTTCAGCGAGGTGAGTGTGGGTGGAACGGCCGACAGTTAAGAGCGTTGAACGAGCTGCCCACCTTGCTGCTGGTGATCGTGGTGATGCTGGTTGTGTTTAAGAATCAGTTCCCGACGGGGGCTGCCACCTGGTTCATGGTGGCTCTGGTGGTGTTCATGGCCGCTTCAATTCAGTTTTATGCACGCTGGAGACGGTTACGCCAAGAAGCCTCCACGAGTGCCTGAGCCCATGGCTGATCGCTCCCATCCCCTTCGTTCAGTTCTCCACCAGGTCAGTGCCGACAGTTGTCCTGGTGGTTTGAACTTCCACTGCCACACCCAGTGCAGCGATGGAAGTCTGGAGCCCTTAGTCCTTGCGCAACAAGCGCAAAGCCTTGGTCTTGAGCATCTGGCCGTCACCGACCACCACAGCACCGCGGCGTATCCCACGGTTCAGGATTATTTCCGCTCCCAGCGTGAGCAAGGTGCTCCAGTGCCCATGCTGTGGACCGGCATGGAAATCAGCTGTTTGCTGAAGGGCTGCCTTGTGCATGTGCTGGCCCTTGGCTTTGAGCACGGTCATCGCGCCCTGCACCTCTACAACCAAGGAGATGCAGCCGTGGGTGAGCCACTACGGGCCGATGCTGTGGTGCGAGCGATCCATGCCGCTGGAGGCCTCGCAGTGCTGGCCCACCCAGCCCGCTACAGGCTGGGATATGACCTCTTGATCGAGGAGGCTGCTGCCATCGGTATTGATGGTGGGGAAGCCTGGTACGACTACGACATGCAGGCTGTTTGGAGCCCCACGCCTGTGGTCTGTGAGTCCGTCGATGCGCAATTAAAAAATCTTGGCCTTTTACGTACGTGTGGAACCGACACCCACGGACTTGACCTCAAAGGCCGCTAAGTTCGCTTAAGAACCTGACCCCCCAGGCATGGGCTTCCTCGATCGTCTGCTGAATTCGGGCTCCAATGAAGGCGGCAACGCCTCCAATCGGAAGCCTGAAACCGCCAAGAAGGAAGAAGCTTTCTTCCTTGACAGCGACGCATCGTCCTCGCTTGGTGATCGCGACTACATGCGCGAATCCAAGACCATCCGCCGTACTTTCCCTGGCACTGCAGACAGCCCTGGTGGCAAGGAGCTGGTGACGGAAGTCGCAGCTATGGACATGTCGGTGGAGTCTCAAACCGAAGGTCTTGGTGGAGTCACAACCAAGCAGGAAGTGGCGTCTGTCACCGGAGGTGTGCCCAAGCCGGTGAAGAAGACCTTTGCTGAGGCGATGACCAAGCAGGAGCTTGAGCAACGCATGAAGGGCAGTGCGCTCAGCACCAATGCCCCCGCCGCTCCCGACGCGGCTCCGGTGGCCCGCAAGGCCGAACTCAAGCAAACCCCCAAAACCGAAGCACCTTCGAAATCCAGTTCCTCTTCGAAGCCGGGCTCGATCGACCCCTTCCGGGACATGGTGCGCAATCTCAACAAGTGATCGTTTGAATGGGCCCGTTCTCCACGGTGGTTTCCGCCTGGAGAACGAGTTCTCTCAGCTGATCGAGGCGATCTTCATCCGCGGAACACCAGAGCCCTCGGTTCGCAGCCTCCAACAAACGCTCGCCCATATCCCTGAGCGCCCAAGGATTGTGCTGCATCAGAAACGTTCGATTAGTTTCGCAGTTCAGCCACTGGTCCTGTAGAGCTGCGTAGCACCAATCAGGAACCACACCGCTGGCGGCGTCATAGGCAAAGAGATAGTCAAGGCTTGCGGCCATTTCAAAGCCGCCCTTGTAGCCATGCTGTTGCATTCCGTTGATCCAGCGAGGATTCAGCAGACGGCTCCGCATCACCTTGTCGATCTCCTTCTCAGCCGGATGGATCCTGAGCCGTTCGCGTCTGGAATGGTCAGCAAACCAGAGATTTGGGCTTGATCCAGTCAGCCGTGCCACGGCGGCGGCAAGACCCCCGTGGAACTGGTAGTAGTCATCAGAATCCAGCAGGTCGTGTTCCCTGTTGTCCTGGTTGTGGAGCACCACCTGAACGCTTCTGAGGCTTCGCTCAAGGGCCTCACGGTCCTTGTTGGGGTTTCCTGCTCCGTCGTAACTCCATTGACTCCACTCGAGAAAGGCTTCTCCAAGGTCGTTGCGTTCCTCCCATTGCCCTGATTCGATCAAGGCTTGAAGGCCTGCCCCGTAGGCACCGGGTGCTGACCCGAAAATGCGCGCTTGATGACCCTGCTGTCGTGTCAGGGCAGCCAAAGGGTTCATGGAGTCCTCTTCGGTCAATTCAGCCACCAATGCCTGCGCTCGATGCACCCAGGTGATCAGTTGTGGGAACGCATCGCGGAACAGTCCTGACATGCGGAGCGTGACATCGACTCGCGGACGGCCCAACAAGGAAAGAGGGATCACCTCCAGGTCCACCATCCGTCGCGTCGGTCCGTCCCATACGGGACGGACGCCAAGCAAGGCCAGCAACTGGGCGATGTCTTCACCGCCGTTGCGCATGGTTGCGGTGCCCCAGACGGATAAGGCCAAATGTTGGAGCGGTTCGCCCTCCTCCAGCAGATACAAATCAAGAAGGCGTTCCGCACTGCGTCGGCCGAGATCCCAGGCCGCCTCAGTAGGTAGCCCTCTCAGGTCGACGGAATAGAAATTGCGACCGGTGGGGAGCACATCCGGTCGACCGCGAGTAGGAGCACCGGAAGGGCCACTGGCCAGTCTTCGGCCATCCATCGCTCGCAGCAGGGCTCGTTGTTCTTGTTCGGCGCAGGCACGAAGACGCGGAATCAGGTTGTCGTGCAGTTGGAGAAATACAGGATCGGTGGCTGCGTCCATCCAGGCCTGGATCACCGGATGGAGATCCGGTTCCGCGGTTGTGTCTGCATCACCAATCAGGGTGCGGATCATCTGCATGGCTTGGTGGTCCAACCAGGCAACGGCATCAGACACGCGCCTTGGTTCCGTTGGCGTGAAGGAACGAAGACGCCGTCGGTCGACCTCTGACAACGGCTGCCCATCTTCATCGCCCCACGGGTCGACCTCCAGGTCAAGCAGCTTGGCGAGCCGCTGTGTCAGGCCCTCCAGATCGGCTGCCGGCGCACGACTGACCGCTAAGAGAAGCTCGACAAAGGCCTCTGGTTCCGGTGGTGTGCCAAGCCGATGGAGCCCGGTACGAATCTGGGCCTCCTTCAACTCGCAGAGGTAGGTCTCCACCTGATCGAGGCAATCACTCCAGATCGGCGCATCAAACAGCGCTTGATCGGGGGATCGGGTGTTGAACCTCTCTGGTAATCCAGGCCAGTTGATCTCCTGGAGCAGTGCCAGCAATTGCGCATTCAGCTCAACACTGCGCTCTGATCCCAGTTGGTTGGCCTCGATGTACTCGTCAAGCAGGCCTTCAAGGGTGTCAAGCGATCCATGACTCCCTGCTCGTCCGAGGGGTGGTGTGAGGTGATCCAGGATCACCGCATGACCACGTCGTTTGGCCTGGGAGCCTTCACCCGGGTCATTGACGATGAAGGGATAGAGATGGGGGACGGGGCCCAGGGCCAGGCCCGGTGCACATCCACTGCTGAGTCCGACGGATTTGCCTGGCAGCCATTCCGCACTGCCATGTTTTCCGAGATGCACCAGCAGTTGGGTTCCGTGGATGTTTCGCATCCAGAGGTACTGAGCGAGGTACCTGTGGGGAGGAGGTAGATCCGGCGAATGCAGGTCACTGAGTTGATCAGGGTCGTAGCCGCGGCTCGGTTGGATCAACACAGCCACATGACCGAATTCGATGCCGTGAATTGGAAAGCCTTCTGCGTCGAGATCGATCGCATTGGCTGGGGAACCCCAACGGGCTTCGATCGTGGAGCGAGCGTCTTCGGGTACCGAGTCCCACCACTCCAGATAGGTCGCCAGGGGGAGATGGGTCAGGGGCCGTAGGTGATGACTTTCAGGGTCATTGGTTCGCGTCGAGAGCAAGCGCTTGATCAGCGTTGTCGGGTCATCAGGCAGCGCCTGATCACCGAGGCAGTACCCCTCCTCACGCATCCAGCGCAGAACGTTCAACAAACTGGCGGGTGTATCGAGCCCAACGCCATTGGCGATCCGCCCATTGCGCACGGGGTAATTCGCGAGCACCAGCCCGATGCGGCGTTGGGCGACCGAGGTCTGCTGCAGATTGACCCAGGCACGGCTGTGTTGGGCGATCCAGGCCAGCCCCTCACGATCCGGAACCGTGCTGGGCACCGCCGTTGCCAGGTTGGGGTGAGCTTGATTGACCTCACGGAAACCACCGATGCGCGTGGTGATCCGGCCGTCGAGTTCCGGCAGGACCACCTGCAGGGAGAGATCCAGCGGATCAAGTCCGCGGCTCGAGGTTTGCCAATGCGCTCGGGGCTTGCTGCTGCTGAGCAGCTGAAGGACAGGGCGGTCAAGCTGGTCCCAGAGAGGGGCGCCGAACCCAGCCTGTTCGAACTGAACGGAGGCAAAGGATGTGGCCGTGATCACCACCGCCACATCCTGCTGGCGGAAGTGGGCCAGCACCGCCTCCTGCACGATGGGGTCCCGCAGGCTGCTGACCCAGAGCGCTCTGGGGGCGAGACCAACGCCTCTGAGCTCTCGCAGCAGCGCAACCGCCATGGCCTGATCTCCCGATTGGGACAAGGCGCGATAGAGCACCACACCCACACGTGCACCTGCATCGGGTTGCCAATCCCAGGGCGAGGGATCGGCCATCGCTTGGCAAGCCAAGCTCGCTGGATCCGGGATCTCTCCTGCGAGAACGCTGTTCAGGACCCCAAGCATGGTGGCCATGTTGATCGTGCCGCCTTCCCGAAGCAGCAGAGCCAGCCGATCACTGAGGGGTTGGGGCACTGACCCCATCCCATGGAGGGCAGTGTCCTGATCAGCGGTGCCCGCCAACACGATCAGTTGGCGACCAGGGGTGGCCTGCTGCCACTGCTGGAGTTGATCGAATCCATAGGACCAGTGACCTCGACCTCCCAGGAGCCGAACAACGATCAATTGGCACGACAGTCCCGTGGTGCTCAGGTAGTGGTCAATCTGGGCGGGATGGCTGAGAGACGCCAGCGGTAAGGCACGGATGCGGTCACGCCAGGGCTGCAGCTGGTCTTGCTCAAGGCAGCTCGCCAACGTGGTGAGGTCTGTGGCTGCGCTGGTCAGCAGCAGCACCGGAGCAGCGGGTTGCTCGACGAGCGTGATGGCGTCCCCGAAATCACCGCCTGGCAGGCTGCTGAGTCTGTGCATTCATCCATTCTCTGCGGCAGACCCGTAGGCGTGGGTGAGAAGATTTGGCCATCGGCCGCTTCAGCCATGCATCAATTCCTGCCCTTCGCCTGGTTTGAAGGCCGGTGTGTGCCTTTTGAAGAGGCCAAGGTTTCGGTTGCAACCCACGCGCTCCACTACGGGACCGGTGCCTTCGGTGGCATGCGTGCCATCCCTGACCCCAACAAGCCAGGGGGAATGCTTCTCTTCCGAGCCGAGCGTCATGCCCGTCGACTGAGTCAGAGCGCCAAATTGCTCCTGGCAGACCTGAGTGAGGCCACGGTGATGGAGGCGCTCACGGCCATGCTGAAGGCCAACCAGCCCACGACCCCGATTTACCTTCGGCCCTTTGTCTACACAAGCGATCTAGGGATCGCCCCACGTCTGCACAACATCGAGACCGATTTCCTGATTTACGGCCTCGAACTTGGGGATTACCTCTCGCCAGAGGGGGTCAGCTGTCGGATCAGCAGCTGGACCCGCCAGGAGGATCGCTCCCTGCCCCTGAGGGGCAAGATCAGCGGTGCTTACATCACCAGCTCCCTGGCCAAAACGGAAGCCGTCAGCAGCGGATTTGATGAAGCCTTGCTGATGAACAGTCGTGGCAAGGTCAGCGAAGCCAGCGGCATGAACCTGTTCCTCGTGCGCGACGGTCAGTTGATCACCCCAGGCGTTGATCAAGACATTCTTGAGGGGATCACCCGCGCCAGTGTGATCGAACTCGCCAAGGCCATGGGCATTGAGGTGATCGAACGACCTGTGGATAAAACCGAGCTGTTCATTGCCGATGAAGTCTTTCTCACCGGCACTGCTGCCAAGATCAGCCCGATCCGCCAGCTGGAATCCACCGTCCTGTCCGACAAGCGTCCGGTGATGGAGGCCCTACGCACCAAGCTGGTGGCGATCACCGAAGGCCGAGATCCCGACTACGCCCATTGGGTGACCCGTATTGAGCTGAATGACTGATTCGGCTCTTTAAGATGGCTGGGTGAAAGGTCCCCAGATGGAAGCAGGAACGATTGCGCCGACTACGTCCCGCTTCCTCGATCGTCTTCACTCACCCAATCGTCCGGTGCTCGTGTTTGACGGAGCCACCGGCACGTCGCTCCAGCAGTTGAATCTGACCGCCGCTGATTTTGGTGGCGAGGAACTCGAGGGCTGCAACGAGAATCTGGTGGTCACCCGTCCGGATGCGGTGCAAAGCGTGCACCGTCTCTTTCTGGATGCCGGTTGCGATGTGATTGAGACCGACACGTTCGGGGCGGCGAGTGTTGTGCTCGCTGAATACGGCCTCGAAGACCAGGCCTTCGAACTCAATCGCCGTGCCGCTGAGTTGGCCCGAGAAGTGGCCGATGAATACAGCACAGACACCAAGCCCCGCTTTGTGGCGGGCTCGATGGGGCCTACGACGAAATTGCCCACCTTGGGCCATATCGACTTTGACACCCTCAAGCAGGCGTACTGCGAGCAGGCCGAAGGCCTGCTGGTGGGTGGGGTCGACCTGTTCATCATCGAAACCTGTCAGGACGTTCTTCAGATCAAGGCGGCCCTGCAGGGGGTGATGGATGCCTTCGAAAAACAAGGCGAACGAAGGCCCTTGATGGTGTCAGTGACCATGGAAACCACCGGAACCATGCTCGTCGGTTCTGACATCGCCGCTGTCGTGGCGATTCTCGAGCCGTTCCCGATTGACATCCTGGGGCTGAACTGTGCCACTGGCCCCGAACAAATGAAGGAGCACATCCGCTACCTGTCGGAATGCTCCCCATTTGTGGTCAGTTGCATTCCCAATGCAGGCCTACCGGAAAACGTTGGCGGTGTCGCCCACTACCGGCTGCAGCCCCTTGAGCTCAAGATGCAGCTCATGCATTTTGTCGAGGACCTTGGCGTCCAGGTGATTGGCGGATGCTGCGGAACCACCCCTGCTCATATCAAGGCGCTTGCCGAGCTCTCCGAGGAACTGACTCCTGCATCGCGACCGACACGTCTTCAACACCATGAGCGTCCCGTTCTCAAATACGAGCCATCGGCTTCCTCGCTTTATGGGGCGACGAGCTACCACCAGGACAACTCGTTTCTGATCATTGGTGAACGACTGAATGCCAGTGGTTCAAAAAAAGTTCGTGAGCTGCTGAATGAGGAGGACTGGGATGGCCTCGTCGCCGTCGCTCGTGGTCAGGTCAAGGAAAATGCCCACGTCCTCGACGTCAACGTCGACTATGTCGGCCGCGATGGAGAAAGTGACATGCGTGAGTTGGTCTCACGGGTTGTCACCAACATCAATCTGCCTTTGATGCTCGACTCCACCGAGTGGCAGAAAATGGAGGCTGGTCTCAAGGTTGCAGGTGGTAAGTGCATCTTGAATTCCACCAACTTTGAAGATGGTGATGAACGCTTTTTCAAAGTTCTTGAGCTTGCCAAGCGCTACGGCGCAGGTGTTGTCGTGGGCACCATCGACGAGGATGGAATGGCACGCACCGCCGAGAAGAAATTGGCGATTGCCAAGCGTGCGTATCGAGCTGCAGTTGAGTATGGAATTCCTGCACGTGAGATTTTTTACGATCCCCTGGCACTGCCGATTTCGACAGGCATTGAAGAGGATCGCAGAAATGGTCTTGAAACAATCGATGCCATCCGTCGGATCCGTGAAGACCTGC
>CAXQPR010000021.1:0-2597 GCA_964225855.1 Salipiger bermudensis | reverse complement strand
GTTGTCCCAGTTCGCTGCCATCACCGTCTGGAAGATGCAGATCCAGGATGGCTAAATCCACCGGCATGTCTTTGCTGATGGCCACTGCTTGAGCGCATGATGTGGCCTTCGAGACGGTCGAGATCTCGGAGAAAGCGTCCACGATGGTTGCCAGCAGATCCAGCAAAATCTGCTGATCTTCAACAACAAGACAGTGCAAGGATTTTTCGACTGACCATCGAAACCTAGGTCGCCTAGTTCGCTTTTACATCTGTTCTAGTTCGTTGTTCACCAGAGGGCTCAGCCGCTCTGCCTCTGCAGCATCGACCATTGCGAGCCTGCATCGGCGGCTCAAAACATCATCGGCGCAGCTGGCGTGCTCCTTGCAGATGGCGTGCTGGATCTCGGCCCGGCAGATCGGGATCACACTGCTCAGTGGTTCGCGTGCCTCCATCGGCGCTTGAGCGACCACCGCCTCGGCGTGCAGGCCGAAGTTGTGCTGCAGATGCAGGATCTGTTGGGCTCGTTCGGGTGTGTGTGGCAGCAGGTCCTCGAGGGCCAAGGCTTGCTGCTGTAGTTCGGAGATGGTGTTGTCGGGGTTGGCTGCTGCCCCTCGCAGCGGCATCGGTTCAGGGGTTGGCAGCGTCCGGCCGATCTGGCATTCCACCGCGGCCAGGGTGTCCTTGGCCATCGGCCGGCAGGTGGTCCATTTGCCTCCCATCACGCTCACCAGGCCACAGGCCAGGGTTTCCACCTCGTGTTCCCGCACCACGCGGCTGCTGTCCATGCCCTGGTCCGCTGGCTTCAGCAGTGGTCGTCCCCCTGCCCAACGGCTGCTCACCTTGGGGTGCTGGAGCTGGGGAAACCAGTCCCGTACGTAGTCGAGCAAGTAACTCTCCTCTTCGGGGGAGGGGGATGTGGCGCTCTCCTTTGTGCAGGGTTCATCCGTTGTGCCCACCAGGGTGCGGCCGTGGAAGGGGAGCATGAACAGCACGCGGCCATCCGCTGTGGAGGGCACCAGAAGCCCCAGGCCTTCAGGGCAGAGGTTCTGCTCCAGCACGATGTGCGCGCCACGGCTGGTGAGCATCCGTGGGGGGGCATCAGCCTGTGCCATCTGCCGGATCTCATCCGCCCGTATACCTGTGGCATTCACGAACGCTGAGGCGCACCAGCGCTCCCGTTGCCCCGTTGCGGATTCACTGATGGCTGCCTTGAGCTGGCCCGTTGCATCGGTTTCCAGCTCCACCACCCGGCAATGGGTGCGCAGGGTCGCTCCCCGCTGTTCTGCGGTGAGGGCCAACAGCAGGTTGAGGCGTGCATCGTCGAACTGCCCGTCGCTGTAGGCCACACCGCCTTGACACGTCTTCAGCAGAGGCAGGGCCTGACGCATCTGCTGCTTGGACAGCAATCGGCTGTGGCCGATGCTTTGCTGGCCTGCCAGGGCGTCATACATTCCGAGCCCAACGCGGTAGTAGGCCTGTCCCCAGAGTTGTTGTGTGGGCAGGGCCAGTTCGAGTCGTCTGGCCAGGAACGGCGCTTGGGCCAGCCAGTGACTCCGCTCCAACAGGGCTTCCCGCACCAGTCTCAGCTGGGCCAGATCCAGAGTTTTGAAGGCCAGCTCCAGATATCGGACCCCCCCATGGAGCAGCTTCGTGCTGCGGCAGCTGGTGCCACCGCCCACATCCCCGGCCTCGAGCACGGCCACGCTGAGGCCCCGTCGCGTGGCCTCGAAGGCCACGCTGGCACCGCTGGCGCCAGCACCGATGACCAGCAGGTCAACCTGGTGATCAGCCATGCCACCCCAGGCTTCTGGACACGGCGTCTTGCCAGCGTTCCCGCCAGCGGCTGCGCTGGGATGCATCCATCTGGGGATGAAACAGTTCTGCGCCGTCGCGTCGTGCGGTTGCGAGCTGGTTCAGGTCGCTGATCACCCCAGCCTGAAGGCCTGCGAAGAGTGCCACCCCCCGAGCGGTGCTTTCGAGGCTGGCGGGCCGCCGCACCGTCAGACCGGTGCAATCCGCCTGCGCCTGCAGCAGAGGATCGGAGGCTGCGGCGCCACCATCCACCGCCAGTTCACCCAGGCTGGTGCCGAGGGCCTGCTCCGCCAGTTCCACCAACGTCGCCACGGAAAGGGCGATTCCTTCCAAGGCCGCCCTGGCGATGTGTCCACGCCCGCTGTCACGGGTGAGTCCCACCAGAACACCGCGGGCCTGGGGGTCCCAGTGCGGTGTCCCCCAGCCGGTGAAAGCGGGCACAAGCATCACACCGCCTGAATCCGGTACCGAACGCGCCAGCTCGTTCACCTGGGGGGCCTGATCAATGATTTGCAGCCCATCTCGCAACCACTGGATCACGGTACCGGCGTTGAACAGACTTCCCTCGAGGCAGAAGCTCGGTGTTCCGGCTGCATCGGTCCAGCCCAGGGTGCTGAGCAGCCCCGCATCCGAGCGGCGGATGACATCGCCGGTGTTGATTACCAGAAAGGCGCCTGTGCCGTAGGTGCACTTGCCTTCACCCGATTGCAGGCACAGCTGGCCCAGGGTGGCGGCCTGCTGGTCGCCGAGCATCGCCTGGATCGGCAGGCCTGCAAAGGGAAGATCCGAGGCGATGCGCCCGAA
>CAXQPR010000020.1:0-23357 GCA_964225855.1 Salipiger bermudensis | reverse complement strand
ACGCTGCCCAAACCGTTGAAGGGCACGTTCGAGAAATAGCTCTTCGGTGATCCGCGCTCCCATGTCCGAAATCTATGGGTTGTTCTGCGCATTCGAGGTCACGGCGTTATGGCTTGTTACGGGCGATCTGGAGGATTCATCAGGCTTGCCAGTGCTCCGGTCACCGCTTCAGCTGTGGTGGTTTCATCGGCCACCACGCTGCACCGGCGTTCCCAGTCATCCAGCGGTTCGAGCCACTGCTGTTGGCGGTCGCGCACCATCTGATCTGCTTCTGATGGGTCAAGGCCTGCACGCTGCCGTTGTTGAAGGCGCTGGCGCGCTGTGGCTTCGGTGCACGTGCAGTGAACGATCGCCCAGGGGCGACCGAGCGCTTCTGCGACCTGGATCATGCGCTGCCGTTCCTGGCGGCGCAGGAATGTTGCATCCACGATCACGGCATACCCGCTTTGCAAGGACCGCTGCACCAAGAAGGGGATGTGTTCGTGGAACAACCACTGGGTTACTTCAGGCTTGTATCGATCACCGCTGAATCGGGCCGTTTGTCCTGCAGGGGCGCTGAAGGCCCGCAAGCGCTCACGATCCGAACGGATGCGCACGGCTTGGAGCGGGCCAATGAGCTGAGCACTGAGGGTGGATTTGCCGCTGCCGCTGAGACCGTGCATCAGCACCAATCCCCCTTGGGGAGCCTGTTCCCAGCTGGACGCAGTGTGGAGATAGCTGTCGAGCTCCATCAGCAGCTGTTGGCGCTGGTCACTCTCTCTGCAGGCTGTGGCCTGCAGGGCACTGACCTTGGCACGCACCATGGCGCGATAGGCCGAATACCAGGGCCAGAGATCGAGTCCGTCGTAGGCCCCTGTGCATTCCAGCCAGGTGTTGAGAACCTCCAGGCCTCGGCTCGAATCGCCTCGCATCTTGAGATCCATCACCAGAAAAGCCATTTCGCTGATCGGGTCGATCCAGCGCAGACCGGCGTTGAAATCGATCGCATCGAACACCTCCAGGCGTCCGTTGTCGTCGCGCCGGATGTTGGCGCAGTGCAGATCGCCGTGGCACTCGCGAATCGCTCCGCTCTCTTTTCGTTGGGTGAAGCGGGGGAGAAGCCTTTGCTGTTCTTGTTCGATCCAGTGGCGATGGTGGGAGAGCAGGGCGCGTTGATCGGGCTTGGTTGCCAGCGGCGCAAGCACGGTCAGATTCGTGGTGATCGGTTCACAGATCGCTGCTGGGCTGCCAAAGGAGCTGGATGGATCCGCCGGTTTGGCTTTCAAGTGGAACTGGCCCAGCGTCCAGGCCAGGTCTGTGAGCATGGCTTGACTGACTGTGCCGTTCGCGAGTGCGCGGCTCAGCAATGCCTCCGGGTCGAACTGCACCATCTGCACGGCTGCATCAATCAGTGATTCGTTCGCTGTGGCGGTTGGATCAAGTGGTCTGGCGCTGATCCGGGCTTGATTGGCTGGACCGAGAACTGGCACGACAGCGCAGTAGAGATCCGCCGCCATCCGACGGTTCAATCGCAGTTCCTCGTGGCAGCAGTGCAGGCGTTGTTGAAGCGTGGCGGTTTGCACAAACCCCAGCTCAACAGGTTTTTTGATTTTGTAGGCGAAGCGGCCGGTGAGCAGAACCCAGGAAATGTGGGTCTCGATCAATTGCACCCTGGTCACCGGATGGGGGTAAGCCTCCGGTTTCAGCAGGGCCTCGATCATGGCGGGGTGCCGCTCGCTGGCAGAGGCCACGGGGTGCACGCGTCTGGCTTCAGCATGGTGGCTGTTGTTCTGCATGGTGGCTGTTGTTCTGCGCTTCCCCGATGACGGGTCTGCCCTGGAGGTTGCACAGCGGTTGGTTGGCTGCCGGTGACGCGCGGCATTGGCAGACCCTGCTGGAGCAGCAGCTGAGTTGGGAGCAACCCCAGGTGCTCGTGTACGGCAAGCGGCACCGCACACCCCGGCTTGCTGCATTTCTCGCGGACATGGGCGTGTCCTATCGCTACAGCGGAGTGATCCATCACGGCCAGGGATGGCCCGACTGGTTTCTGCCGCTCTTGAAACGGGTGAATGACCACTGCAACACCCGTTTCAACGGTTGTCTGTTCAATTGCTATCGCGATGGCCATGACCGCATGGGCTGGCATGCCGATGACGAGCCGGAGATCGATGCTTCCCAGCCGATCGCTTCGCTGTCGCTGGGAGCGACGCGAAATTTTCAGTTGCGCCAACGGCATGGAGTGGAGCGCCATGCCTTTGACCTGGCCGATGGTGATCTGCTGGTGATGGAGCCACCATGCCAAGAGCATTGGGTGCATGCCTTGCCCGTGCGCAAGCGGGTACACACGGCTCGGATCAACCTCACCTTCCGGGTGTTCCAAGGGCTTGCATCAGCACCAGCCACCAAAGGGGGACGCTGATCAGGGCGAGAAGCGTACTTCGCAGGAGCAGCGACGCTGCCTGCTCGGCATCCCTGCCGGCTTGCTCTGCCATCAACAGCATGGAAATGGATGCCGGTGCAGCTCCCTGGAGCACGAGGGCTTGACGGGTCAGTGGCTCCAGGGCCAGAAGGTTGCACAGAAGCCACACCCAGGCGGGAAACAGCAGCAGTTTGCAGATCAGGGCCGCATGGAGTTGGTTGTTGTCTGACCGACTTGCCAGTGGCATTGCCGACGGGGCTGCGGTGGCTCGAGCGGCTTGAATCGACCCGAGACGCATTCCCACGACCACCAAGGCCAGCACAATCACCATGCGGGAGGGCAGCCACAGAGTGGAGGCAATGGTGTCGCTCCAGGGAGTCATCTTCACGATCAAGGCCGCCAGTAATCCCCGGGTGGCTGGGCTGGCGATCAAGTGACGCATCAGTTCGCGCCACCCCCCAGCCTGCTGGCTCAGCCAGAAGGGCCCCAGGCTCCACGCAAGCAGTGTCGCTCCCAGGTCGTAGCCGATGCTGATCGGCAGGGCCTGGCTCGGCAGCAATGCAAGGGCGACAGGGATTCCGAAATAGGCGGTGTTTCCCACCGCGCAACCGATCTGAAGAGCTGGACGATCAACGGGTTTTGCCTGACTCGGCAGCAGTTGCACTCCCAGCATCCAGAGGCCAATCGCCACCGCAGCGATCAGGGCGTTCATCGCCATCGACCAGTGGATGCCGCCCTTGAGCAGGAGTCCCATCAAGCTGATGGGCACACCGAAACGGACCAAGGGCATGGCCAATGGCCGAGTCCATCCGGGTTTCAGCCAACCGATCCACAAGCCAAGTCCGAGGCTTGGGATCAGCTCGACAAACAGCCTGACGATGGCCATCCCGTGTGACATGGACGAACCCTAGGGAGTCCATGTTGACGCTTGTGCCAAAGTGGCTACTGTCCATTGATGGGGTTTGGTTTGGTTTGCGCGCCAGGGCCTTGCTGTTCGATTCCTTTGCGGATCGTCCATCTCCGCACATCATTGCTGCGGCGCCTGGAGCAGCTTCGCCACAAGTTGGCTCACCAGATCGAAACCTTGCCGCTGGGGAATGAGGCCTGGATCCACACGGAGCGAGAGCTTGTGGCTGCTGAGCAGGCCCTGCAGAGTCTTGGTGCTGGTGAGCGCTGAATAGCGGCAGGCGCGTAGCGCAATGAACGCGCAGATTTCCCCATTCGTTGACAACTTCCTCTTGCAGAAGGGTGCCCCGGCGCTATAACCAGCCGGTTGCATCAATCTTCAATGCTGACCGGCGCCGAACTGCTCGCAAAAGTCAAAGATCTGGGTGATGTCTCCAAGACTGACCTCGCGACGGCCTGTGGATATGTCTCCAAGAAAAAGGATGGCTCCGATCGGGTGAATTTCACCGCCTTCTATGAGGCCCTGCTCAACGCGAAAGGCATTGAGCTGGGAACCGGGACTGCAGGAATCGGTAAAGGTGGTCGCAAGCTTTCCTATATCGCCAAAGTGCAGGGCAATGGCAATCTGTTGATTGGCAAGGCTTACACCGCGATGCTCGATCTCAAACCTGGTGACAACTTCGAGATCAAACTGGGCCGCAAAGTCATTCGCCTGATTCCTGAAGGGGCTGTTGAAGGCGAGGAGTGAGCTCCCCTTCGATTCCGGATTCGTTCTTCGGGCAGGTCTCCTGCCCGTTTTTTGTCAGTGAATCTGGCTCAGAAAACGGCGGGTGCGTTCTTCTTTTGCCTGGGTGAAAAAGCGTTCTGGATCGGAGCTCTCCACCACCCGACCGGCATCCATGAACAACACGCGATCGGCAACCTCCCGCGCAAATCCGATCTCATGGGTCACCACCACCATGGTCATGCCCTGGTTCGCCAGTAGGCGCATGGCATCGAGCACCTCCTTGACGCGCTCTGGATCGAGGGCGCTGGTGGGTTCATCGAACAGCATCACCTCGGGTTGCAGGGCCAGTGCTCTGGCAATGGCCACGCGCTGTTGTTGTCCGCCGCTGAGTTGAGCCGGATATTTATGGGCTTGTTCTGCGATGCCCATCTGCTCCAGCAGCAGCATGGCCTTCTCCTGGGCCTGAGGGCGGGCCTGCTTTTGCACCCGCATCGGGGCCAGGGTGATGTTGTCGAGGATGGTGAGATGGGGGAACAGATTGAACTGTTGAAACACCATTCCCACCCGTTTGCGGATTCGCTGGATTTGACGGGGGTCGCTGTCGTTGTTGAGGCGTAGGCCCAGGACGTCGATCTCACCGTCATCGATGGATTCCAGACCATTGAAGGTGCGAATCAGGGTGCTTTTGCCTGATCCGGATGGACCCATCACCACCAACACCTCTCCCCGGGCCACCTCGAGGCTCACGTCATCGAGAGCGCGAAGTCCTGCGCCAAAGGTCTTGCAGATCGAGTGCGCCGTGATCGCAGGCGTCATGGTGGGCGTCATCAGCGAAGAAGGAGGTCAGGCGGTATGGCCGCCGAGAGGTGGGCTGTCGCGTTCGATTCTCCGGGCCAGGAGGGCCATGGCGGTGCAGAACAACCAATAGAGGCCGCCGAGCCACACATACACCTCAAGGTGTCGGCCGATGAAGGCGGGGTTGGCCAGCAGGCTGCGGCCAATTCCCAACAATTCCACCAGTCCAAGCAGCGCCATCAAGCTGGTGTTCTGCAGCAGTCCGATGGCTTGATTGGTCAGGGCCGGGATGGCGATGCGCAGAGCCTGAGGCAGAACCACAAGCCGAAGGGATTGAATTGGCGTGAGGCCAAGGGCCGCCGCCGCTTCGGTCTGCGTGGCGGGGATGGACTGGAGGCCGCCGCGGACGTCTTCAGCCACGTAGGCAGCCGCGAACAAGGCAAACGCCACCACGGCTCGCAAGACGCGGTTGATTTCCAGTTGCACGGGCAGGAACAGGGGGATTAACAGCTGCCCGAAAAACAGCACTGCGATCAGAGGAACAGCTCGCATCAGATCGATATAGAGGCGACTGCTGAGCCGTAGAACGGGAAGATCACTGTTGCGCCCAAGCGCGAGCAGCACCCCGAGGGGTAGGGCCAATGCTGCACTGCAGGCCGTCAAGAGCAGGGAGAGGCTGAGGCCTCCCCAGTCCCGGCTCGGCACGGCACTCAGGGCGATCCCTCCTCCCAACAACCCCAATCCGAGTGGGATCATGGCAATCCAGCACCAGGGGAGCCCCAGCTCTAGCCAGCGGAGCCTGTCGCCTTTGCCGGGTCTGAACAACGTGACCAGGGTGAGCAGGGTCAACAGGGAGACCCACACCAATGGCCGCCAACGCTCATCCTCCGGATAGCTGCCGCTGAGATACAAGGGCAGGTTGCTGCCGACCACGCTCCAGTCCGCGGCTTGCACAACCCAGCTGCCACTGGCCCAGATGGCCCAAACAATCACCGCAATCACCAGCAGGCTGATCACCGTCTCGATTGGATGGCGGCGTCCGTGGCGCCAGAGGGCTTTCCAGTCCTGCATCAGGCTGCTGGAGGTGTTGCCTGATCGGCGCGGAACAGATTGAGCGCGGTCATGAACAGCCCCACGCCGAAGAGGGTTCCCAGGGCCCAAAGGCTGTCGCTGGGCCATTCGAGCACCAGAAAGAGGCCAAGCAGAGAGGTGATCAGTCCGTCGATCACCACAAATCCCTTCGCTGGGCCGGCTCCACTGGCACCTGCGGCGAGTTCCATGACTCCATTCACCAGCAGCAACACGCCAGCGAACAAGGTGAGACTGATTTCACTGTCGATCGGGTCAACCAGCACCCAGATGGCAGCGCCGCAGTAAAGCAGGCCTGAAAGGGCTCGGAACAGCTTGGAAGCAGTCTCTTCGGCGTCGTTGAGGCGAAGAAACTGGCCAAGTCCTGCAGCAAAAGCAATGCCACCAAGCCCAACTGTGAGCAGGGTTGCAGATACAAACGGCAGCAGCATTGCTGCGACGGCCGCAACCGTGAGCAGGATCGCTGCGACTTTCGGCTTCGAGAGCATCGGATGCTGATGGGTTCGGGCGCAGCTTAGGAGTGCTGCCTACGGCTGATCACCGCGCGGTTCAAGAGCTGCATGGCGGCGTTGATGATCAGATTGAGCAGCAGAAAACTGAGGAGCAGCAGTAGAAATCCTTCGATTGCGCGACCGGTTTGGGTGATTGTGGTGTCGCTGACTGCGTAGAGATCCGCATAGCCCACAGCGATGGCGAGCGTGCTGTTCTTGGCGAGATTCAGGTATTGGCTGGTAAGGCCGGGAAGGATGGCTGGCAGGGCCTGTGGGAGCACCACCCGGCGCAACCCCATTGCTTCAGAGAGGCCAAGGCTTCGGAAGGCTTCCCATTGCCCGCGAGGGACAGAATCCAGTCCACCGCGAACCACCTCAGCGATCGCTGCGCCGGTGAACACGCTCAGGCCTAGGAGCACTGCGGTGAATTCCACACTCAGGTGCACCCCGAGCACAGCAATGCCCTGATTCGTGAGCGTCAGAAGGGACCCCAGCGGTGAGGGATTGGTGCGGGGCAGTCCGAGCAGGGCAACGAAATACCAGAACAACAACTGCAGCAGCAAGGGGACCTGGCGAATCAATCCCACGTACAGCGCTGCAAGCTGACGCAGCAGGGGATTGATGCTGCGGCGCGCTGCCCCAGCCAGAACCCCGAGCACCGTGGCACTCACCAGCCCCGCAAGGATCACCTTGAGGCTGTTCAGCCAACCCACCAGCAAAGCCCATGCGTAGGGGTCCGAGGACCGGTAGGGCAGAGGGTGTTCGGCAAGTGCAAAACCGGCGGGGCGGCTCAGCCACTCAAAGCTCAATCCCAATCCCGTGCGAATCAAGTTCACCGCAAGGTTGTTGATCAGCACACCGATGACGGTGAGCAGCACCAGCACAATGCCCAGCTGCAGCAACCAACGATGCGAGCGTTTGATCATCACTGGAACGGTGGGGCGGTCATGGCACCGCCATCGCGGTGCAGCTGGTTGAGTCCCCGGGGAATCGGCACCGCACTGTCGGGGCCGAGGTGACGGTTGTAGATCTCGCCGTAATGGCCGGTGGCTTCGATCACCCGCACCACAAAGTCGGGGGCGAGGCCCAGTTTCGCTCCGAGCTCACCCTCCACGCCAAGAAAGCGACGCAGCTGGGTCAGCTGCGGATTCGTTTGCGCTTCGGCCAGACGTTCTCGCACATTCGCCTGGGTGAGACCCAGCTCTTCAGCGGTGATCAAGGCGTAGATCACCCAGCGCATGGCATCGCCGAGCCTCTGGTCTCCCCCCACCGACACCGGGGCCAGGGGCTCTTTGCTGAGCACGTCCTCGAGGATGACGTGCTCTCGGGGGTTGGCGAAGCCAGAACGAGCCGCTGCCAACTGGGATCGGTCGGAGGTCATGGCGCTGCAGCGGCCCTGGAGGTAACCCGCCACCACCTGATTGAGGTCCTGATATTTGATGGGGCTGTAAGCGATGCCCTGTGCTTCCAAGGCGTCGTTGAGGTTTTGCTCGGTTGTGGTGCCCGACCCCACGCAGATGCTCTGGTTGCGTAGGTCGCTGAGTTGACGAATCCCGCTTGACGTTTTGACGATCAGCCCCTGGCCATCGTGAAAGACCACGGGAGCAAAGCTGACGCCATTGCCGCCAGCAGCGTCACGGCTGAGGTTGAAGGTGGTGTTGCGGGAGAGCAGGTCGATCTCACCGGTTCGCAACGCCGTAAACCGCTCGGGGGCAGTCAGTGGGCGGTATTCCACTGCGCTGGAATCGCCAACGAATGCAGCAGCAAAGGCTTTGCAGATGTCCACGTCCAGGCCGGAGTAGGTCCCATCAGGCTGCAGAAAACTGAAGCCGGGAATTTTCCCGCTCACACCACAGCGCAAGCTTTTGCGTTGCTGAATCAGGCCCAGACGGGATGCCCCTCCTTCGCCGAGGGTGGCGCATCCCTGCAGCATCAGAACACCCGCCAGCAGTCCTGAGAGGGTGCGGAAATGCATGCTCAATCTGACCTCAACCCCAAGTGTCTCAGATCTGTTGTTGGGCCTGGCGTTGATGGTGAATGGCCTTCATCTTGAGGTTGGATTTAAGGGCCTTGGAGATCGGTTCATGGCGATTCGCAGCTGGCAGGCCGTTCTCACCAGCATTGCCATCACTTTCGGATTGTGTCCTTCTGCTCTGGCTGCAGATGCTCACGCTCGGAGCACCTACAACAACAAGATGGCTCTGATCGGGGTGTTACGAGAAGGAGCGCGCCAGCGGGCTGTGGAGGCTGGCGATTTGCAGACGCTCTGTTTGATCCTTGGCATCGGTTTGGATGTCACCGATCGTTATCTGGATCAAGCAGGTGACGCCGGTGCATTGCTTCAGAGGCGTCAACGTATGCAGGCTGATCTCAACACCTGTCTTCAGGGTTTGAAGAGCAGGAACTGAATGGATCCCGCCTGACCCTCAACCATGAGCCCCTTCGGGTTGTGTGCCGATGCGTTCCAAGAGGTTCAGGCTCTCGGTGTTGAGGCCTTCAACTGTCACCTTGGAGCCACCGCGCTCCAGTTTGCGTGTGAGTTGATTCAGAGCTGACACACCGGTCTGGTCCCAAATGTGTACGGCACTCAGATCAATGGTGATCTGTGCGGGGTGGTCATGCACGTCGAAACCCTGGAGGAAATAGACCTTGCTGACAAAAAACAGCTGACCGGTGACGCGATAACGGCGGTGATCTGCGGAGATGTCTTCAGCATCGACGCGAATCACTTTGGCCACCTTGCGGCTGAACAGCAACGCGGCAAGGGCCACACCTGCCAGCACACCCAGGGCCAGGTTGTGGGGCGTGGTGAGCATGGTGACCGCGAAGGTCATCAGCATCACTGCGGTGTCGCTCTTCGGGATACGACGGATCGCGCGTAGTCCGGCCACATCCGCTGTGCTCACAGCGATGCTGATCATCACGGCCACCAGGGCAGCCATCGGAATCTGCTGAACCCAGCCCCGGGCCAGCAGAATCATCGCCATCAGGCTCACGCCCGAGAAGAGGGTTGAGAGTCGGGCGCGGCCACCGTTGTCGATGTTCATCACGGACTGGCCGACCAGTGCACAGCCGGCCATGCCGCCGAACAGTGATGACACCAGGTTGGCAATGCCTTGGCCGCGGGCCTCAGTGTTTTTGTTGGAGTTGCTGTCGGTTTTGTCGTCGAGAATGTCCTGGGTCAGGAAGGTTTCCATCAAGCCCACCAGGGAGATGGAGAGGGCCGTCGGAAGCACGATTCCCAGTGTTTCCAAGGAGAAAGGCACTCTGCCGTCCGCCAGGGAACCAAAGGGAATGGAGGGAGGAGGTAACTGGCTGGGCAGGTTTCCGAGACTTTCGACCGTGGGGATCTCGAGCCCGAGATTGATGCTGATCAAGGTGAGCACCACGATGGCCACCAACTGTGATGGGATCAGACGGGTGAGCCTGGGAAGGCCGTAGATGATCACCAGTCCCAGAATCACCAGCAACCAAACCGCCGGGATCTGACTGGCGGCGAGCACCTGGGACTCGCCGTGGGCGACTTTTTCGCCGAAATGCAGGTTGATGCCCAGGCTTGGAAGCTGGGCCTGGAAGATCAGCAGGGCTAGAGCATTCACGAAGCCACTGAGCACTCCCTGCGGTACGAAGCGCATCTGATGGGCGAGACGTAGATAGCCCCAGAGGATCTGGAACACGCCGGTGAGCACACCGGCCACCAGGAGATATTGCAAACCGAGGCCACTGACACCCAGCTCGGTGGAGCGGGCATCACCGAAGGCCACCAGGCCTGTCATCAGAAGGGCGGTGGAGCCAGTGGCCGACGTGATCATCGCCGTGCGTCCACCCACGAATGCAATCGTGATGGAAAGACAGAACGCTCCGAATAGCCCCACCTGAGGGTCCACCCCTGCGATGCCGGAGAAGGCAATGGCCTCCGGGATCATTGCGAATGCCACCACCAGACCGGAGAGCATTTCCCTGGCTGGATTGCTGAACCACTGCCGCATGGCACCAAGGGTCGTCATCGGCCGACCGTATCTCACGGGGCCCATCCCCTAGAGCGGGGGCAGCACAGCGTCCGGATCCAGCTGTTGTTTGAGTTGGCGCAATGGCGTCAGCCAGGGGCCGAAGGCTCCCTCGAGTTCGCGCTGATGCCAGGGAAGGTGGTCATGGAGCTGGGCCAGGTGGATCCCTGGGCAAGAGGGGCTCAGTTCCGCCCAGACACTCTCCACCCAAGTCAGGGCTGCCTGCCGTGCGATGTGATCACCCGGCGGCCAGCTGGCAGTGACCCAAGGTTTCCATTCCGCGTTGCGATGGCGAAAGGCAGTCGCTTGGCTGCTGCGATCAGCCACCGCTCCGCCCAGTTGCTGGTTGGAGACGTTGCAGCGCGGGTGCGGTCGATTGGCCATCGCTGAGTCCATGGCCTGCACCAGTGCGGGAGTCGCCGGCCCCCAGGCTGGTCCGAGCAGCCCGATCACCTCCTGGTGAACCTCGAGGTCTTTTGATGAAGGGAAAGCATGGCTGCCGAAGGCTGGAAGTTCATGCAGGCCGCCAGCTGTTGTCTGTTGTTGATCGTTGAGCAGGACTGCTGTTCTCAGCTCCGACAACGTCTCGATGGCGCTGGGGTCATCGCAGCGTGCCACCAACATCACTTCAATCGTTTCGCCCCAGCACCACTGAAGGCTGAGCCCACGCGGGAACTGTTCCGCCTTGGTGATCAGCTCGGCCAGGTGGTGGGGCTCGACACCGCCCTGCACCACCTTCAGAGGCAGCAGGGGCATGGTTTGCAGTTCGATCTCCTGCACAACCCCAAGGAAGGGCGCCGCTCCCAGCAAAGCGGTCCATTGCTGAATGAAGTTGCTTGGCGAGGTCTCGTTGAGCTCGGCTCGCTTCAGCGCGAAGGGTTGTCCGTTGCCCCAAATGCCGGAAATTGCTTGGACGTGATCAATGGCCAGTCCAAGGCTGCGGCTGAGGGGACCCATCCCCCCAGTGAGGACAAATCCAACCCCTGGCAATCCCGACAGGCCCGTGGTCACCATGCAGCCCTGTTGGGCGAGCTGATCTTGCAGTTCTCCCATGGTCCAGCCGCTCCCGAAGCGCACACGATTGGCTTGCTGATCGACGACCAATTGACGCAGCTTTGGGCTCAGATCCACTGTCCAGTGGGCGTCTGCCGCGCAACGACTGGTGGTCCCTCCGCTGCAAATCTTCAGTGGTTGGTATCGAGATCTGCTGTTGAGCAGCGATCCGATCTCAGAGGACGAGGGGGTGAGAAGTCCGTACGGTCTGGATGCAGCGGCCTGGGGATTGCGAACGGGGGCCACCGGCCAAGGGCAGGAACGCTCCAATCATGGCGTCAGCGCTGGCGATAGGGTCGCTTGAAATGTGATTAAACCGTGGCCGCGGACCTCTCTGAACTCAATCCCGCTGAGGTGGGCGTCCTGATTTGCGGTCATGGCAGTCGCAACCGCCTGGCAGTTGAAGAATTTGCCCGCCTCGCTGAAGGGCTGAGGCCGCGAATGGGTGGTTTGCCGGTGGAACACGGCTACCTGGAATTCGCCAAGCCGATCCTGCGGGACTCTCTCGATCGTCTTCGCGATCAGGGAGTGAAACGGGTTCTGGCTGTGCCTGCCATGCTTTTTGCAGCGGGTCACGCCAAAAACGACATTCCTTCAGTGCTGAACACCTACAGCGCTGAGACCGGTCTGACCATCGATTACGGCCGGGAGCTGGGCGTTGACCGGCTGATGATCGGCGCGGCCGGTGCCCGGATCCGTGAAGCCTTGGAGCAGTCGCCAAGCGATGTGCCCTTGGAGGAAACCCTGCTTGTGGTGGTGGGGCGCGGATCGTCGGATCCCGATGCCAATTCCAATGTGGCCAAGGTCACCCGCATGCTCGTCGAAGGTTTTGGGTTCGGTTGGGGTGAAACCGTTTATTCCGGAGTGACTTTTCCCTTGGTGGAGCCGGGGCTGCGCCATGTGGTGCGGCTGGGCTTCCGCCGAATCGTGGTCTTCCCCTACTTCCTCTTTTCTGGTGTGTTGGTGAGTCGCATCCGACAGCACACGGATTTAGTGGCGGCCGATCATCCCGAGGTTGACTTCGTGTCGGCTTCTTATCTCGGCGATCACCCATTGGTGCTCGACACCTTTGTTGAGCGCGTTCAGGAGGTGCTGGGCGGTGAAACGGCGATGAATTGCTCCCTTTGCAAGTACAGAGCCCAGGTGCTCGGCTTTGAGGATGAGGTTGGGCTTGCGCAGGAGAGCCACCACCACCATGTGGAGGGCCTGACGGATGGCTGTGACCTGTGTGAGCGCGAGTGCACAGGAGCTTGTCAGCCCGATGGCATTCCGATCCCTCTCGGTGGTGGACACCATCACGGTTCCTCCCATGACCACAACCACGCGCACGACCATGGCCATTCGCATGACCACAGCCACGACCATGGCCACCACCCCTATCCGCACGCCGATCACCCGCTGGGACCGGAAACGCTTCGCAAAACAGCGAAACAAGGTGAAGCCAACAACACAGAAAGCTGAAGGAATCCTGGGGTTCTGAACACCTCAAATGTCTCAGTCTCGATCTGGTCCAGTGAGACTGAGCTTTATAAGTAGGGCTTATCAAGCTTGTGTTATTGGCTTGTTTTCCGTGGTTTTCCACAGGTCTTCTGTGGTTTTCCACGGACTGCCTCCAGCAAGTCAGGGATGTGGGGAATGTGTCGTTGATTCAACTTGGTAGCGGTGGGTACTTGACAGGAATCTGCCGTGTTTCCTCCCTCGGGTTGCTGATTGGCCTTGATCTCGAGAGTGCCCGTGCGGCAATGAGTCTCGTTTGGGATTGCTTCGGTTGTGCTCTGAGGCTCCCCCTTTGACTCAGGCCCCGCAGATGTGGATCCTTGAGGGGAAGAAGACCGATCGCCTGAGGCGCTGCGTGGACCGAAATCACCTTGAACGCTGTGTGGATGCCCCCGAAACCGAAGAGGTTTGCGCGGATGCCACTGCTTCCACCTCGTACGTGAGCCTCGAGGCCGAGATCCCCGAAGTGCTGTATCACGGCATGAAGGAGTTCATCGGTGCGCACCCCGCCTGGGATCAGTACCGGGTGATGAGTTCTGCCCTCGCCAATTTTCTGTTTCAGAACGGTTCCAGTGACCGTGCCGTGACCGAGCGGTATCTCAACGACCTTTTCAGTCGCCCGAGCGCCTGACCGCCTCCAGGCAGGCCCTCCGCGTGATCGCCATCATCGTCAGCGTCGGGCTCTGCCATGCGGAGGTGGGCCAGCAGGCCCCATCCGCCACCAGGACGTTTCGACAGCGCCACAGGCGGTTCCAAGAGTCCACAACGCTGGTGGTTTCGCTTTCTCCCATCGGTGCACCCCCGACTTCGTGGATGTAGTAACCAGGAGGCGGAGCCTGATCGCCAACCGCTGCGCTGGAAGCAACGAAGGGTTCCACCAGAGGCATGTGCAGTAAGTCCTGCAGGGGTTTGACCAGTCCGCCCGCGGCGCTGATGGCGGTTTCCATGGTGGATTGCATGTGCTTCACCATGGCCAATTCATTGGGGCCCCATTGGCAATCGATGTGGGGAATCGGCACGCCCCAGGCATCGGTGCGGTTGGAGAGGCTGACGCGGTTGTGGTCGTCCGCCAACACCTCTCCATGACCGATGAGGAATCCGAGGCGATATCCCGACTGACGCTGCAATGCAGCCGGAGGATCGAAGCGGTTGATGCCTCCCCACAGTCCGTACCCGCGCATAAAACTGACGGGACCGGTCGTCTCCAGACAGGATCCAAAAGGAAGAAAGAAGCTGCCAGCACCGGAGAGTGGGGCGGGATTGGCCTGCGCCGATCGGGCCGGGATGCAAAAGAAACGACAGCTTGAAACGTGGTCCATCAAGCGATGACCCAGCCGTCCGGAGGGGTCTCGGAATCCTCCCGTGCTGGTTTGCTGTTCGGAATTCAGCAGGATTCGCAGGCTTTGAATCGTTGAGGCGCAGAGCACGATCAGAGGCGCTTCGAACCTGGTGCGGCTGCCATCCCTGAGGTTGATGCTGATCAAGCCGTTAGCCCGCTCCTGGCCCGGAGCCATCAGTAACTGTTCGACCATCTGGCCGCTGCAGAGCTCCACACGTCCGGTGGCCAGCGCTCGGTGGAGCGTGCTCCCAGGACTGCTGGATCGTGGCCACGGAGAATCCGGGGAACAAGCGGGAAGTTCAAATCCCCGCGATGGCATCCAGGGGTGACGCAGCTCCTGCTGAACCGTCTTGGCGAAGTGCACTTCCTCAGGTGTTGATGCAAGTGCCTTGGTGGCCCATCCGTCAGGCACCTGGAGCAGTCCGTCCCGCTGACCATGCACTGCGAGCAATTGTTCCAGTGCTGTGTAGTGGGGGTCGAGATCCTGATGGCTGATCGGCCATACCGGACCATGGCCATCGGATTCAGCGGCCTTGAAGTCCCGATCGGAGAGGCGCAGGGTGATGCCTCCCCAGGTGAGACTTCGTCCCCCCACTTGAAGGCCCCGGGTCCAGAGAAAGGGCCGACTGGGTGGGTGGCTGTAGGGATGCTGTTGTTCGTCGATGTAGAGCGCTGGATTTTGCTTCCAGTAGCCGGGGTGCTGCGCCTGTTGTCGATGGGTGCCACTGATCAGACCCTGCAGTCTGCGGATCGTGTTTGCCGGCTCGCTCCCGAGAGCGTGATCAACGCTCAGTTGTGGACCAGCCTCAAGCACCAGCACTCTGACGCCAGCTTCGGCGAGGGTCAGAGCCGCAATCCCTCCGGTGGCCCCCGACCCAACCACGATCGCCTCGAAGGGACGTTGGTTCACGCTGATGCTGCTGTTGAAGGCCATTGTGCGTGGGTTGCATCCCAACTCCCTCGGGGGGCCAGGGAAGCCGTTGCAATCAAAAAGCCCCTGGAGCCAAGACTCCAGGGGCTTTTGAAGTGGTGGCGGGGGGGAGATTTGAACTCCCGACCTTCGGGTTATGAGCCCGACGAGCTACCAGACTGCTCTACCCCGCGGCGCGAAGCCGCGTTTGCGACCCCCAAATCATACACAGCGAGGTGCCTTGTCTCCGACGTTTAATCACGCAGCGCTCCATGCACCTCGAGGTGCACCCCCGGGTTGAGCAGGAGCACTTGTTCCTCCAATTCCTCGAGGCCAGATGGGGTGAGCCAATCGAGTTGACGGAGCAGATGAAGGGCTACGGCCTGCTTGGCTCGACGGGAGCCGTCCTCAACCTTGATCGCTACTCCCAAGCCATCACCGATGCGGCTGAGGCATTGGATGCCTTCTGCGCCGCCTTTGCTGAGCACCTGGCCGTGGGCTCGTTGCATTAGCTCGGTGTCGAATTTCCCTTCGCCTGCGACCAGGTGGGGGTGGGCCAGCATGGCCCTGCTGATCTGTTCCAGTTCAGCCTGGGTCGATGCCCCTAGATGGGCATAGAGCAAAGCCATCTGGGCCAACTCCAGGCGAAGGGTGGGGGCCCCGCAGTCATCGCGTGCGGCAATCAGTTCGTCAGCAGGTAGGCCCAGCAGTTCGGCAACACGGCGATTCACTTCCTGCTGAACGGGGTGATCCCCTTGCAGATAAGAGTCAGTCGGCCAGGCCATCTTTCTGCAGGTGGCAAGGAAGGCGGCATGCTTCCCCGAGCAGTTGTGCTCCAGAGGGCTGCTGGCTCCTGCCGGTACTGGGCATTGCAGTTGATGCGCCTCCAGCTCGGCGTTCCAAAGGATCTTGAATGCCTCGCGGGCATGGCCTGGGGTGCCTGCATGGGAGGCGCAGCTGATGGCGATGCCTCGATCGCCGCAATCCACCTGGGCTGCGGCCCCACTGCTGAGAAACGGAAGCGCTTGAAAGGGCTTGAGCGCTGAGCGAATGAACGTTTCGTAGTTGGCCTGACCGGCCCGCATCAAGATCCGTCCGCGCTGGTCACAGACCACCGCATGCACGCGATGGACTGACTCGACACATCCACTGCGTTTGAGCCTGACCTCTAAAGGGGGAAGTGCTGTGGAGGAACCACCACCGAGGCTGGAGGGGAGGGCCATGGGTCTGGATCCGCTGTGCTGCTCACAGAGCCTGACAGAGGCTGGCACCCACCAGCATCAGACCGGCAGTCCAGGCCATCGCCCGCGCGAGTCGCCCAAGGATTGGACGCACTTCGTGGCGGGCCATCAGCAAGTCGCGCTCACGCCAGGCCAAGGGCTTCTCCCACACCTGACCGTCGTACCAACCTGATTCTTCGTATTCCACCTGTTCGGCCAGTAGGCGCTTGTGCACATAGCTCCAGCCCAACCACTGGCGCACCAATAACAACATTGGGAGCACAAACGCTGCCACTGCTCCTGCAGCAAGGAGTCGAGCCGGATCATTACGCAGTGCCCAACTCCCACTGGCGACAAGCACGGTGAGGGGAAGAATGCTGAACCAGCTGATCAGAAGAGCCTTATCCAAGCCCTGCTGAGATTGTGTTGGCCAGGTGAAAAACCACGACGTGCAGAGCTGCTGAAATTCCTCCTGAGGACGTTGTTCAGGAGGGACGGGGCAGGGGCTCGTGCTGGCCATCAACGCAGTTCAGGAACCCTGATCGGGCTCCGACGCTACGAAGGTTCGACGTTCACCGTGACCCCAGAACGCCTCAAGGTCGTAGTAGCTGCGTTCGCTCGGTTGAAGGATGTGCACGATGAGCTCGCCGTAATCCAGCAGGGCCCAACACCCTTCGTTGACGCCTTCCTTGCGCAGCGGTAGACGGCCCGTGATTTCCTCCAGGCGGTCTTCGACGGAACGGGCAATGGCACGCACTTGGACGTCCGTGTGTCCACCGGCGATCACCATCCAATCCGCCAGGCTTGAGACTTCGTCAACGCGAATCATCTCGATGCCGGTGGCTTTGCGATCGTCGCAGGCATCTGCGGCGAGTTCCGCCAGCTTCTGGCTGTCCAGATCTTGAAATTGGGTCTCAGCCATAAACGTTCTCGCTGGTAACGGACTCGCGGGATCCCTGCTGTTGGGCCATTTCAGCCCTGGCTTTGTTGGCGCTCTTGCGCAGCGCTTCCAAGCGATCTTCGTAGAAGCTGCGCTTCTTCTTTTTCCTGGTCTGTTCGACCAGTTCCTTCAATGCTCCTCCGAGGCTCTTGTAGGCATTGGGAACGCTGTAGCCGAAGCGACAAGCCAGATCGATGGCGCGTTCATCAGCAGCGATGGCGTCCTGCAACCGTTTCTCAGAATTGTTTTTGAGGTACAGCCGATAGCCAGCGAAGCCGGACAGCCCAAGGGCCATGAGAAGCAGCAAGCCGTCTTGAACCCAGAGTTCTCCGATGGCGCCACCAAGGCCAATGGCGAGGGCAGCCATTTCCCAGCCATCGCGGGGAATGGTGTCGTTCTGAACACGGCCCACCTCGTGCCAGAAAAGCAGATTGCGGTGATCGAGAGCGAGGCTGTCCCACTGGTCGAGATCCACCTGGATCTCGACCTCATCACGGCCAATCTCCTCGAGGGTGATCAGCGGTGGTTCCACCGCAGCTGCAGCCTCCACGAACACCCAGCTCTGCATTTCCGGTGGCAGCAGCCCCTTAAGGCGCTGGAGCTCGCTCATAGTCCTCTGACTTGCTTCCAGATTGCCTAACGCTAGCGAGTGACGGCCCAGGAGAGAACGATCAGTGGCCTGCCGCATGGGAGGCTGGTCAGGTTTGGCTGATTCTCGAAGCCCATGCCCCGGCGGTCTGATCTTCGTCGCATCCTTCTGCTGGGTTCAGGTCCGATCGTGATCGGTCAGGCCTGCGAATTCGATTACTCGGGAACCCAGGCGTGCAAAGCGCTCCGAGCCGATGGTTTCGAGGTTGTGTTGGTGAATTCCAACCCGGCATCGATCATGACGGATCCGGAATTGGCGGATCGCACCTACATCGAGCCCCTCACGCCTGAGGTCGTCACGCGGGTGATCGAACAGGAGCGCCCCGATGCTCTGTTGCCCACGATGGGGGGGCAGACAGCGCTGAACCTGGCCGTGGCGCTGGCGGAAAACGGCACACTGGAACGGTATGGCGTTGAGCTGATCGGTGCTGATCTGCCAGCGATTCAGAAGGCCGAAGACCGACAGCTGTTCAAACAAGCGATGGAGCGGATCGGGGTCAAGGTCTGCCCCTCCGGTATCGCTTCCAGCATGGAGGAAGCGGAAGCCGTTGGTGCCGCGATCGGCACCTTCCCACGCATCATTCGACCTGCCTTCACCCTTGGAGGCAGTGGCGGCGGCATTGCCTACAACCCTGAGGAATACGCGGCGATCTGCAAAACCGGGCTGGAGGCCAGCCCCGTCTCTCAGATTTTGATTGAACAGTCGTTATTGGGTTGGAAGGAATTTGAGCTGGAGGTGATGCGCGATCAGGTCGACAACGTCGTGATCGTCTGCAGCATTGAGAACCTTGATCCAATGGGTGTGCACACCGGTGATTCGATCACCGTGGCCCCTGCTCAGACCCTGACAGACCGGGAATATCAGCGCCTGCGTGATCAATCCATCGCCATCATCCGCGAGATCGGTGTGGCCACTGGCGGCAGCAATATTCAGTTCGCTATCAACCCGGCAGATGGCGATGTGGTGGTGATCGAAATGAATCCCAGGGTCAGCCGTTCTTCGGCATTGGCCAGTAAAGCCACCGGTTTCCCGATCGCCAAAATCGCCGCAAGGCTCGCCGTTGGGTACACCCTCGACGAAATTCTCAACGACATCACAGGCAAGACTCCAGCCTGCTTCGAGCCCACGATCGATTACGTGGTCACGAAGATTCCTCGCTTCGCCTTTGAAAAGTTTCGGGGATCTCCGGCAGTGCTCACCACCGCCATGAAATCGGTGGGTGAAGCGATGGCCATCGGTCGTTGCTTTGAGGAGTCATTCCAAAAAGCGCTGCGCTCTCTTGAAACCGGTCTCTCCGGATGGGGCTGTGATCGCCCTGACGTTCCAATGCCTGCAGCTGACCTGGAACGCAGTCTTCGCACGCCTTCCCCCGACCGGATCCTGGCGGTCCGGGCCGCCATGGTCGAGGGACGCACCGATGCTGAGATTCACTCCCTCAGTCGCATCGACCCCTGGTTCCTGGCCAAGCTTCGGACGTTGATCAATGCTGAGGCTTCCCTGCTGCACGGTCGCAGCCTGGAACAGCTCGATGCCGATGCCTTGCTGCAGCTCAAACAGCTGGGTTATTCCGATCGACAAATCGCCTGGGCGACTGGCAGCGATGAGCTGAGTGTGCGGCAACACCGACACCAGCAGGGGATCTCCCCGGTATTCAAAACCGTCGACACCTGTGCAGCGGAATTTGCTTCCACCACCCCGTACCACTATTCGACTTACGAGCGTCCGGTTCGCAGGTTGAGTGGAGCGGGAGTTCTGGAGACCCTCCCTGTGGCGTCAGAGGTGCAGCCAGAGAATCGCCGCAAGGTGATGATTTTGGGAGGTGGGCCGAACCGTATTGGCCAGGGCATCGAGTTCGACTATTGCTGCTGCCATGCCTCGTTCTCGGCCCAGGACCGTGGTTACGCCACGGTGATGGTCAACAGCAATCCAGAGACGGTCTCGACTGACTACGACACCAGCGATCGGCTCTATTTCGAGCCCCTCACTCTTGAGGATGTGCTCAATGTGATCGAAGCGGAGCGTCCCGAAGGGGTGATTGTCCAGTTCGGTGGGCAAACTCCGCTGAAGCTGGCCCTGCCCTTGCTCCGCTGGCTCAACAGTGATGCAGGGCGTTCCACTGGCACCCGAATTTTGGGTACCTCTCCCGAATCCATTGATCGTGCTGAAGACCGTGAGCAGTTTGAAGCGATCCTGCGTGAACTCGAGATTCGTCAACCGCGCAACGGCTTGGCCCGTAGTGAGGAGGAGGCTCGATCCGTGGCAGCACGTGTGGGTTACCCGGTGGTGGTGCGTCCCTCCTATGTGCTCGGTGGCCGAGCCATGGAAGTGGTGTTCGACGAACAGGAGCTGAATCGCTACATGGTGGAAGCGGTTCAAGTGGAACCTGATCATCCGGTGCTGATTGATCAATACCTCGAGAACGCCGTCGAAGTGGATGTCGATGCGCTGTGTGACCGCGAAAACACCGTGCTCATTGGCGGCTTGATGGAGCACATCGAGCCTGCCGGCATCCATTCCGGAGATTCAGCCTGCTGTCTGCCGTCCGTATCCCTTGGCGAGCAGGCCCTCGGCCTGATCCGTCGCTGGACCGAGGCCCTGGCGGTGGCGTTGAAGGTGCAGGGCTTGATCAACCTCCAGTTCGCCGTTCAGCGCGATGCCTCTGGGGAGGAGACCGTCTACATCATCGAAGCGAATCCCCGTGCATCCCGCACCGTGCCGTTCGTGGCCAAGGCCACAGGGGTTCCCCTGGCCCGCATCGCGACACGCTTGATGACCGGGGAAACCCTGTCGGAAGTGGGTCTTACGGAAGAGCCCAAGCCTCCCCTCCAAGCGGTGAAAGAGGCAGTGCTTCCGTTCCGCCGCTTCCCCGGAGCCGATTCCGTGCTCGGTCCCGAGATGCGTTCCACTGGAGAAGTGATGGGGTCTGCCCAGGATTTCGGCATGGCCTATGCGAAAGCGGAGTTGGCCGCTGGAGATGCGTTACCTACCTCCGGTCGGGTGTTCCTCTCAACCCATGACCGCGATAAGAAGGCCCTGGTGCCGGTGGCTCGCCGCTTGATTGAACTGGGATTTGAACTCACTGCCACCTCTGGCACCGCAGCAGTGTTGAAGGAGGCTGGTCTCGAAGTCAGTTCGGTGCTCAAGGTGCATGAGGGTCGACCCAACATCGAGGATTTAATCCGCTCGGGCGGGATCCAATTGGCGATCAACACGCCGATTGGACGGCAAGCCGCCCATGACGATCGCTACATCCGGCGCGCAGCCCTTGATTACTCCGTTCCAACGGTCACCACTCTGGCCGGTGCCTGTGCTGCAGTTGAGGCGATCGCGGCTCTTCAGGCCGAAAGTCTCACCATCCACGCTTTGCAAGACGTTCACCGCCATAGCGTCAGCCATTAGGGTCAACGGGAACAACTGTTCGCTTCCGTTGTGACCCAGGCCCTCAGCACCGCGATCGCTCCCGGTACCGATTGTCGTGCCGCATTCCGAGCTGCTTACGAAAACCGTTACACCTGGGATCCCGGTTTCGGTGGTTACCAGGGCCGCTGCGTCTGGATCCAGGGCGAGCGTCGTGTCGAAGGCACATTCACGGTGGGAGCGGATCTGAAAGCTTCAGTCGTTGGCATTGAGGACGCCGAGGTGGAGAAAGCCATTGCTTCTCAGCTTTGGGAGGTCGCCATTCATCGCGTGCGTCGCAGTTTTGATCAGGTGCATGGAGAGAACACCTTCACAGCTGGCGAGACCACGGATGAAGGCCTTGAGGTGATCATTGGCGGCAAAGGCGAGGGAGATCGCTACTGCATCAAGAATGATGTGGTCACGATGGTGCATCGCCATATTCACGGCACGGTGGTGACCATTCACACAGGTTCGACCACCGACACCGGTGCGGGTTACCTCAGCCACACCTATTCGAGTCAATATGCCGACCCAGCCACCGGAGAAGCGCGTGGTGGGATCAGCTCTTTTACCGATACATTTCAGCCCTTGCAGGAAGGGGGATCCTGGATCTTGAGTGAGCGGCAGGTGGAGACCGAAGCTTTCGCGGAGACCCCGGCTGGTCGCCAAGTGTTCCGTTTCGAAGCGCTCAAGCCCCTGAGCTGAAAGCCCAAGCCTGTGTCACGATCCCGGAAATCATCACCGGGATCGAATGCAGGAGCTGTTGAACACCATCAACGGCTGGGTGTGGGGCCCTTTCACACTTTGGCTGATCGGACTGACGGGGCTGTATCTGATGCTTGGTCTGGGCTTCATGCCCTTGCGACGCATCGGCTTTGCCGTCAGTAAAACACTTGAATCAATTCGGGAGCCCACGGGCGAAGGGGATGTCAGTGCATTCACTTCGCTGATGACTGCATTGGCCGCCACCATTGGCACAGGCAATGTGGCAGGCGTTGCTGGTGCGATCGGTGTCGGTGGTCCTGGTGCTGTGTTTTGGATGTGGCTGATTGCCTTTGTTGGCATGGCCACGAAATACGCCGAGTCTCTGCTTGCGGTTCACTACCGCGAAGTTGACGAACTGGGGGAGCATGTTGGCGGGCCGATGTACGTGATCCGCAATGGACTGGGACTCCAATGGGGCTGGCTGGCAGTGGCATTTGCCATCTTCGGAACCCTTGCAGGCTTCGGCATCGGCAATGGTGTCCAGTCCCATGAGCTGGCAAAGGCTTTAAACGTCAGCTTTGGGATCCCTCCTCTCGTCACAGGGATCGCGTTCGCATCGATCACCTTTGCCGTGATCAGTGGTGGCATTGAACGGATTGGTCGAGTCGCCTCAACAGTGGTGCCGTTCATGGCGATTGTCTATGTGGGTGGTGCGATCAGCATTCTTGTGGCCCATGCCGGAGAGATTCCAGCTGCTTTTGACCTCATCATCCGAGATGCCTTCAGCGGTACAGCAGTCGCTGGTGGAGCCTTGGGTGTGATGATTCAGAAGGGAATCTCCAGAGGAGTATTTTCCAATGAAGCTGGCTTGGGCACTGCTCCGATTGCACAAGCCGCTGCTAAGCCTGGAGACCCTGTTCTGCAGGGATCGGTGGCCATGCTCGGTACCTTCATCGACACGATCATCGTCTGCACGATGACGGCTCTGGTGATCGTGATCAGCGGCGCTGGGTTGCCGTTGGAGGGCGCAGATGTTCCCGAGGGTGTGGCGCTGACCATGGCTGCCTTTGACTGGGGTCTTCCTGGTGGAGCCTGGTTGGTGACCTTTGGCACGGTCTTCTTCACCGCCACCACGATTCTGGGCTGGGGTTATTACAGCGAGCGTTGCCTCGAGTTCCTTGTCGGTGTTCAGGGGATCAAGCCGTTCCGTTTGATCTGGGTTGCGGTCGTTG
>CAXQPR010000019.1:0-12056 GCA_964225855.1 Salipiger bermudensis | reverse complement strand
TCAAATCATCGAGCTGACCGAAGACCAACTGGAGGCTGTCGAAGGCGGCGGCATCGGTGGGATTTTGGTCAAGTATGTGGCCCCGATTGTGTTCAACGAATTGTTCGGTGGTCGCTGATTGGCAGACTCACTCACTCACTCACTCACTCACTCACTCACTCACTCACTCACTCACTTAACTCACTTCCAAGCCATGACTGAACTCAACACTCAAGCCCAAATCATCGAACTGACTGATGATCAATTGGAACTCGTCGAAGGTGGCGGCTATAAAGCCAAACTGTTCAAAGAGTTTGTGCTCAAGCCTGTCGCTAGGCATGCCTTCCAGCGCATGTTTGGTTAAGGGAAGGCAAGCTTGCAAGCAAACAAAAAGCCCCGCCACGAGCGGGGTTTTTGGATTGTGCTGCAAATCCTCAACTCGTGATGCGCCATCAGCACGCGCTACGCGAGCGGGCGTCCTTTCCAGGTCCAACCTCGTCCAGTCAGGCTGCGCCACACGGATGTGGGAGCGATCGCAGCCACAATCAGCCCTCCCATCCCCATCAACCACCAGTAGGTGAGCGGAACGGCAAAGCGTTGGCGAATCCAGAGCCGCAGAACTAGTTGCAGCCCGATGCCGATGACTCCCAGCAGAGCTGCGGCTGACGCCACCGCGATGGTCTGGGTTGATGTGTGGATGTTGTTGATCAGCCACAGCACCGTTGTGGCCGCAGAGGCTGCGATCAGCCACGGACCGCTGAACATCAGCAGCACCACGGCACCGGCTCCCAAGGCCTTGGCGACACTGCGATCCAGCCCCAGAAACCAGTTTTTGCTCCAGCCTTCCCAGAGTGCGCCGAGATCGGCGTACATCTGCAGATCCACTGCATCGAGGCCGAGGCAGTAACGCAAGCGATAACCGCTCTCTTTAATCCGGCGAGCAAGGGCCAGGTCTTCCACCACTTCAGCGGCCAGGGCTCGATGGCCACCGATGGCCGTGTACGCCTCGCGACGAAACAGCATGAACGGACCTGCTGCGAACGCCACAGGGGAGTCGGGGTTGTTGGTCTCCTCCATGGGGAAGCCGAGGCCGAGCAGGCTGGCCATGATCGGTTGCACCATCCATTCCGCGAGGCAACTGCACACCAGCCTCGGGGCGAGGCTGAACAGATCGGCTTCTTCCGCGTTGGCCTGAGCCAGGGCTCGGCTCAGGGTTTGGGGCGCCAGTTCCACATCGGCATCGATAAACAACACCCAGTCGGTCTTCACCGACTCCATCGCACGGGTGCAGGCCCAGTTCTTTCCCACCCAGCGCTCGGTGCCAGGGCGAGGTCCGGCCTGGAGTACGGAGGTGTGTGCCTGCGATGGCGTGGTTTCGATCGTGGCGCAAGCCAGGCTGACCGTGTCGTCACTGGAGTCGTCATCCACCACCACAACCCTCCAGTCCTTGCAGGGAGGCTCGTTGCGCAGCACGCTGCTGAGGCAACGGCTGATGTTGGCGGCCTCGTTGTAAGCGGGGATCACCACCGTGAGCGATGACGTTGGTGGCGATGGCTCGACGGTTGACTCGTGACTGAGCACGGGGGCCACTGCAAACACCCGCTGCAGGCCGATCAGGAGGATCGTGAGGCCGAGTGCGGCTGCAGCAGCAGTGAGCAACAGAGCCGTCAAAACCAGCAGGAGCATGCCTATCCCTTCAGGACTGTGCGTTCATCACGACTCCACCACACCAGCAGCGCCACGATCACCGGCATCAGCAGATCGGTGAACAGGATCGTGCCGGTGTTGTCGACGGCGGTGTCGCCCGACTGCACAAGTGAAACGACGTGCCCGATGCCATCAGCGAAGAACCAGGTGCCGTAGGCCACCATGGATGCCACGAGATAGTCGCGACGTTTTAGCCAAGCACTGCTGAAGCCAAGAATGCCGATGGTGAGGTTGGCGTAGGCCACTTCATATTGAAAAGGGCTGTTGGGCCAGCCGATCTGGGTGGCGATGAAGTTTCCGAACAGCAGATGGAGAAAGAAGCCATAGGTGCCATCAATCCCCATCACCCAGAAGGCGACGCTGATCAGGGTTGTTTCGGCCCAGCGGCCTCGGGTCCAATGCTCACGACTTTTCAGAACCCCGATCAGCAGGGCGACGAGTGCTGTCCAGAGATCGAGATGCCCGAGTAGCAGGCGAATTGCCGATCCCATGCCTTACATCACGATCACAGCGCCAACGCTAGGTCGACATCCATTTTGACAACAGCGTTTTTTCAAGCATTTCTTTCTGTTTTTGGGGTGCGAGATCCCAGCTGGCCGATAGCGTTGATGCAGCCGATCACAGGGGATGGACGCTGTAGATCTTGAGGTGGTGAATGTGCTTTTTTTCCAGCAGATGCTGGATGCGGTTGAGCACGAGCGTTGGGACGAGGCGGCTATGGCGCTCTTCAAGCTTTATGCCATTGAGGATGGCGAGCGTTTCACAGATCTTGAGCCGCCCCAGAGTGATGAGGCTGCAGACCTTACGGTCAGAGCTGCCTGAGGGGCGCTCGCTTCATGCTCTGGATCTACGGGTGGATCGCAGCCATTGTGCTGCTGGTTTCGATTGTGCTTTGGACTTTGAATCTTGCGGAGGTGGACAGGGTTCTGTCCAAGCCGCGTCGCATGATCAAGTCGCTGCGCCATCGCACGCGCCGCCGCATGCGTTGGTGAGCCTGAAGCATCACGGTGTGTTGCAGCTCACTGCTACGGGCCTGGAGCGAATGGCACTCCAACGGCATAACCCGAACAGCAGTTGCTGATAGGCCGATGACAGCCAGTCGCACGCCGATCCGATTTCATCACGCCCAGGATGAGGCCCCTTGCCGATGCCTGGATTGTCGCCGCCTCGAAGATGCGATTCGTCGCGCGGTGACGGCCCCCCCTCTCGTCACCTCAGTGTCAGCCTGAGCTTGTGGGGCAGGGGCTGGCAGTTGTGGTCCTTCTGATTCGTGTCGCTCAGTTCGAGGTTGAAGAACAGGGCCGTAGGGGTTTGAAAGAAAGGGCCGGCATGCCATGTGCCTTGATGCAGTTTCAAGGCCTCTCCTGCTTCGACTCTCACCAGTTGCACCGTGGTGTGGTCCAGCTGCTCAGCGCTCAGCGTGGGTTCGGCCACGGCTAACCACCAGGGTTGGGCATCTGCTGATCCCAGGCATTGTGTGGCGTGCAGGTGGCGGGTCATGCTTCCGACCACGGGTGGTCTGCTCTGCAGGCGCATCAGGTAGTAACGGAGATTGTCGCCATCGAACTGCAGGCTCGCCTCTGCCGGACCTGCGGGAGTCATGTCGTCGACCGGAAGGATTGGTGTGCCAAAACGCTCAAACCGACAGTCCCGGAGCCCTTTGGCGATGAGGGTGGAGAAGCTCATGGCGTCGGCTGCACTGCAGTGCAGGTGTAAGTGATGATCCCCCCGCGGCGTTGCTTCCATTCCGGGTGCTCAGGATCGGCTGCGCGCCACCACCAGCGGCCATCGGTGTAACTCGGTGTGCCTGCGTTGTTGGTGCGAGGCAGCTGGTGAGTTGTTCCGCGCCAGCTAATCAGAACCCCATCTCCCGGCACTGTTCCAGATTCGATGTTGGGCACAGAGTCGGAGAGTCCGCTGACATCCACCGCTCCCGGAGTGGGGATCAGCGTTAAGGGATCGCCATCACACAGCCATGTGCTCGGAGTGGCACTCGAAGCTGATGCGGAGAGAGGTGGCCCGAGCAGCAGCACCACCACCATCAGGCTCTGCATCAGCTTGAGGATCGCCTTGGACACAGCACTGGTGCATCGACTTCCATGCTGGCGTCCGATGGGCGTCTTCAGCGGTCCCCCACGCTGCGGTACGGCTGCTTGCTTCCCTGCGGCCGCCAGGCCACATCCCAGCCTGGAGTGTCGATCACGATCGCCTGGGTCTCAGCGCTGATCGGGATGCGCAGGGGGCTGCTGCTTTCGAGCAGCAGAGCACGCATGGGAACGGGCTCCATCATCGAGACGCCACACTCCCGTCGTGGCGACCACATTCCCCCGAGCAGTGCACCGCCGAGGCGGTAGTGGCGCACCTGGGCCGTGCTGGTGGGTTGTTCGTCGAGTTTTCCCTTCTGGGCAGGGACGGCACAGCCTTCGGGGACGTCGATGCTGAACTGAACGTCGATGGCCGTCAGGGGGGCAGAGGGGCGTTTCAGCTCGGCAACCCAGATGATCTGGCGGCGGTCCTCTGACCACAGTGGCAGCTGTTGCCACGCCGGCACGGCTACGGGTGTCGCGGTTGTGGAGCGTTGAAAGGGCCGATCACTTCCCTTGGGTCGCCATTCCAGCAACCATCCCTTCGGCAGATCGATCTGTACCGTTTTGCCTTGCCAGGGGATGGTGGTGGGCTGTCCGTTGTTGAGCGCAAGGCGCTCCCTTGTGATCGGGTAGTCCGGCCTGCAGGCCATCACCGTGGTGATGATGTCACCACCGGGTTGGCCGTTGTCGCTCATCAGGCGCCAGACGCTCTGCCCGCCGCTTCCCAGGGGTTGCGGCTTGAGTTGACCGGTGATCTGCATGTGGTTGCAGTCCCGCTCGACCATGGTGCTGACGCGCACCTCGATGCTGGATCGGACCTCGATCCGATGCCGTTGCTGTGGCGGTGGACCAGGCGGGCTGCCGTTGGGCTGGGATTCGGCCCGCACCCCGATGACAGTGGAGAGCAGGGGCAGCAGTGCCAGGCCCGTGGCGGCAATCACACGCCGGGTTGTGGACAACACCATGATCTGTATTGGGGAGGCGATGGCTTGATCCTCACCGTCGCCACAGGGGGTTGGGGTTGATTTGCGTCATGCCGGTGGGTGAGATTACTCACAGTGTTTCGCCAGCCAGGGATGACACTCACACTCATCTACGACGGTGAATGTCCGTTCTGTAAGGCCTTTGCCTTGCGCAGCGAGCTGACAGCTGGTGTTCCGGATTTATCGATCGTGGATGGTCGGCAGGCACCAGAGTTGCGCCGCCAGCTTCTCGATCAGGGCTTGAGCCTCAGGAACGGCGCCATGCTTCTGGATGGAGATCAGGTCTGGCATGGCAGTGCAGCCATTGCCGAACTCACCAGCCGGATGCAGCCGAGTGATGCGCTGTTGCAGGTTTTGCAACGGATGTTCCGCCACCGTGGCCGCGCGGCTTTCTTTTATCCCGGGCTTCTGCTGGCAAGGCGCATCGCCCTGGCGCTGAAAGGGTTGAGCCCCGATCCGGATTCCTGAATCAGACTGAGACTGCCGTTTGCTGTGGTGTCGTGCTTGATCTCTTGGCGGCCACGCTTCTTGCTGCGGGTGCGGCATTTTCGGCGCCAGCCGATGGCTGCCCGCAAGGCGTGGTCGAACAGCTCGATGGTTTGTATGCCTGGCAGGTGGCTCGCCAGGACGCGCCGGGCCGCGGGGATCTTGATCTGCAAAGACAGCGTTTCACCGCTGACCTCTTTGCGCTGCTGAAACAAGCCTGGGATCTCGATCCACGCACCGACGGTGCCTATCTCGATTTCGATGTGTTCAGCGGCACGCAGATGGCGACCTACAGCGCTGCAGTGCGTCGTTGTCAGCGCTTCACCCCTGACCAGCTTGACGCCGAGGTTGCGGTGGCCTGGGGCCGCGGTGGCCGGCCGGACCCGAGTCCCACCCTGCTTGAGTACAGGATGGTGCGCGAAGACGATCGCTGGCGGATCGCGGAGATCACCTATCGCTCTTCGGAAGAGCCCCACACCCTCTCCAGCAGCCTGACCAACCTGCTCCAGGCCGTTTCGCGTTCCTCTCCCTAAGTGGAAGAAAACCAGAGGCCTGTCGTCAGGATGTCATCGGTCTGTCTAGCGGTGCAGTAACCCATCGCGAGGTTTCACCCATGTCGATGAAGCAACTGGAGACGTTTCTGGCCAAAGCGCAAAGCAATGATTCGATCCGCAGCGAAGTGGAGGCCTGCGGAAAGGACAACACCTGTGTTGCCAAGGTCGGCCAGCGTCATGGTCACAAGTTCTCCCCCGCCAACCTCACCCGTTGGCAGCAGGAGCACTAGTGACCCTGTTTGGGGGGAGTGGTGACGCTCCCCCCCAGAAACAATTTGTTCGAAGATCAAGAAATGGAACGCGGGGCTGTTGGGCGCCTCAGAAGCGGAGATGCTCAGTAAATGGGAATCACTCACTGCCCTCTTTGCATCGGACTCGCCGTGCTCTCAGCGGTTCGTTTCATGGCGAATGCCGTGATGCTGCTGCAACTCGAACGGCGCGGCGCTGAACAGTCCAGCCATCCCGCCAGTTTGCTGGGAACGGTGTTCGAGCTCTGAGGTGATGAAGCAGCTGCCCGGTCGGCGGCGACCACGCTGGTTGCAGCAGCTGGCGGGATTTGCCGCTGCAGTCATGATCAGCATCTGGCTTGTGTCGTTGTTGCCGGTGCTGTTGGTGATCGGTCTGGTGGCTGCACTGCTGCTGCTGCCGGTCCTCCGTCAGTTGCGGCGGGAACTGGAACGTATCGATGATCAGCAATCACCTGGATCTGGCCCGGCTCCGGACGCGCTCCGCAATGCCACGCCTTGGCAGCAGAAAGTGCGCAATTGGATGGGGTTTTGAGGGCAGTTCAGGCCGGTGGCATCAGACAGAGGGTGTGTCCATCCACCAGGGTGCGCTCGTGGCACACCCGTTCACCATGGATGAGGCGGCGACGGTGACGGGGCGGCATGGCGTTCTGAAACCCCACTGCGGTGCAAGTTGACCAGAGGGTGAGCAAAACAAAGCGGAGCATGGCGGAGGTGTGATCCTCGGCTGACTTCAGTCTGCGCTGCCCATCGTTTTGACCTCTACCCCCATCTGGGGTCAGTGGTCATACGCTCAGGGATCGTTGGGGTCCACCAGTGCCAGATAGGCCTCATCTCCGACGCGCATCACGGCATCGTCATCGTGCAGATCGTCGCATTGGAAGAGCAAATGGAGGATCCTGCCTCGATCGAGATCCCGCTCTGCCACGTCTTGCCAAAGGCGGGCTGTGAGTTCGCCGTCGGCCAGGTCGAACTGGGCATGCGCCAGATCACGCACTACCTTGAAGTAGCTCTGGCGGTCATTGCGCATCCGGCATTCGTGGCTGGATGCACCATCAAGGGTCATCTGGGGGGCCAGATGGTCGCTGCTGTTGGGCTGGGTGAGCGGCGACACACCGAATGAGTGGGGAGTCATGGCCACGCTGCAGATGGCTTCACTGTTGTGAACTCCCGCAGCGCTGACAACGGAGTATTCATGCCTATTCGCCCCTTTGGGGTCAGCGCACGATGATCAGCGGTCTGCCGAACCACAAGGGCCACCAGCGAGCTGCTCTGGCTTCTGCGGCGCGGCGTCGTTCCACGGCCATGCGGTAGGCGTGTTCGCGGCGTTCCCGCTCCTTGCGCTCTCGTTCGCCCTTAAGGCGGTCATAGCGATCTGCAGACCGTTGTTCTTCCAGTTCACGGTCGTAGGCGCGCAGTGCTCGCAGTTCTCGCAGCTGGCCGGTTCGGGCTTGCAGCACAGTTTCCACTTCGTCGACGCCGCTGAGATGGCGATGGCTTTCGAGGAAGGCGTTGATCCGCATCACCGTCATTTCGCTGACGCGGTCGGCTTCTTCAAACATCAGAGCTTGATACAGCTCTTCAGCCCGATCCAGCTGGCGCAAAAAAGTCTCCAGCGCCTGGCGGCTGCTGGGCGAAGGACCTGATCCACTGCCAGCTCCACCGACGGCATCGTTGCCCGCCTGAACCCTGCCTGGGAAAGCAGGGGTGAGCAGCAGAGGGGTCAGGAGCAGCACCGACAGCAGTCGTGCGGCGGGGCGGTGCAACCTTCCCATCAGAATTCGAGAACGTCTTTGGTGGCTTCGCGACGCCGCTGCTCTTTGCGGTCGTATTCAGCAATGCAGCTATTGCGCAGATAGAGCACGCAGTTGAGGTATTCGCTCACTTCGATCATTGCCGCACGCACTGCCTTGGATGCGGGCACTTTGCTGGACGATGACTGGGAATCGCTGAAGGAGATGCCATACAAACCGCCAGAGCTTGATTTGGATTCAGACTTTGAGGTGGCCTTGCCTTCAATGGTGCGGCTGTAGGCGATTTCCCCTGTGGTGGTGTCAACCACACGGACATCGAGGGCGACGTAAGCCTTGCTTTCGCTCGATGATTTGCGCTGCCCGAAGCCCATGATGTTGAAGCCACCGCCACCGCTCTTGGTTTCGGTGCCTTGCTGGTAATCGCTCACGGCTCCGAGCACGTAGTACTTCGCCCCCGTCATCATTCCCCTCTTGGGAGCGGTGCTCTGCCGTGTGATGCCGAGTTCGGCAAGCTCCTGCTCATCGAGCACTTTCTTGACGCCGGCGCGCTCGACCAGCGTGAAGTTGCCGGTTGCTTTCAGCTCATTCGACAGCATGTCGGTCAGTTGCTTCGACACGCGCGGACTCCACCACCACACCCCGCTGGCGTTGTTGGTGATCTCCTTCACCGCCACGGTCACAGGTTGACGTGGGGCGACTCCACGGACCTGGGCCTGAACGTTGCTGGGGAGCCCGAGAGCCAAGGGCAAGAGTCCAGCGAGAGCCAGAGCGGACAGGGGCGAGCGAGGCATGGGTCGTGCTGCAAACAAAACCTGCCCTCTCCTTAGGTGCAATCGTCTCAGCTGGGTACTGAGACGATTGATTCGGTAACGCTTTCAAGCGTTACGTCAGGCGTGGTTCAGGCCGCCTTGCCTTGCTGATGAAGCGGGGTGACGCTGCAGGAGGGTGAGCGGAGGCCACCACTGAGCTCGTCAGCTTCCCGGAGGATGCGCTGCGCCTCTGCCCGTGACAGGCAGTGATAGGCGGTGGCTTCAAGGTTGACCAGTCGCTTATGGGCTCCGTCCATCGCAGGTAAAGTTTAGGTTAAAGGAATATTAAAGGACGTTTCTCGATTTGGCTAACGCTGGTGGTGGACGGCTTAACGCTGCTGCCACATCCGTTCCAATCGCTCGCGCATGGCTTTGGTGGATGAGCTGCTGGGCTGAGCGGGGCCATTCAGGCTGCCGCGCATTGCTCGGGCCAGTCGCGCAAATTTGAACGCTGCTGCCAAGGCGCATACCCCCCAGGCCAGCAGGATCCAGCGCAGATCGTGCGAATGGCTCAAGATCCCTGGCTCCGGCTGAAAACTGTTGCCAACACTGGGCGCGTGTCCTGACTTTTGTCCTGACGCGTGTCCTGAAAACCTGAGATGCCCAGGCGGAACGCGCTTTTCAAGTAATTAAAGGCGGATGGGCGGGGACGACTGACGTATTGATGCCAGATCCCCACAAAACTCCGCCCATGTCTGGGGAACAGGAGGGCAATCCTGCGGTGCTTGCGGCTGGCACTGCAATGTTTGACCTGAAGACTGGGGACGAGTACGAGATCAAACTTGGGCTCAAGCAGATCCATCTGGTGCCCGTGGGTGGCAGCGATGAACAGGCGTGAGTGACACCCACTCATGGATGGGATGAGGAGCTGCTTGAGAGGCGGCCCCTTGTCTTGTGCTCAAAGTCACAGCCACAGCTGTTGTTCTTCAAAGGGCTCAGCTCCGAGCAGGCGCACCATCAGGACAGTGACCCTGAAGTCCGATGCGCACACTCCTAGCCCTCTCAGTTCTGAGTCTTTTGATTGGTGCCCCAGCATTTGCTGATGCAAATGAGATGCCCCCTTTTGAGCTGGAGGAGATGACCCCTATGGAGCTACTGGATGAAAAGTCACGTTTCCTAGACGATCTGGCATCTGAGATCGACGTCTTGGTGATTGAAAATATGGACTTTTTGGTCGGGCCCCCGATGGGATGCCCGCCGGAGAGCCGTTGGGATCAAGAGCCTGAAGCTTGTGCAGAAGGAGAAGGGGCTGCTGAATGAGCGCCCCTCACTTCAGACATAACGGTTAGCCAGGGGGTAAGAGGTCTGCCGTTGGCTGAAGCGGTGGGATGGGCGGTTGCTCATTCCGCAATCCACCACTCAGGCTTTCAAGGTTTTCATCGGACAACGCCTGCTTGCCTGACTTGTCTTTGACTTCTCTCTTCTTGTTGACTTGCTCATCAGCCATCGGGAACTCCAGTTGTCATCCAGTACTAGCAACATTCACAGGCCAGCAACCATGGGGCTCAATTGGAGGAAACAAGGCACGTCGCCCAACGACACAGTGCTCAATACTTCGAAGTCAATCAATAGCGCGTTAAAAAGTAGTTGTAGCAAACAAAAGAAAGTCCAGGCGCTGAATACGGGCTCTGTCTTTAGCTGTTGGCAAGCATCAGCTCAGCACGCACTTGTGCCTAACGACCGCAAAAAAGGTCTCTTGCTATGACCTTTGCTTTTTGGAAGTGCGGTGCAGAAGAGGGGGTGAAGTAGCGAGCGCCAGTGGTGGGGACCACGATTTGCCTCTCCCACGTGAAGTAACCTGTCTTGCACAAGACGTCAAACTCCATTGCCCCTACATCCTTGCCTTGGAGGTTGATCTGGAAGATCACCCGATTGCTTTCAGCAATCGGATCCCACTCCTTGCTGATCAAACGTGCATCAAGATGGGTGTTGTAGACGCCGTAATTGTGATAACTGCCAACTTGGATCCATTGACTCTGCGCGAAGGCAGTTGTTGCAGTCGTTGCTGCCAGGCATAACGCAGAAATCAGGTACTTCATACAACAGCTTCGATCAGAGTTTTTTGCACAGCGAGCAGTTGGCGGGCGATGTTTCTCCGCATCACCCATCTATCGTTACCCACCTCTTCGCTGCAGGCAAGCCGTGCTGGATCAAGCCTATGGTCTGGATGTAACCCGGCCTGGGTTGGGTTTATCTGCTGTGGTTGCAGCTGTTGCTTGTCGCTTGAAGCTGGCTGATGGTTGAAACAAGCTCGTCGATTCGCTGCCCTCCTGCTTGAGCTGCCTGATCAGTCTTGCGTTGTGTTCTCGCTCCGGATAATCATTAGTACTTGAATGTTTTTTCGGTGGTGTAGGCGCTATTGCTCTCTTTCAGTCCTTGTTCCATTGCAGCATTCCTTCGGCCCTCAATGGTGTTTGTTGCCTTGTTGTTGATGCAGTAGCGAGACTTGACCAGTTCCTTGCCTTGCATTTGTTTGGAGAATCGTCGCGTTAGCGAGGGTCTGACGAAGTCACAGCTTCCCTGTCCCACCTCTCGGCCATAAATCGACCAGGCCTCTTCGTCTGTTAATGATTGGTGGACATTGCCTGACTGTTGCCAGGCAATGCAGGCCTCTTCTGCTTTCTCTAATGAGGGATAGGTGTTTGCGCTCACTGCATTGCTGATGGTTGGTATCAAGACGCCAAGGCATACAAGGGCAATTAACGCTTTGCTCTTCGGTGATCTCCAATCCAACTGGCTTGCCTGCATGGCCTTATCTCGTCTGATGGCAGATTACTCATCCTGTATGAGTTTGTCTGGCTTGGTTGGGAGCTATGACTCTGGGCATGATTGCTTTTTTATGTATTAAGTAAGCTTGTTCGTCGACGAAAGCAGGGCGTCTGCGGTCACATCGGAGTTGAGTTGACTTTCTCAAAGGCCCACGTAGCTGCCGTAGCCTTTGTAGGTGCCATTCCAGATGATCACGTTGCCATTGGATGGATTTTTGAGACTGAAAGATCGACCTGTGTCAAAGTCGAGGTAGCGCCACGATCCTCCAAGTTTATCTGTGAGGTAGGTGTTGTTCATCCGTTCTCCGTAATAGGTTTGCTTCTTGCCGTCAATCCAGGTAATTGTGAAATATTTTCGCCCACTGCTAGTGATCTTGCAGGGAATGATTTGGTAATTGAATGAACACTGTTTAAACTCGCCACCAGCCTTTGCTTTAAGGGCCTCAGGGCCGAAGAACGCTGCAGGCGCTGACATTAAAGTCAAGGCTAGGGCCTTCGCGACGAGCCGTATTGTGTTCATATCTACCCTCTTTCTTGCAGAATAGGCAAAGCCTCTTTGGGCTGTAAGGATTCTGCTTGTTGTGGCTTCAGAATTTGTTGTTGATGTGGTCAACGCAGTAAGTTGTTGTTTTGCCGTTCTCGCTGAGGATATAGGCAAACGTGTCGCTTGATTTGCCGCAATTG
>CAXQPR010000018.1:0-22800 GCA_964225855.1 Salipiger bermudensis | reverse complement strand
GACGGCCTAACTCGCTCGCTTGTGCATGGATCAACCCATCACTTCAGAGGAGGGAGAGGTTGGAAGCTTCTGGCTAGAGGCGCCCTGGGGCCATTTGCTCTAGGTGTTGGGTCGTTGTCTCCGAGGGCACCTAGGGCGGTGCAAGTGGAGCGTCGATTGGCGTGTCGGCCGTTGCGTGCCGACCAAAGGACCAACCCAGGTCATTTTTGAGACTGTTGGAGCAGGGGCCAGAAAGTCAGTCTGCTTCTTCGGTCTGCTGGGGTGGAGTGTCTGCCGTCATGGGCTCCTCCGATCTCGATGGCCTTACTTTCCTCCCGACAAAAGGGATTGTCATCGGTCGAATCGCGCATTGCCTTGCAGAGCAAAACGTCGCAAATTGAAGACGGCGTGCCTGTGGTCGATGACAGCATGATCCACTCCCGCAAGCAGAAAACCGGAGGAGGATCATTGGGTCGCAGGATCCGGATGGGCACCGCCCTTGGGGAGTGCTGCTGGCAAATGACTCCTTTGGTTCAGATGGTTCTTGCCTGGCGCCCATCCATGCGTGGCTCTCGGCAAGCTTTGAGACAACGTCACAGGCGTGGCTTGCATTATTTCTTCCGGTTTCCGCTAGTCGTCAGCCTTCACGACTGGTTGGGCTAAGGGCGGTGAGACGTTCTAGTCACAGTCTTGCGCTGTTACTTTAATCTGCCCAGGGTGGATATAGCAAAGTAGATGTGATGGCTTCCTGCTTGAAGTTCTTGTAAACGTAAGTGATTTTTAACGCGTTATGGTACTTACACCCATAGACAGCATCAGCCCAAAGAAGGCCCTGGATTGGATAAGTAGGTGCTCCCTCGGGAATAGCAAAGGGGATCAGCAGTTTTTTTGATGCGAGCTTGTTCTATCAGATCGATTTCATACCATTTATCCGCTTCCAATTTCTTTTCATTATCAGCCAAAAAAACCTTAACTTCAGGCTGATAAGTTTGGCAATTTGCCAGTACCATTTTCGCTAAAATAATTTCGTCTGCCTTGAGGTCGGCCTCGGTTATTTCCCCAGCATTAGCCTGAGATGCGCAGGTCAGTAACGCAGCAGCAATAAAAATCCAAGGCTTCAACATCATAGGAGCAGCGAGGCTGAGGCTTGAAGCAATCTAGTCAAAAATCTGCAACCAAAGGGATCTCAAAGACCTTCTGCAGATTGGCTGAACTGCACCTGGTTGCCACCTCGGCTCAGATGGCAATGCAGGTCACGCCACATCCCACCCCGTGACAAAACAGAGAGACGAATGGTGAGACTGTGCAAGCAATGATCCACGAGTCAAAAAATGTGGTGACCTGCCTGAGCCTCTTCCTGACACTCGGGGAAGAAAGAAAGACTCGGTTCAAGAGCCGGAATCTGAGACACCTGACCTTATTGAGCCATGACAGGCTCATGATTTAGGTGCCCTGTGGAAGATTGCTCAGAGAAATCGCGGAAACCATGACGGAAATCGCTGCTGGAACTGTTCCCAGTAGCAAGCTGCGTGATCAACTCGCGCTGGCTATCCCTAGAGCAACAGCCTGGATGACTCAATGCTTCGCAATTGGCAAGTGTTCTGGTCAGACCCCGATGGTGAAGCTGGCGTTTCGCCTGTCTCAGCTAAAACCCTCGAGCATGCGTATCAGGTAGTTCTGGAGCTTCACCCAGGAGCACGTGTCAGTGCCATCGACATGGAGGGTTTGGATCCGGGGTGGATACCAGCCCTGATGGTCGACTGGCTGCAGGACTGGGAAGAGGACTTCACTCCCCGACAAGCAGACCGACCGAAGGCGTGGTGCAGCGTTTCAGGCAAACCAAGCAGTTGCAGCCTGAAATGGCTATGTTCACCCAGCCTTCCACTACAGCAATGATCCCCGAGCCGTACGAACTTTTTGATATCGACAAGACTTCGGATAAATTATTCCTGATCGGGACATCATGGATCGTTTTATTCTTGATGCTTCTCTGAAATCAGTAAACAACGAATTTAACGACATCAACACTTTAGCCACCACCGCACAAGTGGTGGCTTTTTACTTTCAAGACAAATCTAGTAATTTCTACCCTTCAAATAATTCTTGACAAGATTGTGAATTATCCATCCGCTTCCTGCGGAAGCTGCGATGACCAGCATTCCAGACACGATATCACCATCAAGAATAGCAATGAAGCCAAAGATCGCAATGATCAGGCAGAAGGCATAAAGCGAAGCAACGCCCTGCCATAGCCTTGAGCTCATTTCAAATTTCGAGAGATCATTGAAGTTCATATCAACTAATTTTCAAATGCACCTTAGAACTTTTCAAGTTTAGCCCGGTCATTCCGAGGATGTCCAGTTATTATATGGCGGCATAGAGAATCGCAAGAAGACCATCGTCGTTGGGTCGATCAACCCAATTGATCAATGCAGCAGAGTGCGCATGCAAAGCCCAAGTTCAGCTACCAGTCCACAAGCTTCAGTGGATTGTCGGTCTGATCAGGTCGATTCCTAATTGATAAGTCTGATTTTTTTGCGCTGGTAAAGTCAGTCCAACGAGTGAGAGGCAACGACTCTTTCATCAAACAATGTGTCTATCCAGAGTTGCCATTTGCGCTAGGCACGACAACGCAGGCATTGGTCAATCCAGGCGCAACTGATTAGACTGTGAGGATTAACATAGAAAATTCAGCGCCAATGCTTGGCCAACCCATCAAGCGGATGCAAATCCTCAACGGCTTACTTGCCTTATCAAGCGCAGCGTTGGTTCAAATGCCCACAGCGCATGCGAATGAAAAGCCATCCCAACTCTTTCAACAAGAATCCATTCCCCTCTCGACCATTTTTGAGGAGTGGAAAGCCAAAGGTCTCAACGCCAACACTTACCTCTGTGTTTGCGACCAAACCATTTGCGACACAAGGCCATCTTGGCCATTTCGCAGCTTCAAGACTGGTGAAGCGATTCCAGCGCTTGGAGCTTTTAATCGTGATGAAGCCATTCGCCAAGGATTTATCTGCGCAAAGACAACAAATTAGTCCCCGAGCTGATTCAACATGGGTGAATCGAACTGTCTTTGTTGCCACTGGATCGATTGATCAAGCTTTGCAATTGTCCAAGGGGCCAACCGAGATTGCGCAAGTGACCCAACAGTTGCTTTGAGGCAGTGAAGTACCCAGGCCCATAGGTCGAGGAAAAGCCGATCTCCTCAAGGGTCATCAGCAACAAACGATGCTCTCGCTGCGTTCCTTCACGCTCACCAAACAGAACAAAACCACGGTCATCCAGAAGCTGACGTTCTTTGCTGTTCAGATCCTCAACAAAGCCAATGCGAAGGGTGTGATCAAGCTCGCGATAGGCCGTGAAGACGCGAGCCTGACGATGCTCTTCCAAATACTGATAGCGCTCTGTGACGGCTATCACCGACTCCATACAGGGAGCCACAAGCGCTTGCTCAATTGCCTCCAGATTGACCATCACGCACCTCCAAAACCACTTGCTGCAAGGCGCTCCTCGCAGGCCAGCTCGTAATTACGGATCGCACCGGCAGGAATCGAGCCACTGCTCTTGAGCTGCCGAACCGAAAGCTCAACGCACTGAAGCACGACGCTTGTGAGCTCACGTCCTTCGCATTGCGCCCAACTGCGCAGCAACACATGCAGGCTCGGTGGCACAGACACCGTGAGCTTCACCTGATTTTCACGGGGCAAGGCCTTCATCCATACGGCTTGCAGTGACCCAAGAATAGCTCTTGAGACACCTGGAAGCAACTTTCCAGTACCCCCGAAGCCACTCATGAGTAACTCTGGAGTCACTCTGGGTCATTCAGACGTCGGGGGGGCGACGGCAACAGGAACAGACAACAGAGCGGCAGGTGCGCTTAGCGACATTCAGCGGTGCTGAGGCAGCGCACACCATCGAAGGCCACAACTCACCTTCGGCCGGCAGCGTTACTCGAGCACTTCCCCTGGACTGCCTGGAATCAGCAGGTGAAGGCCACCATCAAATTGTTGGCGGGCATGACTTCAACCCGTCCATCAGTCAACCCACAGTCACTGGCAAGACGCTGCACAGACTCCAGGTCGCGGACGCCCCAGCTGGCGCAACGACGACGCAACGAGAGATCAAAGGCCTCATTGCTCTCGCTCGTGTGCACACCTCCCTGCCGGAATGGCCCATAGAGCACCAAAGGAGCACCGGGGGTCAAACGTTCAGCCGCCTCAGCGATCAAGGCCTCACAACAGTCCCAAGGAGCAATATGAATCAGATTGATCGCCACCACAGCATCCAAACCTGCTGAGAAAGGATGGGGAAGGTGCCAAGGCCTGCTCCTCACATCGAGCTGAACAGGCTCTGGCATGGTGCCTGTTAGATCGAAATAGGAACGCCAGGCCTCCGCACTCGCGCAATGGTCAGGTTCTGGATCGCTCGCAAGCCAATTGATGCTGGGGAAACAACGCTGAAAAGCGACAGCATGCTCTCCACTCCCGCAGGCGATCTCGAGAACGTGACCCTTTGAGGGAAGCCAGCGCTTGAGCACCGCTGCGATGGGCTCCCCATTCCGCTGGGTGGCCGGAAAGAACAAACGCCGGTCAGCATCAGCCCTTAGATGCTCAGCCATCACAACAGCGTGCAGTGGATTGAGAGCGGTGGACCAAGGCGGCAAGCCAGTCCTGCAATCCCCGGATCACCTCAGGGCGCAGGCGGTAATAAACCCAGCGACCACTCTGACGATCCGCCAGCAGACCGCACTCCTTCAAGACCTTCAGATGAAAGGAAAGGCGGGACTGGGCCATGCCGAGATCAGTCGTGAGCTCGCAGACGCAGCGCTCTCCAACTGCCAGGGCCTCAATGATCTGCAGTCGAACAGGGTCCGCCAGTGCCTTCAGCAGGCTGCGGGCCAGCTCGGAATCTGTCGCGACTTGAACAGGGCTCATCCAATCGGACACCTCCAGAGGCGCCTTGCGCAATAGGTCAACGCTATCGAGACCAGAGTCAAACGCACTTGCATCAACCACTGTTGATGCATCAAGATCGGTTGATGAACTGAGTCGGGGCGCCGGCTGCTGCACCATGCGCATTGGCATCAACGGCTTCGGGCGCATCGGCAGGCTTGTGTTTCGTGCCCTGTGGGGACGGCCTGGCATCGAGTTGGTGCACGTCAACGATCCCGGAGGCGATGCTTTAGTCGGAGCCCATCTGCTGGAATTCGACTCAGTGCATGGCCGCTGGGCTCAATCCATCGAAGCCAACACCGATGGCTTCTCAGTCGGTGGCCAACAGCTGAGCTGGTCGCAGCACAGCACACCAACGGATGTGCCATGGCAGTCCCTTGGTGTGGACATGGTGCTGGAGGCAAGTGGTCGCTTCAAAACCCCAGACACCCTCAACCCCTATTTCGATCAGGCCGGTGTCAAACGCGTTGTGGTGGCCTGCCCCGTGAAGGGCATGGTGGCGAGCCATGAAGCCCTCAACGTTGTCTATGGCATCAACCACGACCTCTACCAACCGGACAAGCACCGATTGGTGACGGCAGCCTCCTGTACCACCAATTGCCTGGCCCCGGTGGTGAAAGTCGTGCACGAAAGCTTTGGCATTCACCACGGAATGATCACCACCATTCACGACATCACCAACACCCAGGTGACCGTGGATGCCTTCAAATCGGACCTTCGACGTGCCCGCTCAGGACTCACCTCACTGATTCCGACCACGACGGGGTCGGCCAAGGCGATTGCCATGATCTTCCCCGAACTCGAGGGCAAACTGAACGGTCATGCCGTACGCGTGCCGCTGCTGAACGGCTCCCTCACAGATGCCGTCTTTGAACTCAAGCGAGGGGTGACTGTGGAAGAAGTCAACGCTGCCTTTGCTGAGGCCGCCGCTGGGCCCCTCAAGGGAATTCTGGGCTTCGAAACCCGCCCGCTGGTGTCGTGTGATTACACCAACGACAACCGCAGCGCAGTCATTGATGGACCTTCAACGATGGTGGTTGATGGCACCCAACTGAAGGTCTACGCCTGGTACGACAACGAGTGGGGGTACAGCAGCCGCATGGCTGACCTGGTCTGCCACATCGTCAATCTCGACGAGGCTTGAAACCAGCCATGAAGCTCTCTGCTCTCCAGCAGTACGGCGTGGTGACGGCCAATTACTGGGCCTTCACCCTTACCGACGGCGCCCTGCGCATGCTCGTGGTGTTCCATTTCCACGAACTCGGTTACAGCACCGTTGAAATCGCTTTCCTGTTTCTCTTCTACGAATTCTTTGGCATCGTCACCAACCTCTACGGCGGATGGATTGGGGCTCGGTATGGACTCCGCCTCACCCTTTGGGTCGGCACGCTGATGCAGGTCTTGGCACTGTTGATGCTGATCCCTGTGTCGGGGAGTTGGCCCAAGCTCTTGAGTGTGTCTTATGTGATGGCAGCCCAAGCCATCAGCGGCATCGCCAAGGACCTCAACAAAATGAGTGCCAAAAGCGCCATCAAGACGGTGGTGAATAACGGTCCCAACGATGCCGATCAGAGCAATCAACAGTTGTTCCGATGGGTGGCCATTTTGACTGGCTCCAAAAACGCATTAAAGGGCGTGGGTTTCTTCCTGGGTGGCGTCCTACTGACGGCAGTGGGGTTCAACGCAGCCGTGGGCTGGATGGCGGCAGGTCTCGCCATCGCCTTCCTGATCACCTTGGTGTTGCCAGCTGAAATCGGAAAAATGAAGAGCAAGCCTGCCTTCTCAGCACTGTTCTCCAAATCTCAGGGCATCAACGTGTTGTCCCTGGCAAGGTTCTTTCTGTTCGGAGCCCGTGATGTCTGGTTTGTCGTGGCCCTGCCGGTGTTTCTCGAGGCCTCACTGAACTGGACCTTCTGGGAGATCGGTGGATTCCTGGGCCTTTGGGTGATCGGCTACGGAATCGTGCAGGGTTCAGCTCCGGGGCTCCGCAAGCTTTGGGGACAGAGCCAGAGTCCAGGCGCTTCAGCGGTGCAGTTCTGGTCGGCCGTACTGACCGCCATTCCTGCCTTGATCGCAGTCGCCCTTTGGCGCCACGCCGATGTGACCGTCGCGATCACTGCAGGGCTGGCAGCCTTTGGCGTGGTGTTTGCGATGAATTCCTCCATCCACTCGTACATGGTTCTGGCTTACACCGACCAGGAGAACGTCAGTCTCAACGTCGGCTTCTATTACATGGCCAATGCCGCCGGCCGTCTGGTGGGCACGCTGCTCTCCGGAGCCGTGTTCATGCTTGGGCGCACGGAAGCAGCGGGCATGCAGGCATGCCTCTGGGCATCGTCGCTACTGGTGTTGTTGTCATGGCTCACGAGCCTGAGGTTGCCACCCACCAAGGCCGCAATGGTTTGAACGACGAGGCTTCTGGGTGTTCGGAAACATCCAGGAGGTCTTAGACGACCCGGGCACATGCGAGATCCCATAGGAAGCAAGCCTCCTCCCCCTCGGAAGGAGAAACCGTCTTCGTCGACACATCAGCAACGACCACTGCAGGGCTGAATGGAGAGACCTCTACGCCATCTATGGCCTACGAACCAGGTAGTCAGGACTGCCGCCTGTTAATTGACGCAAAGGCCAGTTTGGAGCGGGCCTTACACACCTTGAGTGGATTGCCGCATACCGACCACATCCAACGGCAGCTGGTGTCGATCTACAACCAACTGGAAGGGCTCCATGACCTCAAACGGGCAGGAGGCACTGACGTGTCCTTACGAACTGCCGACTGGAGTGCCTCCAATCCCAGCTTTAACCCACCCGCTTGATCAAGGCGCTGTGGCTCAGTGATGGAGTGCGATAGCACTTGCGTTTGGCAAAGTGCTGCTGGGCCATTGTTTGGCGTGAATCAACCTTGATCCACTCCGACAACAATTTGCTAGGCAGATTGATCTGCCTTTCCTGCTCCTGTCGCCAGTATTCCTGGATCGAACGTGGCCAGTGTTTGGCCATGCGCTCGCTGTGCGTGCGCTGCTCTTGGGTCATCATCACCTTCATGTCGCACACCAACCGAGGGATAACTCACACCTAGCTACGCCAACAAGACCTGACCAATCCGCAACAAATCAAAGTCCGTGGACGTTGAGCTGATGGCTCTAGCCGATGATCGGTTGGTCAGTGACTGGCATCTGGATGACCAACCGACTGGAGCAGCTGTTTGCAGTTGTGATCACAGCCGGTCTTGTACTGGGAAATTTTCTGCTGTTCACACCATGGCGGAACGAGAAGGATCCGCGTCAGAGCCCCCCAAACACCACCGAGTTACAGCCTCACCTCAAACCGTGACAAAGCACCGATCCGATCGCTGTCGATTCGAGAAGATGGAAAGCCATGTGTTTGCGTCGTGTTCGAGAACAAACAGCGTCCTGCATGGATGAACTGGCTCTTTCTGGCCATCTTTCTCTGGTCTAGCTGGCAGCTGGCTGGATTCTGGTTTGCCCAGCTGCACGGCTGATAACAGAGGCATCGGCCAACGGTGTCAGATCCTGTCATCGCTCCTAGGTCGGTCAGTCAGATCCAACGGTTCTGATCAATTCAGCATGAACGCGTCCCACGGAGCACGTTCATGCTTTCTCCGGTTCTCTTGAAGCAGGGCATCTGGTGTGCCCCCTGCGCAGCCTTGGCGGCCATGGCTCTAGCGACAGGGGCCACACCATCTCATGCCCACGACATGGTGTCCTCCAATGCTGGATGGCATGGGAGACACCAGCATCACGCACTGTTCCAAACACGCAAAGACTGGGAACTTCAGAATTTGCATCGGCGTCGCTCGATGTTTTGGACAGCCTCGCGGTGCATGCGTCGTGCCCAATCCACTCCCGCATTAGAGCGATGCGAACACAACTTTGATCGCGCCCTGAGCGATTTTCGACGCGACAGGGCACGTGCTCTGAGGAAACAAACCATCAAAAGCTGGAGGCATCGACATGCCGAGCGTTGGAGCCATCCAACAGCGCAGAACGAATGGCGACGCCGTTAAGGGTTAGCTGTTAGCGATGCGCACCAGAGTCGGCGGCCATGCAGCGGGAACATCCCGAAATCCTCTGTTTGTGGCCCTCAGCCAGGGTCAGGAGGTAAGGATCGACATCAAACTCGTAGCCGCAGTCGCAAACAACGTGGTAGCGAAGCTTTTTTGACTTCACCAGCTTTTTGACCAAGGTGACACGTCCGAAACTCTGTCCAGGCTTGAAATTCTCGAGGGAATGACCACCGGAAGAAGGCCGCCGGATTCTGGCTTTGACTAGAGCATTACGCACAGACGTCTCACTGCCTTTGCCAAGGATTCGTGAGATCTGTGCGTAAGAGCGACCTTCGTCGAGATACAGACGCTTGATCTCTTCAAACTCGCTGGCGCTGAAACCCGACTTGCCTGCCAAAGACCTTGCCTCCGTTAGGGCATCCGACAGCCCAGTTGAATTGCACCCTCGTCCATCAACCGACCAAGCCGCAAGGCCGTGGCTTCTTCAATGCGGTTGAAGCCACGCTGATGGGCGGTCAACCAATCGACTTCACGTTCGGTGATCACCCCGGTGGAGATCGCCTCGAGAAACAGTTCTCCAAGGGTCATCGTTGGGCTGCAACTGTCTGCACGTTGCTCGGGGAGGTAGCGCCATGCATGACCCTCTCAACTTTCTTCACGCAGCGCAGACGGTCACAGCGCGAGGAGGGTTTCAGTAGGGATAGGCATTCGGTACAAAAAACTGTTCATTGATCGGAGGCCTGGTGTAATCACCCTGATCAGGACGATCCGGCAGCTTGATCGCTGGTGGCGTCATGTCTTCCCAGGGCACCTTGCTCAACACATGGCGCAAGCAGTTGAGCCGAGCCCGACGTTTGTCGTCCGCCTCAACGGTGAACCAGGGCGCTTCCGGAATATTGGTGCGAGCAAACATCGCATCCTTCGCCTTAGAAAACTCGACCCAACGGTTGCGGGCCTCGAGATCCATGGGGCTGAGCTTCCAGCGGCGGGTGGGGTCATCAATGCGTGACTGAAAGCGCGCTTCCTGTTCGGTGTCACTGACCGAAAACCAATACTTGAGCAGCAAGATGCCGCTGTTCACCAGCATCTGCTCGAAACGCGGACAATCATCGAGGAACTGTTCAACCTGTTCATCCCTGCAAAAACCCATCACCCGCTCCACACCAGCGCGGTTGTACCAACTGCGGTCAAACACGACAATTTCGCCAGCGCTCGGGAAATGCTCGACATAGCGCTGGAAATACCACTGGGTCTTCTGTTGATCAGACGGGGTACCGAGAGCCACCACACGACAGCCCCGGGGATTCATCGGTTCTGTCAGTCGCTTGATCGTGCCACCCTTTCCAGCCGCATCACGACCTTCGAACAGCACAATCATGCGAAAGCCAGTGGCCTTCACCCAGTACTGCATCTTCACCAGGTCAATCTGCAGGCGTTCCAGCTCACTCTCATAGAGCTTCTTGTTCAAACGCCCTGCTTTGGCAGAACCACTTTCCACCAGGTCATCAAGCAACTCAGACGGGTGGTGGATGTCCTGATCACTGCCATCCAGTGCGGCGATTAACGCGTCGGGTAATTTCCCTGCCTCCTTGGCGACATGCTTCGGCTTGGCGTGATGGCGTTTCTTATCACCGTGCTTCTCACCCATTGGTCCCTTGCACTTGGATTTGACTTTGCCTGCGTGCCCCATGACTGCAATCGCACCCAGTCCATATCTGGCGCCGGCGTGGAGCAACAGCAGGGGATCTCAGCTTTTCTCAACCATTCAAACCTCTGGTTTGGAGGAGTTCAATGGCACACACAGACGAATCACAAAACGACCTGGAGCATCGTGATCGCTGAATCCACAGCCGAGATCACCACCATGGATGCGGGCCACATGGGCGACGATCGCTAAACCCAAGCCGCAGTGGCCTTGTTGACCGCGGGATTCATCCAATCGCTGGAAAGGTTGCAATGCACGCTCCCATTGATCCGCGGGCATCCCCTCGCCTTGATCCCAGACTTCGATCACCGCTTGATTGGCGCGCGCAAACAAGCGGACGACAACCGGTGGCGAGCCATAGCTGAAGGCATTGTCGATCAGGTTGGCGACAGCCCGACCCAGAGCCACTGGCTTGACACAGGCCTGAACAGACTCGAGTTGGAGCTCCAGTTGCTCTGGTGCATGGCTGGTGGAGAGTTCCGCAAGCATTTGGTCCAACGGCACCTCAACATCGACTTCTCCATCACCGCCACCAGCAAAGAGAAGAAATTGCCCGGTGATACGTTCCAACGATTGGAGATCCCCAGTGCAGCGGTCGCGCTCCTGCGCTGAGAGCGTCTTCATCGACAAGCGAAACTGAAGTCGGGTAATCGGAGCCCTCAAATCGTGGGCGATGCCCGCCAGCATCGTGGCGCGATCCCGCCGATTGGCCGCCAGTCGTTCCACCATCGCATTGAAGTGGTGGGTGATCCGGCGCACCTCAGGAGCACCACGCGCGGCAACCGCTCCAGGTTCATCGCCATCACCCACACGCACGAGCGCTTTCTCCAAACCGCGCAAGGGCCGTTCGACCTCAAGCAACAAGAACAGCGCACCACAGCTGATGCCTGCCCCCAGCAAAGACAGCACCAGCAAGGTTGGTTCCGGAGGCCAGGCCATCGGAGAACGCAGAGAGACCCGCAACCAGATCGGCTCCAGTGGAGAGATCAGCTCCACCCACACATCCCAGCTGCTTCCATTCGCGACGACCATCGGGCAATGGGCCAGACGACGGCAGAGTTCCTGCTGCAAAGCATTGGCCTGCTGAGCCAGAGCCGGCGACGGCGGTGGCTGGCTGGATGGCTTGTTCACAACAGCCAACTGAAGCCCAGTGAGTTCTGACACCAAGTGCGGTGGATATCGCTCCAATGACAGCTCAGTGAGGCGCACATTGAGAGCAAGATTTCGACCCAACTGGACGGTCTGCAGAGCCTCTACCTGGCGCCCGAACAGGATTTGCAACGCCAACAGACAGAGTGCCCAACTGCCCAGGCCCAAGGCAGACCAACGCAGCAGGGCGGCAATCAGTGGTGACCAGCGTCGCGGAGCACGCATCAACGACAACCGCTAACGGGATCGGGGCGTGCCATCAGGGACAAACACATAGCCATAGCCCCACACCGTCTGGATATAGCGCGGGCGGCTGGGATCCGGCTCCACCAACTTGCGCACCCGTGACACCTGCACATCCATGCTGCGGCTATCGGTGTCACAACCTGGTCCGCGCGCCAATTCGATCAAACGCTCGCGAGAGAGTGGACGATGCGGATGCTGAACAAACGCAGCCAGCAAACTGAATTCACCACTGGTGATCACCGCAGGGATTCCATCTCGGCTGAGTGTGCGAGCGGAGAGGTTGAGCACCATGTCGCCAAAACTGACATCACCGCCCTCAGCAAGCGGCGTTCCTGCAGGCAAGGAACTGCGACGACGCAGCACAGCGTCGATTCGGGCCGAGAGCTCACGCGGCAGAAAAGGCTTGCCCAGGTAATCATCTGCACCCTGCTCCAGGCCGATGATCCGATCCACGCCCTCGCCCCGCGCGGTCAACATCACCACGGGAAGATCATCTCCGGCATCCCGCAAACGACGAAGAGCCGTCAGTCCGTCATCGCCAGGCATCATCAGATCCAGCACCACCAGATCAGGGCGCTGAAATTCGAGTCGTGCCTCGAACTGTTTCACGTCACTGAGGCAACGGACGTCATAGCCCTGATCGATCAGATAGGTGCCAACCATCTGACGCAGATCTGGATCGTCGTCCACAACCCAGATCATTGAGGAACGTGCCATGGCGTTCGGGAGTGGGCGACGACTGGAGCGATCGTATGCAGATCAACGGGGCATGTCTGCAGAACGCAGACCCTGTCACAGCTTGGAGGGTGCCGGTCATGATTGAGTCATGTCCTTTTCCGGTGACCTTCATAGGCTTAGTGCCATGAGATGCCGCTCACCACGCTGGAGCTTCACCGGGTTGGCCCTGGCCCTGACGGGAACCGTCGTGGCGCAACTCGCGGCACCGATGGCAGCCTCGGCCCAGGAAGAGATTCGCCGCTATGGCCTGCGGATGGAAGCCATGTTTGTGCGCATGGATGCCAACCGGGATGGACGCTTGGTGCCTGCTGAGGTGAGAGGGCAGCCCTATCTGGAACAGCGCCTGCGTCGACCTGACTCCCGGGGCTTTCTGCTGATGGAAGACCTTCACACCCGATCACCCCATTACAACGGCCCCCGACTTCAGCGTCGCTTCCTTCAAGCGGATCGCAACCGTGATGGACGGCTGAGCCGCAACGAAGCGGCAGCATTGCCTTGGGTGTTTCGCCATTTTGAGAGCCTCGATCTCAACGGCGATGCGTTGATCAGCCTTGCTGAACTGTGGGAATTGCAAAAAGCCCTGGCACCGCGTCTGCGGCCATAAGTTTCAACGCCGCTGAAGAGACGATGGACGCCGAGACGCCGGAACACGGCGTCGCTGGGGGTGCGGTCGGCGCGGGGTGTTGAACCAACGCGCCAAGGCGCGCGTCAATCGGGTGCCACCGCCCAGCAGGCAAACCAGGCCAGCCAGCAGAACGGCAGCGATCAGCAGAACAGACGCCAAGCCCAACAAAGCGGTCAGTAATTTGACCAATCCGCTGATCAGGTCGGAAATCATCTCGCTGACCAGCACCACTGCATCCAGCTGCTGGGGCAACCAGGCCAGAAACGCCAACAAGCCGACGCCCAAAAGGACCATCAGCACACCTTCAAGACCCTGCCTCCAAACGGAAGGCAGCGGACGAGGACGACGCCTGCGAAAAACGCGGCGCTCACGATCACTGCTTTTTGGTCCTGTCAAGCGCACGGGATTCATGGCACCAGGGTGTGGCCAGCACCCCGCATCCAACGCTCAAACTCCTGAACCACAAGTTCGTTCGGGCAGTCAATCAAGGTCAGGACCCCCACTGTGCAATCGCCATAACCGCTGTGATGAAGGGTCAAGTGATACCCCGAACCGCTCAGTCCGCAGACTTCGGGGTCACTACGCACCACAACGTCGAGGGAAGCCCCGATCCGCGCCACACGCCGCCGCAGATCTGACCAACTCGCTGTCATCCCGATCTCAGACGCTCACTGGCTCTAATTCTCCCTGTCCGAGGGAGAACGTCAACGATCCCTACTGATCCCCTGGCGCATCAGCTTGGCTTCCGCTTTCAGATTTCGTGCCGGCTCCGGAGTCAGCGGCTGGATTCGATGTCGGAGTGGGTTCCGCAGCAGGTTTGGTGGGCTTCAGTGAGGGCAATGGCAGGAGGGACACCAACAGAGCAGCGACCACCAAAGCTGAGCCACCCAATACAGGTGCTGCAATCCGCTTCATCAAGGGGATACGTTCCGCCAACTCGCGGCGCGCTAGCGGGCGATCGTTCTGGGCCACCCAGGCAATCTGCACTCGGGGATCCAGGCGCATGGCATCGAGACAACGCACCAGATCAGCAAGCTCCGCATCATCCAGTTGGATCGACAGAGGCTCAACGCCTGGCTGGCTGCTGCGCAACTGCAACTGGTGACCGCCAGATGATGAGGGAGACAGGCTCACCGGAGACTCCGGACCTCCGCATGGCCTGGTCACACCCGAAAGCAAGTAACGGGCGTAAGGAAGAACCGTGGCGAGCAACGCTTCGAGATGTTCGCGGCGCCCTTCCAGTTCCGGAGAACCAACGAACTGCAGCTTCCAGGAGGACAGAATCCCGATCACACCCTGACCATGGTCAGCGGAAATGTCCGGAAGCCCCTCCACCATCAGACGTGCCGCTGTTTGGTCGTAGCGGTAGGAGAGCTTGAGCATTCGGACAGGAAGGAAACGGACAGAAGTGAACGAAGGAGCTGCCAGAAGGCAAGAACGATGCCTCTTTAAGGCGTGGGGTCCTGCAGGCTGGCGCGGAGACGATCAATACCGCCAGGCCCTGCCGCAAGGGCCAAGGTGATCACCAGTTGACGCTGCAGCGGAGCGGCACTCTCGGTTTCCAGCAAGCGCTGAACCGCGCAACGACGAAGGTTCATGCGTTCGGCGATCAGATCCCGCAGGCGCTGGTCGACCAACGCCCAGCGTTGTCGTGTGAGTTCTTCAGGTTCCCGACTAGAAAGCAGCTGGTGAAGCATGGGGTAGAGCCGGTCGGCCATGGCGCAGACCACTCGGATCAGCGCCTCGGTTTCGGCTCCACTGAGGGGAGTTCTGCGGGTTGAACGCCGGAGCGGGTTGGTGCAACGACGTTTCCAGAGTTCAACCCGATTGGGGAACAGGTCGGTAAAGCCGAGCTGCTGGGTCGCCCAGAGCATCGCCTCACCACCATTGAGGTCCAGAGCTTCCACGGTGAGCAAAAGCAGATCGAGACGTTCCAGCCCCCGTCGGTTGAGAGCCGTCGCATTGTCAGGTGCAATCACGCCGCTGGCGGCCGCGAGATCAGGGGAAGCAGTGGCGTCGGTCATGGCTGCGATGATGCCAGCACTGAGGCCTCCGCGTCACCCTTCGTTGGATCTAAAACCACTAATTCGCGACATTCCTGATTTTCCCAAGCCAGGAATTCTGTTTCGAGACATCACTCCATTGCTGCGTGATCCCCAGGGGTGGCGCGCTGTGATGAACCAGATGGGGGCCATCTGTGAACGACTCAAGCCCGACCTGATCGTCGGCATCGAATCCCGGGGTTTCATCGTCGGCACAGCCCTGGCAACAGACCTCAACCTGGGATTTGTGCCAGTGCGCAAACCCGGGAAATTACCGGGTGACATCCTCGGAATCGACTACGCCCTTGAATACGGCACCGACCGCCTTGAGATCCATTCGGATGCCCTTCAGGGGGGAGCCAAGGTGCTGTTGGTGGATGACCTGCTCGCGACCGGAGGAACAGCAGCTGCTGCCGCTGAGCTGATCAACCAGGCGGGTGGAGAGTTGGTTGGATGCAGCTTTGTGATCGAACTGGCCGCACTGGCAGGGCGCGAGAAATTGCCGAAAGTCACTCCAGTGGAATCACTGGTGATTTACTCCTGATCCTGCACCCAATCGAGCACCTGCTGATATTGCGCCAGGGTGAGTAAGCCAAAGCTCCACAACACCACGGGAAGAGGAGCTTGCTCCAGCTCGGCCTGGCGTTGCCCAAGCTGCAACGCGTTCTCGCTCAGGCCGAGCTTCTCACGCAGGAAGCGCAGCAGCTGTGGGGAGTTTTGGGGCTGAGGATCACTGCTGAACACCATGACAACCACCTCCTTCCCCCCACTGTGGCGAAGGCAGAACAATTGTCATCGGGCCATCACTCATCGCCTGCAGGCAAAGCCTGCGCAGAACGGCGAGACGCTGCAGCAGCCACAAAGCGATGCTTCGGAAGGGGAGCAAGAGCCAGAAGCGATTGGAGAAAAGGCGGAGCAGTCCATCCGTGCTCAAAGCAATCAGCACGAGGTCAGGCAGTCGACGGCGGCTGTAACGGCGCACCAAACGGGGAAGCGAGATCTGCCGCTTGCGCTGTAGCGCCACCAGATCCAGAAGATCACTGACATCACGCCAGCACAAGTTGAGCCCTTGACCACCCACTGGGTGACAACGATGACCGGACTCCCCAACCAACAACCGGTGGCCACGGCCAAGCTGGGGCGCCAAGCTCAACTGAAGCGGGACCGCCAGGGGCTGGTCGAGTAGAGCATCGGGGTTCATGCCAACCGGCAGAACCGTTGCCAGCAGATCGAGCAGGGCCGCTGGCTCCATCGACGCCCGCTCGCGACAGCGGTTGAAGGGGGCGCTCCAGACCAACTGGAAGATCTGGCCCCCAAGCGGGAGCACAGCAAAGGGGCCTTCGCTGCGGAAGATTTCATAGGCCGTTGCCACGGCAGCCCCGCGCAACAGGACTTTCATCGTCAGGCAGCCCTGCCGATAGGGCATCGACCAGAAAGGAAGACCCCATGCCTGGCGGTGGGGTGAGCGGGGTCCATCACAGGCGATCTGCAGGTCGAACCGTTGCATCGCCGATGAATCATCAGTCGCAACCGTCTCTCCAAGCCGCAGCACAAGGCCCTGATGGGATTGCAGTCGCTCCAGGAGCAGCTGCATCAGTGGCTTGTGATCAAGAATCCAACCAATCGCCCCCGACCCACGATTGACTGGGGCGAGGTCTTGGAGACCAAACCACACTTGAGGTGCTACGGCCTGGTCCTCAAGCCGCAACCTGGTGAAGGGCACCAAATGGGGTTGCAGATCAGACCAAAGATTGAGGCGTTGCAGCAGGCGCTTGGAGGAGTGCGTAATCGCATATGCACGACTGCGAGATGCAATCTGAGCCTTGGATAAGGGATCGAAAAGCTCAACGTCGCAGCCCAACGACGCCAAGCCCAGAGCAAGCAATGCTCCAGTCGGACCTGCTCCACAAACAGAAACCGACAAAGAGCCAGAGGGCTCTCTGTCGGTCAATGACTGCTCAAGGGTGTGAGCAGACAATCCAGCCATAGGGGAGGAATGAGGCACCGTGGGTGCTCAAACTCCAACCATCAAATCAGCCCAGGCCAAGCAGGCCGTGGGTGAAAGCCTCTCCACCCAAAGCAAATTCGGTGGCAAGCAGGGCAATGAAACCGAGCATGGCCATCCGGCCGTTCAGCTTCTCTGCACGGTCGTGGAAGCCCCAACCGCTTTCCACCTCAACCACTTCCATCCGAGGCTCGGTGGCAAAAGCGTTCAGACGTCCTCCGTCCTCGGTGGTGACGGCAGCACCACGAATGACAGGAGTGCTGGAAGGAGTGGACTGGGTCATGGTTCGTTCGCCTCTTTAAGCAGTGTAACCCAATATTACGAAACTTTGCGAAACCGGTTTCTTGGTGGCGAAGGCGAGGATTAACGCTGGCGACGACCCGTCAGTCGCAGCTGGCAGAGCTCTTCAAAAGCCGGCCTGAGTAAAAAGGGGTACTCCCCTGCCCACAGCCGCAGTCCAGGCAGCCAGGCATCGGTCAAAGCAGCAACACGCGAAAAGTCCTTGCGGTCACTGAGCACAATGCAGCGAACACGAGCCCCGGGCCGGATCTGACCGTGTTGCTTGGTCATCGGGAAACTCAAGCGGCCGAGATAACCGTCTTCATCCGAAAGCTCGAGCACTAACCAGGTGCGGCGGTTCTCCACCAACTCCAGATCACCACGCTTGTTGGCCTGCTCCCGCCGGCTTTCGACCCGTTCCTGAGTAAAGGCATCGGACACTTCACCATCAAAGAGGGCTGCTGCGGGGTATCGGCGCAACGTTGCGTTGCGGCGTCCCGCCTCAAGAATCGGCCCCCAAAGCAGATAGAGAAAAAACACGACGCTGAGCAAAAGCCAGAAGGGGCCCCAGCGGCTGCCTAGCTGCGCCTGGTTGTAGATCAGGAAACTGATGACACCGCCAATCGCAGCGATCAACAACCGCTGCAGAATCTTGCGCGGATCGCCCAAGCAGGCCGCAAACTGCGTGCTGGTGCCCACCGCTGGGATCAGGCGCTGAAGTTCTCCGGGTTTCAGGGGAATCAGCATGAATCAGTAAAGACGGAACGGCAGCAAGGATTCAGAGCAGCCGTTCGAGGCCATAAACGAGTCCCCCAAGCTGACGCACCTTGCTGATGCACAGCAAGACCCCTGGCATGTAGGCCGAGCGATCAATCGTGTCGTGGCGAAGGGTGTAGGTCTCACCAGGGGCTCCAAACATCACCTCCTGATGGGCCACCAGTCCGGGCAAGCGCAGAGAGTGCAGACGCAGGCCACTGGGACGCACTCCACCGCGACTGCCCTCCAACGATTCGTGCTCGTCCACCTCGGCCGGATTGAACGTTTTACCCAGCTCCTCCATCAACTCGGCCGTTTTGATGCAGGTGCCGCTGGGAGCATCCGCCTTGCGGTTGTGATGCAACTCGGTGAGCTCAGCGTGGTCATAAAACCGCGCAGCTGCGGCAGCCGCCTGCTGCAACAGCACCATGCCCACGGAGAAATTAGGGATCACAGCGCCACCCACGGAAGCCTTTTCGGAAAACACCTGAAGATCCTGCAACTGCTCCGGAGACAGACCTGTGGTGCCGATCACGGGATGCACCCCATAAGCGATAGCGGCCCGGGTATTGGCGTAAACGACGGATGGGTGCGTGAAATCCACCATCACAGCCCCCGCCCCTGGCCCCTGATCACGAACGGCCTGGCTGACGGCGCAGAGACAACCTTCGAGATCGGCGGTCACCGCCACATCAAGGGCGCCCAGGCCAAGGGCTTCTCCCACGTCAACGCCCTCTTGACCGGGAGTGGTGTCGATGGCCCCAACCAGCTCACAATCGTCTGAACCGACAACGGCCTTGACCACCTCAGCGCCCATCCGTCCCAGCGCTCCAGCGACAACCACGTGGATTCGAGCGGTCGAAGGAGCCTCAGTCATGGCGGTAGGACATCACAGAGCTCGAATCATGCCCGATACCCCGAAAAAGTCTTGGGCTGATCGGCAACCCGGAGCAAGCAACGACTCTGTAACGCCTTAAACCCGAAACTCGCGGCAGGGCCTCCATTCTCGTAGTGTCTTCACATAGCTCAATGCACGCTGATGTTCACGCAGGTTCGCTCTTCTGATCGCCGCGTCGTTCCTGCTGAGCCCAACAACCACAAATCAGTCATGAAGGCTGTGTATGTGGTGCTTGAACCGCAATACCAAAACGCCCTCACGCAGGCCGCTACCAGCCTGAATGCTCAGAACGGTCCCTTGGGCATCGATCTCAGCGGGTACCTGATTGAGGAACTTCGAGATCCTGACAACTACGCGGATTTCTGTGCCGACGTCGCCCAGGCCGATGTGTTCGTGGCCTCCCTGATCTTCATTGAAGATCTGGCGCAAAAAGTGGTGGACGCTGTCACCCCCCACCGCGATCGGCTCAAAGCCGCTGTGGTGTTTCCCTCGATGCCAGAGGTGATGCGCCTCAACAAGCTGGGCAGCTTCTCCATGGCCCAGCTGGGTCAGAGCAAGAGCGCCATTGCCGGCTTCATGAAGAAGCGGAAGGAGTCGGGCGGTGCCGGCTTCCAAGACGCCATGCTCAAGCTGCTCAACACCCTGCCGACGGTGTTGAAGTACCTGCCCGTGGAGAAGGCTCAGGACGCTCGCAGCTTCATGCTGAGCTTCCAGTACTGGTTGGGTGGTACCCCAGACAATCTCCGCAACTTCCTTTTGATGCTTGCGGATAAATACGTCTTCCCGGCGGCGGAAGGTGAAAATCGCCCCGCGTTGGAGGTGGCGGACCCCGAGGTGTTCCCTGATCTGGGCATTTGGCACCCACTGGCCCCAACCATGTTTGAGGACCTGAAGGAATACCTCAATTGGACAGCAAGCCGCCAGGACCTCAGTGAGGAGGCCCGCAAAGGCCCGGTAATCGGACTAGTGCTTCAGCGCAGTCACATCGTGACTGGTGATGACGCCCACTACGTGGCCGTGATCCAGGAACTGGAATTCCGAGGCGCTCGCGTGCTTCCGATCTTCTGCGGGGGTCTTGACTTCTCCAAACCGGTCAACACGTTCTTCTACGACCCACTGAATCCTGAGCAACCCCTCGTTGATGGCGTGGTGTCGCTGACCGGCTTCGCTCTTGTCGGTGGGCCTGCTCGTCAGGATCACCCCAAGGCAATCGATGCCCTCAAGCGTCTGAATCGCCCATACATGGTCGCCCTGCCGCTGGTGTTCCAAACCACCCAGGAATGGGAAGACAGCGATCTGGGCTTGCACCCTGTTCAAGTTGCGCTGCAAATCGCGATTCCTGAGCTGGATGGCGCTATCGAACCAATCGTGCTTTCGGGACGTGACGATGCCACCGGCAAAGCACACACGCTGCAAGACCGGGTGGATGCCATTGCAGAGCGCGCAATCCGCTGGTCATCGCTGCGCATCAAGCCCCGTAAGGACAAAAAGCTCGCCATCACGGTGTTCAGCTTTCCCCCCGACAAAGGCAATGTCGGCACCGCTGCCTACCTCGATGTTTTCGGCTCCATCCACCGTGTGCTGGAGGAGATGAAGGCCAAGGGCTACGACGTGCAGAACCTGCCACGTGACGCCAAAACCCTGATGGAAGCGGTGATCAACGATCCCGAGGCCATGCAGGGAGCTCCCGAGCTCTCGATCGCTCACCGGATGAGTGTTGAAGAGTACGAGCGCCTGACGCCTTACTCCGAACGCCTCGAGGAGAACTGGGGCAAACCCCCGGGCAACCTCAACAGCGACGGCCAGAATTTGCTGGTTTATGGCCGGCACTTCGGCAACGTGTTCGTTGGTGTGCAGCCCACCTTTGGTTACGAAGGTGATCCCATGCGTCTGCTTTATTCCCGCAGCGCCAGCCCCCATCACGGATTCGCGGCTTACTACACCTATCTCGAGAAAATCTGGAAAGCCGACGCGGTGCTCCACTTCGGAACCCACGGCTCACTCGAGTTCATGCCCGGTAAGCAGATGGGTATGAGCGAAACCTGCTACCCCGATTCATTGATCGGGGCGCTTCCAAACCTCTACTACTACGCGGCCAACAACCCCTCCGAGGCCACCATCGCCAAGCGTCGGGGGTATGCCTCAACCATCAGCTATCTCACCCCTCCGGCTGAAAATGCTGGCCTTTACAAGGGCCTCAAGGAGCTTGGTGAGCTTGTTGGTTCTTACCAACAACTGCGCGAGGGCGGTCGTGGCGTTCAGATCGTCAACACGATTGTTGAAACGGCCCGTCAGTGCAATCTCGACAAAGACGTCGACCTGCCTGACGACGATTCTTCGAGTCTCGATCTTGAAGGCCGTGATGCCCTGGTTGGCGCGGTTTATCGCCAACTGATGGAGATCGAAAGCCGTCTCCTTCCTTGTGGTTTGCACACCATTGGCAAACCTCCCACTGCAGAAGAAGCGGTTGCCACGCTGGTGAATATCGCTGCGCTCGAGCGTGAAGAGGATGGTCTTCGCTCCCTTCCGGGTCTGCTGGCTGAAGCCATGGGCCGCACGATCGAAGACATTTATAAAGGCAACGACGAAGGCGTCCTCGCCGATGTCGAGCTCAATCGCACGATTACGGAAACCAGCCGTGCCGCAATCGGCTCAATGGTGCGTTCACTCACCGGCCTAGACGGACGGGTGAACCTGCGCGGCAACTTCGGTTGGTTGATGGATCTGCTGACCAAGTTCGGCTTCAAGCTGCCCACACCCTGGTTGCGTGCCTGTTGCAATGCTGGTTTCACCAGCATCGACTCAGTTGAGCTCGACAAGCTGTTTGCCTATCTGCGCTTCTGCCTCGAGCAGGTATGCGCAGACATGGAAATGGAAAGTCTGCTTCGCGCGCTTGATGGCGAGTATGTACTTCCAGGCCCCGGTGGAGACCCGATCCGTAATCCTGGCGTGCTGCCCAGTGGCAAAAATATCCATGCCCTGGATCCTCAAGCGATCCCCACCCGGGCAGCCGTCGCTGCTGCCAAGGGTGTGGTCGACAAACTGATTGAGCGCCAGAAAGAAGAACAAGGCACCTGGCCGGAAACCATTGCCTGCGTGCTTTGGGGCACCGACAACATCAAGACCTACGGCGAATCCCTGGCTCAGATTCTGTGGTTTATCGGTGTGCGTCCTGTGCCCGATTCCCTTGGCCGGGTGAACAAACTGGAACTGATTCCCCTTGAGGAACTGGGTCGTCCCCGCATCGATGTGGTGGTGAACTGCTCCGGTGTGTTCCGTGACCTGTTCATCAACCAGATGGCCTTGATCGACCAAGGCGTAAAGATGGCGGCCGAAGCCGAAGAGCCCCTCGAACAGAACTTCGTTCGCAAGCACTCCCTCGAGCAGGCCGAGAAA
>CAXQPR010000017.1:0-8809 GCA_964225855.1 Salipiger bermudensis | reverse complement strand
AACTGGATTTGCTCCTTCTCCTAGATGCTGAGTTCAGCACCATGAATTCGGCGGATCCTGGCCTCGTGGGATGAAATCCGCTGGGCTAAGCAGAGAAGGTCGTTAGGGGGGCGGAACTCCCAGATTTGCGTCGATCTTGCACCAACTCTGATGCGGTGGTGGTAAGTACCTGCCCATCTCGTTATTTGCCCTTTAAGGCCATCTCCTACTACCAAGAGATGCTGTTCGTTCGTTAGGGCCGTAAGGGGGCAAGGTCATCGCCGAGTTCGCGGTCTAGACCTTTTCAGCTGCTCTAGCTATGGCTAGGGCACCTCAGCCTTGCCGCGATGCCGGGATCTCTCGCTTCTGTGCATGTATTGAGTGCGGAGGAGGTGATCGCTGCACTGGAGACTGATTTCGTTTGTGGTCTAGCCCAAGAGGAGGCGGAGGCACGCCTTCAAAAGGAGGGACCCAATAGGCTCAGTCCAGCTCCGCAGAAGCCGTTATGGCTGCGCTTGCTTCAGCAGTTCGACAACCCGCTGCTGATCACACTGCTCCTGGTTGGAGCCATCAAGCTGGCGATTGGCGACCCCCAGGATGCGCTGGTGATCATCAGCGTCACCTGCATCAACGCCGTCATTGGCACGGTCCAGGAAGGCAAAGCCGAGAGTGCCATCGCGGCCCTTGCTGAGAGCGTCCGCACGGATGTTGTGGTGCTTCGAGACCGGTCCCTCCAGCGCTTGGATTCAGAGCTGTTGGTGCCAGGGGATCTGGTTCAGCTCGAGGCTGGTTCGAAGGTCCCAGCGGATCTGCGGCTCCTCACGGCCCGGTCGCTGGCAACCGATGAGTCAGCCCTCACCGGCGAGTCTTTGCCTGTACAGAAAGGGACGGAACCGTTGAATCCTGCTGTGCCCCTCGCTGAGCGCAGCTGTATGGCTTATGCGGGGAGTTTTGTGACCGCAGGCCAGGGAACTGGAGTGGTGGTCACGACGGGGGATGCCACTGAAGTGGGCCAGATTTCCGCATCCTTGAATCGCCCTGTCAATCTCTCCACGCCGTTAACCCGCAAGTTGTCGGGTTTCAGTCGAACGTTGCTGCGACTGATTGTGCTGCTGGCTGCTCTGACCTTTGCGGTTGGCCTGGCCCGAGGCAGAGATCTTGCGGAAATGTTTGACGGGGCGGTGGCGTTAGCCGTTGGCGCGATTCCTGAAGAACTGCCCGCCATCATCACCATTATTTTGGCGATTGGCGTTCATCGCATGGCTAAACGCCAGGCCATCATCCGCAAGTTGCCCGCGGTTGAGACCCTGGGCAGCACCACGGTGATCTGCTCCGACAAAACCGGGACTCTCACCCAGAACCGGATGACCGTCCAGCATGTGTATGCGGCCGGAGTGTTGCAGGCGCTGCATGAGCTTTGGCCCGCTGATCAGCCGGCTGGGGGGCTAAACGTTGCCCTGCACGAAACACTTCTGGCTGGCCTCCTGTGCAACGACGCCCGCGCGAGTGGAGCCTGTGGATGGGTTGGCGATCCCACCGAGACGGCCCTGTTGGAGGCGGCGCAACGGGTGGGGATTAGTCATGGTTCAGCCCACGATGACTACCCCCGTAGGGATGTCATTCCCTTCGAATCAGAGCAGCAATACATGGCCACCTTGCATGGCCAGCAGCGCATCTTGTTGAAGGGATCTGTGGAGGCCGTTCTTCAGCGCTGCTCGGATGAGTTGGATCAGCACGGGGAGCACAGGGAGCTCAACGCATCAGCCATTCAGGAGGCGGTTTCGGCGATGGCCGGCCAAGGCGAGCGCGTGTTGGCGTTCGCTATCGGCCAGGGGGGGCCTAGACAGGAGCAACTGGAGCATCACCACCTCAATGGCGACCTGACCTTCTTGGGTTTGCAAGGGATGCAGGACCCCCCACGCCCTGAGGCGATCCAAGCGGTAGCTGCCTGCCGGTCGGCTGGGATCAGGGTGAAGCTGATCACTGGAGATCACCTGGAAACAGCCGTGGCGATTGCTCGGTTGATGGGCATCGGCGCGTCCTCGGAGATCAAGGCCATCGGTGGAACGGCTCTTGATCCTTTATCGCCCGATGCACTTGCTGAGGTGGTCGAGTCGGTGGATGTCTTCGCGCGGATCACCCCAGCACAGAAGCTGCATCTGGTTGAGGCGCTTCAGGCCAATGGCGAGGTGGTGGCGATGACCGGCGATGGGGTGAACGATGCCCCTGCCCTCAAGCAAGCTGACATCGGTATCGCCATGGGCCGAAGTGGGACCGAGGTCGCGCGTCAGGCGGCTGACATGCTCTTGATTGACGACAACTTCGCGACGATTGAGGCGGCCGTTGAGGAAGGACGCGGCGTCTATCTCAATTTGCGCAAGACCCTGGCCTTCGTTCTCCCTGTGAACGGTGGCGCTTCGATGACCATCTTGATGGGAGCGCTGCTTGGAACAGCTCTGCCTGTGAGTGCCTTACAGGTGTTGTGGCTGAACATGATTTGTTCACTCACGATGTCGATCGCCTTGGCTTTCGAGCCTCACAACCCCGCCTTGATGAGCCAACCCCCACGCCGGCCGGAGGAACCCCTCTTAAGTCCGGGATTAATTCGCCGTGTGCTTCTGGTCTCCCTTTTCAATTGGTCTGTGATCTTCGGGTTGTTCTTTTGGGGCGAGCAGCAGTTTGGTGATCTGCCGTTGGCCCGCACCATGGCCGTCCAAGGTTTGGTCCTGGCGCATTTGGTCTATCTGTGGAAAATCAGTCACTGGCGCAGCCTCTGGCCGATCCCCTGGTCGAAAGTGAGAACCTCGCCGGCGGTGCCTCTCGGAGTGATGGCCACGCTTGCTCTGCAGTGGCTCTTCAGTCAGACGGCTTGGATGAATGCGTTCTTTGGAACGCGACCACTCAATGCTTCCCTCTTGCTGGTCTGTGCGTTGCCGATGCTGTTCATGATCCCGGTCTGCCGTCTTGCTGAGGGGTTGGACCCCACTGATCTCATTCACCCATCTTCCCGGCCGGCCTGAAGATTCGCTTCTCAGCGAGGCTCAACGGAAGCGTGATCGGCAGGGATACGCAGGCGTCGTCCATGACAGTGAGATCAGTGCCGGAATGGCGCCCGGAGTGATCTGGTCACGGCAAGAAAGAAGCCACCCGGTGAAGGTGGCCCGTAAACCATGTTCTACACAGATAGAAGCGGATCCCACGGAAGGAGCAATGGGTACTGCTGCTCATATCTCAGGGCACAACAAGCATCCAGGCATAGATGGGGTAGGGAGCCGGGACACCGTTGCGGGAGTGAACACGAACTCCCTGAGTGAGTGCGACGGACACAAATGTCGCTCTCGATCTTGTTATCGCTCTGTCCAGCGTGGGCGGCCATGGGCATTACCGCGCTTGGTCCTGCTGACAAAAGCGATCCCCGTGGGATCACATAAAAAGCTGGGGTGCCACCCCCAGCCTGAAGTCCCCAAGTCATGTCACGAACGCATCAATTGCAACTGCACCAATAGCCGTTGCCCTCGGCAGGTCAACTCAGACAGGAGCGGTCACAGATACTGTCTGCTCCGCTCGCCTACACCGCAGTTGATCTAGCGAAATCAGGCAGGCAGACAGGGGTTACGGCCAGATGGCCAGCCAAGTGTCGGCTCTCTCAACGGCCACCTGGTCGGAGAGACCTGCTTGCCCGGTTGGCTCAAATGCAGGCACGGGAATGGAAGAGAGCAGATACGGCTTATGTCTGCTCCCGTGACATCTCCATGAGCTGGAGCGATCCCCCCGAATCGGGCAAATTTGCTCCAGTTCAAACTCCTCAGCCGCGCCAGGTGGGCAGGCCGCCAGCCACCAGGGTGCCGCGATGACGCCAAAGCGCCTCCGGCGACACCTGAACGCCGTGCTCCGCCGCCAACCTTGCCGCCGCTTCCGTTGACTCTGTGGCTCGCAGGGCCTGGGCAAAGCCGGAATCGGCCTGCAGCATCTCCTTGAGCTGATGCAACGCCAACGCCGAGGGATTCTCAACCCCGGGTGCCGGCAGATGACAGGTGGCCATGGGACCTCCTTCTTGGGATGAGTCCAGCCTAGGAACGACTGACTGGTTTCGGCTCAGTTGTATTCGCCAGGGATCTCGTTCTTATGGACGGTGACCCGATCGAATTTCTTGCCTGAGACCCGCAGCAGTTCATCACCGGAGAACTCAAAGCCCAGCTTCAGGCCGATCTGGGCGACGTCATCGGCGGTCGCAGCGGCCAGCACCTGCTGCTTCAGGGCTTCATCGGCCTGCAGGCGTGCCAGAAAGGCCTTGAGTTGATCGAGCGACATGTCTAGTTGGCAGAGTTGTCGTTGCGCAGTCGTGTGAACTCCTGATCAATCTGCATCACGTGAGCCAGAGGTATTGGCAGATTCAAAGAAATCACTCGGCAATCAGCAATCCACTCCGGACAGCTGCTTACCAGGCCGAAGTAGGCGTCAGAGAAGGTGGAGCAAGGTGTTGTCTATTGGCTGATTCTCCTCGATCTTGGCCAATCCCGATGCCCCCATTAGGGGGTATCGGTACCTATGGGTTTACCAGAAGAGTGGTCTCAACCAAAGTCGAGGGTGCAGAGATGACCTGCCTCACGCCACAACGGTTAGAAGCACATCAAAACCGACCTGATTGCATTGGATCTACGTGTATGAAGTGGACATGCAACGGTGAGTTGTCCGATGTCGACCTGACGTTGATCATGGAAAGGCTGGCCGTTGTCGATGCCAATCTCTCGGTCATGGATGCGTGTTCTTTGGAAGAACAGCACTATTGACATGGCTCTGGCTTCAGTAGCAATTGCTTTTTCTAAAGCTTGGGCAAAACGTGGGCGAAAGCTCCTGTTTTCGCGTCTGAGCAGACCTAGGCCATAACCGCTCAGGGAAAGGCAGGTGCAAGCACCGTGACCCGAAATGGGGGAGTGCCATAGCTCCCCCACCTCGCACTCCCCGCTACTGAGCAGTGGGTTGGGGAGCTCTTGGGCGCTACTCCTCTTCTTCTTCCCAGCGTGAGCGTCGGTGAGCAGCGCACAGCTCACACCTGCACGGCAATACAAAGTCGCCCCCCATCCAGCAGTTGTAGGGGGTTTTCGGCCACAAAAGGGCTAAATCCTCGTCGCTAGGACGGGTGCTGAAACTCGTTTCCATTCTCGAAGCTTGCACATAGATCGGCGATCGCGCCGTCGACCGCTATGAGCCAGGGAGCCATTGCCTGATTGCACGGGCGTTGCCATTAATCCAATGGACGAGATGTGAACTGTCTCGAACCGAACGGTGGTCATAACCCCCTAGCCACTTCCACATCCTTCCGATGCGGCGCCTTTGAAGCCGGGGGAGCTGTAGCGATTAAGCAGCCCTGGACTCACCCAACCTTCACGTGATCCATTGTCCAGCACTCCGTGGCGCCGCCTGAGAACAGGCAAACCATGGTCTGGTCAGGGTCGATGACTCTGTAGGTAGAGCCATCCGCGAAATTCTTCAGCCGTGCGTGCAAGTGGGCAAGGTCGTGGTCTGGATGTTCTTCGGTTTGCCTCCAGCCTTTGCAGGTCAGTCTTTCGATGGAGAACACGTTCGTGCCTGTGGAAGGGATGCACAAGGTCGATCAACGCGGCTGACTTGGGTAAAAACAACTGAATCTCCTTGGGATCACACCACCAATGGAGGTCAAAACGGTGTCATTGGCGTCAAAGCGCTATTGCTGGTGCGAGCTGGGTGAGCAGTTCCTGTCATTGGTTGCAGGAATTTATGACGTCATTACCTTGCGTTTCTCGTCAATCACGAGGACATGGCATTCGATCGAACAGATCCAACGCTTCGGGTTATTCAGGCTGCCAAGGAGCGTGCCAGAGCAGTACTCAATGAAAAGTCCCCAAAGCTCACAGTGCTTGAGAAAGCGATGTGGCTAAAACTCAAAACAGAGCAGCAGCATGCAAATGACAAAGCGGCCTGAGCTGTGAACTGGCTGCTGTTGCTTGTGATGGGGACGATTGCTGTAGGAACAGTTATCGGAACCACGCTGCCGGCGTTATGAGCTGCCTGTGGTTCCGGAGGCCGGAGCCCCACTTGCACTCGTGCCAAGCGATCTGGCACTAAAAATAGATGCTTTTTGCGCCTGGGCAGGTCGGCTTCCTATGAAAAACCTTCGCTTTTGATGAAGAGAGGCAATCCCCGGCAGGTTGATGCGACACGAGATGCGTTCAGTTCGCATAAACACGTACATTCCCGCAAATTTAAGTGGCATGCCGAGATTGAGGCGTTTCTCGCCGTCAAGCCATCGCTTACCGGGGCACTTTTTTGTACTGGAGCAGGATTGCAGCAGCCTCTTCTCCGTCCGCTGGGCGTTACGCTAGTCCTGGACAAATATTGCTTCCCGCTGTCTGCGGGTCGGTCCGTAGTACTTGCGAATCGTGAGGGGATAATCGCCGAAGGATCGCTTCGCAAGGCCCAAGGCAACCGCTTCGTTGATAGCCACAAAATGAATGCGCTTCTCGCCGCTAGGGGTATGGGCGGTTATGTCAAACCCGTGCATGGCCTCTGGCAAGTTGAATCAGTTCTCTTCTTAAGCACTTTCCTGCGTCACAACAACAAGTTTCCGAAAAACTTCTCCTTCAGCTTGAAACTGGCAGAAATAAAGCGATCGGGGAGCAATGGCTACCAAAAAAAGTGTGTTCTCCAGGACATGGGCGGTTTTCACTACTGCTTCTCGATCTGATCCACGAGAGCGTTTACCTGACCTTCGTCACCTCGCTGTGACCAAGTTCCACAGAGACCAAGCCGAGCTGACTGGCTACATGCTGGACCGCTGGGATCTGCACGGTGTTCCATGCACCTGTGCTGAGTGCACCACTGATTACGAGACCCTGCGCATGATGCAGCTGGCTCAAGACCAGGAGTTTCTGAGGAGTCCATCCTGACCATGGACATCGAAGAAGTAGATGAGCGACTCGTCGCTGGCTGGCATGTTGATCGAGATGAACTAGAGCCGAGTCCGCAGGACAGTGGGCAACGCAAAAGATTTCTGCGGTTAGTTCGCTCTCGCCAATGTGCCGACATTGCTGAGGAGTGACGGCTCCATTTCCGTGACGGAGGTCCTTCACTTCAACAGCTCCCTGCTGCGAGATCTGAGCTGGAAAGCTGTCTTGGCCCATGCCAAACGCTGGTTAGTTTCGGTTGATACGCACGTATTTGCTTCGTTGCGGTCAGTGTGCATGCGTCAGGAACTTCTCCATGACCTTTTTGATGCACTGGTCTTTCAAGACCGGCTATCACGAAATTGCCGCCAAAAAGTTCATTGCGACATGTGCCCCTTTCCCCGAGTGCAAGTCCTGGAAACGCTTCCACGCACCTGGCTCGGTAGAAGGTTGGATTCTTGTTGAGGCGGACGACGCATCTGCCTGCTACGAGCATGCGGCTGAGTGGGCTGAGTGCCTGGATTGGGAGGTGACTCCACTTCTGTCTGACGAAGAAGCTGGTCCGCTAATCGCCAAGGTCTACTCGTAGTCCTTGTAGGGGCGATGCCTGACGCAGTCGCCACGGTCTCAACACTCCCCGCCACCTAGCAGTGGTCAGCGGGTCTGTCACTCCATAGGCAATCCGCTGTGCACAGCGAGAAATAGAGATCGCACAGGACATCTCCGCATTGCCTCCATGAGCTTGAGCGATCCCCCCGAATCGGGAGAATTTGCTTCAGTTCAAACTCCTCAGCCGCGCCAGGTGGGCAGGCCGCCAGCCTCCAGGGTGCCGCGATGACGCCAAAGCGCCTCGGGCGACACCTGAACGCCGTGCTCTGCCGCCAACCTTGCCGCCGCTTCCGTTGACTCTGTGGCTCGCAGGGCCTGGGCAAAGGCGGAATCGGCCTGCAACATCTCTTTGAGCTGATGAAACGCCAACGCCGAGGGATTCTCAACCCCGGGTGCCGGCAGATGACAGGTGGCCACGGGGCCTCCTTCTTGAGATGAGTCCAGACTAGGAGCGACTGACTGGTTTCGGCTCAGTTGTATGCGCCAGGCATCTCGTTCTTATGGACGGTGACCTGATCGAATTTCTTGCCTGAGACCCGCAGCAGCAGCTCTGGCCTCCATCGACTGGCGACGGAAGGTCTGTTCTCTCTTGGCAGTCCCTTCAGGTGTGGGGGCCATCACTTTGCTCCAAATTCCGAGTGTGACTTCATCCAATTCAGAAGCAGCTCGATCTCCTCTGTCTTGGCATCAGCTTTCAACCTGTTGGCTCTCCGCCGTGGCGTGTTCCAACTTGATCCCTAGGACCGGACAGACCTCAGGAATCTCGATGTCTGAGTGGTCAATGTCGAAAGGAATCTGCTGCTCCCGCGCACGTTTGCGGGCCCTGGTCCAGAGGATTCCAACACGGGTATTGGACAGACCTCGCTGAACCTCACGGTGACAGTTGCAGTTGGCTTGGCCAGCTCCAAAGTTGCTTTTCTGCCACCACCCAACGGTGCCGCAGACGACGCACATGCATTGGATCTCCCTCTTGCTGCTGCGACCGGTATTTCGATCTAGAGCCTTGCGGCAGGGACCAACCACTTCCAATTTGTTGATCCTTGTGCCCACCGGAATAACCACCAGCTAGGGAGCCATGCAGTTGCGGCAGGTGGTGCGTGAGCTGAAGGACGCTCTGGGCTAGACCGTCAGAGCTCTGATCGGCACGCCGCAGGAATAAAGGTGTCCTGGAACCAGGGCCACCAGAGCGAGTTCGCCGTCGTCATGGCAGGCCTTGCTCTTGGTCACAAAGGCCGCTGCGTCGTTCGCCCCCCAGACCAGTTCACCTTTCGCCTCTTCCCGGTATTCGTCCCAGAGCT